>JAMCQF010000198.1 GCA_023379605.1 Actinomycetota bacterium
TGCAGCGACACCCGCTTCCACTCCGAGCAGCGTCGATGAGCGTGAGACATGCCTTATCCTGTACACCTCAGGAACGACGGGACGGCCAAAGGGAGTTCCTCGCTCCCATCGAGCCGAGCAGGCCTCTGCTGAGGCGCATGTCATCCAGTGTCGCTACGAACCTGGCGAGCGCACCCTGGGGGTCATGCCGATCTACCACACCATGGGCATGCGCTCGCTTCTGGCGATGTCAATGGTAAGTGGGTGCTTGATAGTCCAGCCACAGTTCCGGGCTGGCCCAGCTCTAAAGGCAGTGCACGATGAAAAGGTGAGCGCCCTTTACCTGGCTCCAACGCTTTTCCACGACCTTATCGAGGAGGCAAATCGCCAAGGGGGGGCTCCTCAGGTGCAAAAGCTGGCCTACGCAGGTGCCCCCATGACAGCGACCCTCGCTCAAGCCTGCACCTCAGTTTTCAAGCCGTCCGTGTTCGTTAACCACTATGGCTCCACCGAGATCTACACCTTTGCTGTATCTGCAGACCAGCTTGCAAAGCCTGGATGTGCGGGAAGGGCCGGCCTGCACGAGAGGATCCGTCTGGTAAGGCCACAGGAGGACGCAGGTCCAAACGACCTCATAGGCGGGGAGGAGATAGGCCAGGTCATCTGCCACCTATCCAGTGACGAGGCCTTCAGGTCCTACCTCAACCGTCCCGATGCCGATGCAAAGGCTATCCGCAAGGGGTGGTACTTCACAGGCGACCTGGGCAGGCTCGATGGGGACGGAGATCTCTGGATCGTGGGGCGCATGGACGACATGATCATCTCCGGAGGAGAGAACGTCCACCCCTTCGAGATCGAAGATGTCCTCTCTCGCCATAGCGCCGTAAAGGAGGTGGCAGTAGTTGGCCTGCCCGACGATCGTCTGGGCCAGCGCGTGGTCGCAGCCGTCGTCGGGGATGGTGTCACTGCCGAGGAGTTAGATGCCCACTGCCTTGCTGCGGGGGATCTGGCATCTTTCAAGCGACCGAGGGAGTATGTCTTTGTCAATGATCTGGCCAAATCCTCTTCTGGCAAGCTGCTTCGCCGTGCCGTGCAGGAGCAGCTGCTGGCAGCGAGGGAGGGTGCAGCCAAAGATAGCAGAGAGGACAAGCAGTGACGGACTACGATGGTTTTCGGGTGGAGAGCGATTCAGATTCAGCTATTGCGACGATCACCTTGGACAGACAAGAAAAGCTAAACCGGGTGTCCATGCTTGCCCGCTCGCAGCTTGCAGAGGTTTTCGCGGAGCTGGGGCAGGACCAGGCTGTCAGGGTGGTGGTGCTAAAAGGTGCAGGTGAGCGGGCTTTTACAGCTGGCGGGGATGTAGCTGGGTTTCTGGAGCGCGATCCAGAGGAGCTCTCCAGGCTTGCTCAAGGGGTCGCTGCGCCCGAAAGGTGTCCAAAGCCCGTGATAGCAGCCTTGCACGGCTTTACCTTGGGTGTTGGCCTCGAGCTCGCCCTCGCTTGCGATATCCGCGTGGCTGCCCAGGACACAGAGCTGGGCTTTCCCGAGATCAATCTTGGAATGATCCCCGGCTCAGGGGGGACCCAGCGCCTGGCAAGGCTGGTGGGGCTGGGGCGCGCCAAGGAGGTCATCATGCGAGGCCGGCGGATCTCTGCCGAAGAGGCCCTGTCCTGGGGTCTTGTGTCACAGGTGGTTCCAGGTGACGAGCTTGACTCCAGCGTCGCTTCCATCGCAGCAGAGCTGGCCGGTAAAGCTGGTCTTGCGCTAAAGGTTGCAAAGAGAGTGCTCAATCATGCCTACGATGGCCCTTTGAGCCTCGGCTTGGAGCTCGAGGGGTTTGCCTACGGGCTGCTCCGCTCCAGCCACGACTTCAAAGAAGGAGTGGCTGCCTTTGTGGAGAAGCGCCCGGCCGACTTTCAGGACCGCTGAGGATGTGCCATCCACGGCGAGTTGGAGGACTCCTGGTCACTGCTTCTACAATGAACTGGCCAGCTTAGTTGAGGTTACGGTGGTCCTCGATCCTGCTCAGCTTGCCCCCTTCAGAGCGCGGTCCTTCACCTGGCGCTAGCAGCGTGACCTTTGCATTGACACCGAGACTGTCCTTTAGCAGGGTCTTTGTCCTCTCCCGGCAGGAGCGAAGCACATGATCTGCTTCCACGACCTCGTCAGAGAGCATATCGACAGACACGGCCCTGAAGAACTCCTCTGTCACCTCAACTCTTACCTCTACCTCATCTAAGAGCCCCTCACGGCTGACCACCAGCTTGAAGTGCGGGCTCAGCTCCCTTACCAGGCCGAGCACATCACCTATCTGGGTTGGATAGAGGTTCACGCCTCGTATGATGATCATGTCATCGGTGCGTCCTTTGATCTGGGACATGCGGGCAAAGGTCCTTCCACATGAGCATGGCTCGTGGGAGAGGCTTGTGATGTCGCCAGTCCAGTACCTAAGCAGCGGGAGGGCTTGCTTGGTGAGCGTGGTGAGCACGAGCACACCTTCCTCTCCGTCTTCTAAGGGGTCCCCACTTTGTGGGTCAACGACCTCTGGGAGGAAGAAATCCTCTTGGATGTGGGATCCGTGGCGCTCCTCGATGCACTCGTTTGCCACGCCCGGACCTATGATCTCCGAGAGCCCGTAGATATTGGTGCAGCGCACTCCGAGAGTCGCGTCTATCTCCACTCTCATGGGCTCGGTCCATGGCTCGGCCCCAACCACTGCGTAGCGCAGGCTGTTCTCCTCGGGGGAGATGCCGCGCGAGCGAAGCTCCTGGGCGAGCGTGAGAGCGTAGCTGGGCGTGGCTGAGATGATCTCGGGCCGGAGGTCGGAGATCAAGGTGACCTGGCGTTGGGTCATCCCGCCCGAGGCTGGCACCACAGCCATGCCCAGGCGCATCCCCCCTGCATCCAGTCCCAGCCCGCCTGTGAACAGCCCATATCCGTACGCGTTATGGAGGGTGAACCCGGGCTGGCCGCCCCCTAGGGCAAGGCAGCGGGCTACGACCCGGGCGAACAGGTCCATGTCAGCTGCGGTGTAGGCGACCACGGTTGGCTTGCCTGTGGTCCCTGAGGAGGCATGCACCCTGACAACTTCCTCTTTGGGGACAGCGAGCAACCCGTATGGGTAGTGCTCGACCAGGTCCTTCTTACGGGTGAAGGGAATTGTGGGCAGATCCTCAATTGGCACCATGTCTGCATGCTTAACGCCGGCAGCAGACAGTGTCTCCCCATAGAACGGAACCCGCTTGCTCACGTAGCGAACAGTTGCTGCCAGTCTTTCGGCCTGTAGCTCCCGTAGCCGGTCATTTGGCAGCGTCTCCAGCTCTGGCTCAAAAATCATCCCACCGGCCTCCCCTTCGGTCTCCCCGTACAGCTCAAAAAACCGGGATTATGTCCTCGTAATCTACGTTGGTCACCTCTTCGCCTGTTATACCTACTTCGGGTATTGCAGGGAAAGCGATGTTATGGCGCTCGACGACGCCTTTCACGTCCAGCATGGCCTTTCGCCAATTATCCTTTTTCTCATCGAAGGTGGCAACACCGAAACCCGCAGAGCGCGCTACCTCCTCACAGGCACGCTGGGTGGCAATGAAGTCTTCCGGGAGATCCCAGAACTCTTGAGGCGGCTCGAACAGCACCCCAGAGAGGAAGACGTAGCCAGCTCTTATCTGCTTGGTGACGATCTTGCGCTCATCCTCGCTCAAGTGTGGGTAGTCCCGTTCCATGAGGGTAAGGCAGATCGCCATGTGCCTGCCTTCATCGCGTCCTATCTTGGTAAAGGCATCGGCAAACAGAGGCTCTTTTGAGTGCGAGGCCATATGGTGGAAAAGAGTGGCTGCAGCCGTCTCGCCCATGAGAAATGAGCTGAACAGCACCGGCAGGCTGTAGCGGCCAACGGCTTTCTTGTACCCATCCCAGTACCTTGCACCGTTATGGTACAGCCACTTGACGTTGCGCTGGGCCTGCTTGCCGAGCTCAGTCGTAGGCTCATATCCGAGCGGGCCTCCAGGGGTCAGATGGCTTATGGCCATACCGCACATCTGCTCATGGTTCTGCTCATCGCGCTCTATGGAAAAGAAGCATCGCCGCACAGCGTCTTCCTCATGGACCTCGTAGGTTCTTATGAGAGCCTCCGCGAACACAGGAGGAGCTGACGCGTCGAAAACCGAGAGCAGTGCCCACCAGTAGGCGATGGCCTCTCTTTGCTCAGCAGTGTAGGAGCCAGCATCAAAGCTGCTCCAGGCGAGAGCCTGCGGGTCCCAGTACTCCCGCCTCGAGGCAGCCCAGATCTGCTCCAGCTTGGCTGCCTGGGTCGAATCGGCCGACCAGGACAGCGGGAATATGTTCGGCTGTGAGATCTCAGGGGGGAGCGAGCCCAGTTCGCTTCCAGTGGTTTGGACCATATGAGCACCTCTACCTTTCAACACGAGATACCAGAACGAATCTACTACATAGTAACCGACCGAACGGTCAGTTCAGCTCTTTAAGATGGAGGGTACTCCTCTCATATGCTTGGGTCAAGAGCCTCCAGCTGGGCTGGATCCCCCCTTGAGCTCTGTGCCAACCGATTGGGGGCACAGCGCTGCCAGGAAAACCCAGCAGGTCCTTGGTCGGTGCGGGTCCACAGGCAGATGGAGAGCGTTGCTACCATGTAAGTCAACAGCAGGTTCTGGAGGTGGACCCGATGTCTGTCATACGTCTGATCCCTTCGGGCCGGGAGGTTCCTTGCCGTGGGGATCAGACCGTGCTCGATGCACTCGAGGAGGCGGGCTACGCGCTGCCCAATAACTGCCGTGCTGGAGCTTGCGGGGAGTGCAAGACAAAGGTTATCTCCGGCGAGTTCGATCAGGGCTTTGTCTTGGACATGGCGCTGTCTCAGGAGGATCGCCATGCTGGGTTCGGGCTCATGTGCATGGCCAAGCCGATAAGCGAGGTTCTAGAGATCGAGTACGGCACTGCGGACGCCCAGCCCAAGCTCTTCCCTCCGCGCCGTGACGTCAGCTTTGTCGTGATCGACAAGATAAGGCGCACCCCTGGCATCGTCGAGGTGCGCTTGCGCCCTCTTGGAGAGCGGTTGCGCTACTGGCCTGGACAGTTTGTGACGGTAGGGGACCCGCAAGGGGACTTGCCTGAGAGATCCTATTCGATTGCCAACGCGCCCCGGCCTGATGGGGAGATCACCCTAATAGTCTCTGCAGACCACGAGGGCCTCACGAGCACCTGGATCGCAAGCAGGCTCGAGCCGGGCGATCTTGTTAGGGTGTCTGGGCCCTACGGCACTTTCATAGGGGATCCTTCGGTGGATGAGCCGGTCTTGTGCTTGGCGGGAGGCTCGGGAATTGCGCCTATCCTGGCGCTTGCGGACGCAGCGCTCCGCAGGGGCTTTACCAGCCCAGTAACCATCCTGTTCTCAGCACGGACCGAGGAAGACGTCTTCGATCAGGGGCTTATAACCTACTGGGAGCACCAGTACCCGAACTTCAAGTTCATAAGGACACTCACGCGCCAACACGGCGATCCGCCGGTGGGACGCATCCCCGAGCTTCTGCCCAGACTATTCGAGGATCTCTCCCACTACAGTGTCTTCATCGCGGGAAGCCCCGAGTTCGTGGTGGCTTGCACCGACGCAGCCATACGCCTCGGTGTCGCAGAGGGCCATCTCCACACCGAGAAGTACTTCAGCCAGTTCACCCCGTCAGCTCCACCCCCGGATCGCCTGGTTGCAATCTAAGGCTTGAAGTGATCGCCGTTGGGCTCTTCAGATGCCTCACGCCTGGTCGTCGCACTGTTCAAACCGAAAGCCTTCGCCGTGGAGGCTCTCGGGGCTGGGTAGGCTCTAGCGGGAGTGCCTCGCCCGTCCGGCTGACAGGGATCTTCGATCTGGTTTCTCAAGCGAGGCTTTCCTGGCAGATCGCGCTGGCACTGGAGACCTGCCATCACGCCCGGCCCGCTTGCCCGAAACTTTTCTGTCCTGGGCTTTTGCCACGCGCAATCCGTCAAAGGCGACTGCACATACTGCTGCGGCAAGCTCATCGCTTCCCAAGTGTCTTATCGGATTGTACCACTCCACGAGAGAGTTGACCATGCCGAACAGCAGGTGAGCAGTGATAGCGGGATCGATGTCGGGTCGGATCTCGCCATCGGCCTCAGCCTGCCTCACCAGCTCCGCAATCACTCGATCGAACTGGCGCCTGCGATCCAGGGCACGCCGCTCTATGTCGGTGTTGCCTCGGACCCTAAGCAGCAGCGTCACGTACTGAAGCCGATCAACCAGCACCTTCACGCTGCCGCGCACCAAGTACTCGAGCTTCTCTATGGCTGGTGCACCATCACCCGGAGCAGTAGCGACAAGGTCGAACAGCCCATCGAGTGCCCGATCCAAAGCGAGGCCGAGCAGCTCTTGCTTGCTGTGGACGTGGTAGTAGATGGCTGATTTGGTTATTCCGAGCCTGCGTGAGAGGTCCTCCATGCTGGTGCCGTCATAGCCCTGCTCGTTGAAGACTCCAACGGCAACTGTTA
>JAMCQF010000199.1 GCA_023379605.1 Actinomycetota bacterium
CAGCCTCGCACAGATCTCTTTTGATCTTGCCGGACCGCTTGCCGCAAAACAGGTTGGCTTCGCTCATGAGACTGTCACCGGCATTGACGCCGACGCCAAGGTCGTCATCACCGAACGAGCCGAGCTCCCCTATGACTTCCTCGTTGTTGCCACTGGACACCGCAGTGCGAATGAGGCCGTGGCAGGCCTTGGTCCTTATGACGGACCCGGTCACTCTCCGATGTCATCCCGAGAGACCGAAGAGCTTGCTCATGCTATTCGGGCTTTGTTTGCGAACCCAGGTCCCATCGTCATCGGCGCGGCACCAGGGGCCAGCTGCATAGGCCCGGTATACGAGCTCGCCTTTGAGCTGGACCACGAGCTTCGGCGGCGCAAGCTTCGCCACCGGGTTCCGATCACGGTTCTCACCCCCGAGCCCTTCCTCGGTCACATGGGCATGGGTGGAGCTGGCAAGATACGTCAACTGCTCGAGGGAGCCTTCGAAGAGCGAGACATCGTCTATCGCACCTCGGTGGCAATAACTAAGATCACCGAAGACGTCGTCGAGGCTGAAGGGTCAAGCCCCACCCCCTCAAGCTGCTCTATTGTCATCCCACCCCTGGCCGGTGTCGACGCTGTAGCCAAGAGCCCTGCGCTTGGGAACCCGAAGGGCTTCGTTCCCGTCGACGACCATTACCGTCACCGCTCGGCCGACGGTGTCTACGCGGTGGGTGTGGCTGTTGCCCTTCCGCCTGCCGACGAGACCCCAGTGCCGATCAACTTCCCAAAGACCGGCCACATGACCGAACAAATGGCCGAGCTCGCCGCCAGGGACATAGCGGCGCGCATAGAAGGGCGCGAAGGGCTCACTGCCGAACTGTCGGCACGCTGTGTGCTTGGCATGGGTGATCGTGGCGTGTACATGGCCGTCGATCCGGTCCGACCTCCTCGTGAAAAGATCCCGACCGTCTCTGAGGGACGCCAATGGGCTCTGGCAAAGCAAGCCTTTGAGCGTGTCTATCTATACCAGGCGCGACGAGGAAAGAGGATGCCAACTGCGATGGGGTGGTGAGCAGGATCACAGAACAGAGAACTCGCCAGTTCGAGCCTACTGGGGCATCGCTCCAGAGAGGACGCAGCAAAGCTAAGCCCGCGTTGGTCACCACCCTGCCCTCAGTCAGGGCTGCGCTTGCGGTCTGTGCGCACCCTGACGACGAGTCCTTCGGGCTCGGTGCCATCCTCGCTGCGCTTGCAGAACGCACCACGGCGGTACGGACTCTGTGTTTCACCCATGGGGAAGCATCTACCCTTGGAAATACCTGCCGTCCTCTGGGCGAGGTCCGTACCGAGGAGCTGCGTGCTGCTGCAGAGGTGCTCGGGATAGAGGATGTGGCCGTTTGCTCCTATAGCGACGGCCATCTCGGCGAGGTGCCCGTTGAGACCCTGGCCGAGATGGTGGAGCAGGTGCTTGGCGACGCAGAGCTACTCATCGTCTTCGACCAAGGAGGGATCACCAGCCACCCTGACCACTGCCAGGCCACTCAGGCAGCGCTGACCGCCGCCAGGCGGCACGACCTTCCGGTTCTGGCTTGGACCCTGCCTGAGCAGGTCGCTGTTGAGCTCAACGCCGAGCATGGCACGAGCTTTGTCGGGCGCTCACCAAGCGAGGTGGACATAGTCGCCGAGGTGGACCGTAACCGCCAGCTGAGTGCCATCGCCTGCCATGCCAGCCAGTCAGGGGACAACCCAGTGATGTGGCACCGTCTTGAGTTGCTCGGCGACAAAGAGTACTTGCGCTGGCTCTGGCTACCCTGGCTAGGGAGAGAAAAATACTCTACCAGGAGCTCTCCATGACCATCGCTAATACCGGTAGCTTACTCCGCCGTGTCGGCACCGGGGGCCTCAGAGGCTTGATAAAATATGTCCCAGCTCCTTCACAGTGGAACCAGACTTAGTGAACCTATTGACATAGTCAACGAGAACATCCGCAACCCAGGAGTCATCTGTCAGTTCTGGACGGAACACCTCGTTAAGCGATAATAGTGCCCGCACGACGTCTCTGGCGCTGCGTGCACTGGCGGTCGCACGGCGCAGGGTACAGGCAAGGGGGTCGTCCAAGGGCAGCGGTCTGCCCTTGTCATCCTTGGCAAGCCAGACAAAGCACATCCAGGCCGCAACTCCCAACAGGGTGTAAAGGGGCTCGGCTCCTTTAGCACGTAGGTCAGCTATCGTTGCAAGCAACCGTTGAGGCAGCTTCTGAGTTCCATCCATAGCCACTTGGAGCGTAGAATGGGCGAGAGCCGGATTGGAAAACCTCTCGAGCACAGATCGTTTGTAAGCTTCGAAGTCAAATCTGCATGGAACCTTTACTGTGCTTGCTGAAGCCTCGTCCATCAAGCGGCGCGCGTATACAGCGAGCGGCTCTAGCGAGACCGCTTCGGCGATGTTCGTGCTGCCGCCAAGTGCTCCTAGGTAGGCGAGGCTCGAATGAGTACCGTTGAGAAGCCTCAGCTTAATGGTCTCGTACGGCGTTACGTCGTCAACCATCAGCGCACCAGCATGCTCCCATGGAGGCCGCTTTGAAGCAAACCTGTCCTCTATAACCCACTGCTTGAAAGGCTCGCAGGCCACAACGCCTCTGTCCCTCACACCGAGCGCCGCTTGGGCAGCATCTCGGTGCAGCTCACTGGCAGGCGCGACTATGCGGTCTACCATGCACGAAGGGAACGCCACCTCATTGTCTATCCAACAGAGCAGCGGGTCAGCCTCATCAGCTGGCAGCATGGAGCAGAACTCCTCAACCAGCGCCTTCAGCGCGTGGCTATTAGCGGGTATGTTGTCACAGCTGACGATGCTCACCGGGGCACCCGATGCTGCATAGCGGGCCTGGAGACCCCGTACCAGCTGACCGATCACCGTCACTGGTGGCCTGCCTGCAAGGTCCATCGTGATCTCAGGATCGTCTTGGCGAAGTCGCATAGTGGAGGGATTATGCCTGTAGCCCTTCTCGGTAACCGTCAGGGAAACCACCTTGATAGCATCATCGGCAAACGCACCTAGCAGCTCTTCGGATTGAGCTTGAGCGAAAAGAGCTTTGCGTAGGCTGCCAACAACCTTTACCGAGCTCGCATGCGCATCCACCGTCACTGTCGAATAAAGGCAGTCCTGCTGTGACAGGAGCTGAGAGACGGCGCAACTTCGCTCGCTAACCCCACAGATCCCCCACTCGGTTGCAGAGTCCTGCGCCATCGCTGCTTCGGTATAGACAGCCTGGTGAGCACGGTGGAAGGCCCCCACGCCCAAGTGGAGAATCCCTACGGTGAGCTCGCGCGGGTCTATGGTAGGACCCAGGCCATCGGGCAGCTGGCCCAGTGTCTCAAGGTTCAGCTCCACTTTATCAGCACGTCCTGGAATCTCGCTTCCCTCATTCCCTCAGGCACCACTGGGCTTCGAGCACTGTGCTATGGCCAGCGGTCCGTGAGGCGAAATACTCTACAGCCCATTAAAGCTCCTAGAGCACAGCACCAACATGCCATGGCACGATCTCTTCGTCTCCCATCCCAAGTCGCTCGCTTTTGGTTAGATGTCCCGAGGCCATGAGCAAAAGAGCATCGAAGATCTGGTGGCCCATCTCTTCGATGTCACACCTGCCGTCAATTATCTGTCCACAATCTATGTCCATGTCACCGTCCATAAGCCTATAGGCCTGGGTGGTTGCAACTAGCTTCATCGAGGGTACGGGCTTGGATCCGAACACAGACCCTCGTCCTGTAGTGAAGCAGATCGTATTAACACCGCCTGCGATCATACCGGTCACCGACACCGGGTCATATCCTGGTGTGTCCATAAATACCAGCCCCTTGCGTGAAACTGGTTCTGCATAGCCGACCACTTGTTTCAAGTTGGCTGTACCAGCCTTTGCTAGAGCCCCCAGGGACTTCTCGAATATGGTGGTGATACCACCTGCATGGTTGCCAGGAGATGGGTTCTCGTCCAAGGTGGCGCCGTTGGCCGCTGCATAGCGTTCCCAGAAGCTGATCCGCTGTAGAAGCGCCTCTCGTACCTCCTCGCTCACTGCCCTAGCAGCTAGCAGATGATGGGCCCCATATATCTCAGGAGTCTCGCCGAGCACCGCAGTTCCCCCCTGCGCCACGATCACGTCCACAGCTGCACCCAGGGCTGGATTGGCGCTCAGGCCGGAATGGCCATCTGAAGCCCCGCACTTTAGTCCCACCACAAGCTCTGAGGCCCCTACGGGCTCGCGAACCACGCGGCCCAGCTCAGAAACTATCGAGTCCACTGCTTCTACTCCAGCTCTCACGGCATTAGCTGTCCCACCCAGTTCCTGGATGCCTAATTTCCTAAAAGGAGCTTGGTTAACAGTACCGTGAAAGGCGTCGGTCTCGCTGCCCCATGGCATCTCGTAGTGCCCGTCGAATTGGTTGACTTCACATCCCAGACTGACTATCACTACTCCACCTATATTGGGGTGGGACGCGTATCCAGCAAGAGTCCGGCGAAGAATCTCCAGTCCCATACTAGCCCGGGAGCCCTCCTGACTCACACCATCGCCCCCAGGCATTCCACATCCGCTCGCATGGGTCAATGCAATAATGCCATCCAGGCCACTCGAGGCAGCCACAAGCCCCTCTAAGCGAGCTTTCTCTGCTATCATGCGTGCTACGGAGCTGGCACAATTAACCATTGGAATGACCGCTATATAGTTACGCGTTGCCACTCGCCCGTCTGGGCGAATGATCCCATCGAAACACTGAAGGTCAGTTCGCCGAGATGCCGTACGCGACTCCAGTGCCTCAGCAGCAGTGAATACGCTGTCTGCAAGCACAGGGAAAGCAGGGTCGCCAGACAGATTGTGAAGGTGGATATGCTCGCCTGCGATAACTGGTGCCGTGGTGGATCCGATTACCTGGCCGTACTTGTGCACGGGAGCACCCCTGGCTAGATCCACCAGAGCAACCTTGTGTCCCGCGGGAACGTACTCTCGTACAACGACTAGGCGTGCCTCGACGTCCAACTCTGTGCCTGCCGGTAGGTCTTTCAATGCTACGGCAACCTCATCAGAGGAGTTGAGGCGGATTGCCACCCCTTTTCCCAAAGGGCTGCTGCTTGAAGCTACTGGGTTTATGAGCATGCCTGCCTCAAGAGGCGCTCTCGATCCAAGCATGTGCAGGATCGACGCGTGCAGCCATCTCCCTACCTGCTCCTGCCATCATCCAGAGGTAGTAGAGGCTGTATCCTGGTGCTGCCGCAACTGGGTGGTAACCGTCCTTGATCACTTCTACATCCCCATCGTGAACGACTCGTGCTGTCTCTGACCCGTTGCCATAGTTAACTTGAATTCCGAAACCACCGCGCGGTGCTATCTTGAACAGATATACCTCCTCGAGCCGGGCTTCCTCAGGAAGATCATCGGCGTCATGCTTGTGAGGTGGGAACGATGACCAGTTCCCTGGCGGGTTGACTGTCTCACCTACTAGTAGTCTGCAAGCCTGGTCTTGTGGTCCGAGGATAGTGCGCACCTCGCGCAACCAGCTGCTTCTTCCACGTGACTCGATACACTGTTCCGCAGGGGATATAACCCTTGCTTGGCAGCCTAGGCTGCCCTCAGCCTTATTTCTGGCAGGGCCGGAGCCTTGGTTACTTCCTTTTACAAGCGGGCAATCTACGACGGCTACCTGTGCGTCCCCCGCCACGGATCGAATGGAGCAGCTGGTGCGAGCGGGAATGTACACAGAATGCCCAGGCCCATCAAAGACACTCTGGCGGCCACCTATCTGCTCCATCCTACCGGATGGGAGCAGCACCTCAAGTATCCCGGACAAGACTACAGCCAGCGTCTCGCCGCTTCCTCCTAGAACGACCTTGCTTTCGGAGGGTAGCTCAACCAGCTTGAGGCCTATAAGAGCGCTGTCTCGTCCTCTGCCTACCAGCTCCCTCATCAACTAACTCCCACCTCCGTTGACTGAAGTCGGCGCTTCACGCATCTTTGCCTGCTGATACTGTGGAACATGGCTCTCCTACCAGATCCCCGCACCCTGGGGCCCTTGCAAGGGTGGTCGGAGTCGGATCCAAAATGGGCAGGAGCACACTGGAGCGATGACCGGGCGAATCAAGGATAGAGTTCAACGCTGGTGGCTGATCGGTTCCGAACAGGTACCAGGCCGATAGAGGATCCGAGACTGGCGGAGCCTGCACCTGTAGCACCAGCGCATGCCCTGGATAGAAGACGTGAGCGAAGGGATATATGAGCACTTGAGCCTCGAAGGGTCGGCCTGGTGTGATGGGCTTCGGGCTGACAAAGGGGTGGTATGGCCAGTAGATCTGACCCTTGAACGGACCTGACTGCACCCGCTCGGACTCGGTGGTGCTCACCGCTCTGAATGAGGCGCGAAGCAAGCCTTGCTCTATGTCTGTGAGCTGTCCGGTCTTTAGATCCTCATCCATTACACTTACAAAGAAGTCCGTGTTGGCTGCCGTTGAGGTGGCCCATAAAGTCAGATCAGCTGGACCAGCAACGACTGTCTTTCTCGAAAAGGCCATGGTCCACCGAGCCTCGTCTGGTCCTTGGGTGAACAGTGCATCAGAGAGCGCGCTGTCGCCAGAAAGGGCGCCATTGCCGAGGGCCAAGTCTCCTGTGCTCTCCCGGCCTGCTGTCGTAGAGAGATAGGTCACCTTGCCACTGCTACTGCCAGGATCACTTGAAAGCGTGTGATTGGCCAGAAGGTAGAACCTCTGCCAGTCGGTGCCGGGGACGGGGAAGTCTGTAGTCCTCAAAGTAGGCCCTAAGCTGTCCTCCTGCCAAGGAGTGTCAGGACCCGTCGCCTCATATGCCAGCTCGACACTGCGCCTGGCAGCTAGATGACCTCTGCATCCCTTGCCTGCCTGGATCACCCAGCAGTTCAGCCACGCGAGCCGATCCCCATTCAGGAGATGATTTGTGGTATGCACGCCATTGGTCAGCACGAGTCGCGCCGGCACAAATGTCGGAAGATGCTGCCAGATCCACACGCCAGCTCGAGGTCCGGTCTGCTCGTCCTCATATTGCTGGCCAATCCAGATGGGTCGGTTTATATCCCCTAGTCGATCAATTGGGGACCGGCGCGCTGCCCACGAAGTAGGGATGTCTTCGTGATTGGTATAGATGTTCAACAAGGTCTTTGGCGGCACCACTAGGTCAGTACCATCGTGCTGCGCCATGTCCGCGCGGCAGATCGAATCCTTTGCCACATAGGATCCATTGGCGCTCATCTCCTCCTCTGGACGTAGGAGCTGAGCCCAAAGCACCGGAAAGCCAATGTTGGGCACGCCACTCATATAGAGCAGGTCTCGGTAGAGGTCGCCAACGAGCCCGGAGACCGCAGTTGCGACTAGATGCCTAGGTTGGGTCTCTGCTACGAACAGCCCGGTGATGCCAGAGTAGGAGTGGCCGAAGATGCCGACTCTCCCATTCGACCACGACTGCCTGGCTATCCAGCGGTCTATGATCTCCCTGCCATCTATTGCCGACTGCCAGCTGAAGAGCTTGAAATGCCCCCCTGAGCATCCGGTGCCCCTGATGGAGGCGTAGACAACTACATAATCTGCCGAAGACTGGTACTTGAACTCGTCATCATTGGGATCGTTTGCGCCACCATAGCCGTCCATGTTGAACAGTGCCGGCCACTTCCGGCCCTTTGCGTTGGCAAAGCCTGGCGGGTAGACAACCCGGAGAGCAATTCGGACTCCATCAGGTAGGGTCACATAGGTGATCCCGTCGGGCATGGTTGTCGAAGGAAGGGTTTGCCTCCTTGAGCCACAGGTAGCGATCCTGCCACAGCTAGGCTCACCGGTATCGAAGGTGGCTCGTGCTTCTGTGCCAGGTGCTTCTTTCGCGCTGGAGCCCTTAGCCGCCGTGGTGCTTGCCATGCGCCCAATGGACCCTCTGTTGAGCAACGTCTCGTCCAAGTGCTTACCCAATGTCTTTCCGGCACCAGCTATAGCATTGCCATGAAGACCTCTCGTTGCGGACAGCGTAGTCGCTGTGGCTAAACGGCCGCTGAACCCAGTGCCGGCCCCGAGGAGTGCACCTGTCACCATCGCCAACGCGCAAAAGAGTGCTGGGGCTTTGGACCTCATATGGATCTGGTAGCCCTGAGGCCACTTATGAAGGTGCGCGCCTCGGTGTGCATCGAATTAGACCTCCTCGCAAAACACTTGGAAGACTGCCCCAAGCCAGCTCTGCGACCTAGTCAAGGCCGCTACGCAGGCGCACTTACCGGCAGCATATACTAGCCAATAGTATGGAATACATACCATAGTATAGTATCTAGTTTCGTGAAGCAATTGGCCCGTGAGGGATTGGGCAAGAGCGGGCAGCATGGTGAGACTGCCGGAACCTGTGACGGGAGACAGAGGGAGGCCAAGATGGCACCGGCACGGTGGAAGTGGACCCTATGCGCTTGACCATCATCGGTGGCGGCAGCTACCAGTGGGTTCCGCGCCTGGTCGCCGACATTGCTACGACGCCAAGCTTGCAAGATTCCCAGCTCACACTCGAGGACATTGACCCTGCGCGTCTGGAGAGCACCACCGGCTACGCCAGGCACCTTGCCCGCCTCCTGCGGATTCCGCTCGCCGTGCATTCCACCACGAACCAGCGGGCTGCCCTCGAGGGAGCCCAGGCTGTGATAGTCAACATCTCCACTGGTGGGCTCCAATCCATGGCAATTGACCTGACAGTGCCAGAGCGCTACGGGATACGCCACTCTGTCGGCGATACGGTAGGTCCCGGAGGTATCAACCGGTGCCTACGCAACGTTCCCGTACTCGTAGGGATCGCACGGGACATGTCTGAGCTATGCCCAGACGCCTGGATGCTCAATCTCACCAACCCGATGACGACGCTGTGCCGCGCTGTCTCTGGCGAGACGTCCGTGAAGGTGGTCGGCCTGTGCCATGAGGTGCTGCTCACCCGGTTCAGCGTCGCTCTCCTTCTAGGCATGGAGCTCAGGGATGTCCACCTAGAGGTAGCCGGTATCAACCACCTACCGATTGCGGTGAGGGTGGACGCCGGGGGCGACGATGGGCTCCAGCTCCTGGTGAAGCTGGCACGGGATAAGCCTGAGCTGGACCGGCCGTTCGACTTCCCGCTGCCCACAGGCGTAGGCCATGATCTCCTTGCTCCCGGAGCACCCTTTACTCGACGTGCTCTACTGGATGCCAACCAGTTGAAACTGGAGCTCCTGAGCCGCTTCGGGGCCCTTCCAGCGGCAGGTGATCGCCACCTCGCAGAGTTCTTCCCAGGGTTCCTAACCAGATCTTCGGGTTGGGGGCAACGCTGGGGGGTTAGGCTAACCTCGATCGCGGATCGCCAGAGCTGGGAACGCTCTTATTACGATGACTTGGTAAAGCGCTTAGCTTCTACAACAGCTCCCACCATGCCATCTGGTGAGCTCGTAGCACCGCTGCTGGATAGCCTCATCACTGGCAAGCCAAGGCGCATGCCGCTTAACCTACCGAACACCGGCCAGTGCCCGGATCTACCCGAAAAGGCTGTGGTGGAGTCCACGTGCCTTGTGGACGACCGCGGGATCCGCCCCCTCGGCCCTATCTCCGTCCCCCCGCTCTTGGCCGAATACTTAAGGCGCGTATCAGCCTCCCAGGAGCTAGCGGTCAGGGCTACTCTTAGTGGCGATCCTGACACTGTCTTCGCCGCAATGCTCGCTGATCCACTCGCTAGCAGGATCGACTACGATCTTGTCTCCAAGATGACATCTGAGATGCTGTCTGCCAGCGCGCCCTGGCTTCCCCAGTTCATGCCTCGTGGTTGAGTTGTCAAGCCGGGCCTTTTCTTCTTGAGCACCATCAATGTTAGCCAGATCTCAGGCAGGAGTATTTTGGATCTGGATCTCATCGGTCCTGTTCTGCTTGTAGTGCTCCTCTGCGCTCTAAGTGGGCAACCTGTGAGCGGGCAGGCAGGTTAGGATGAACTCATGTACGACGCGATGTTGGCTGAAACCGTTATGTTCCCCGCTCACGGTGGAGATGAGATAGAGGGATACCTTGCACGACCACTCTCGCCTGGTCCCTTTGGAGCCGTAGTTGTGATCCACCATATGCCTGGCTATGACGGGGCCACTAAGGAGATCGCCCGTAACTTCGCTGTTCATGGCTACCTGGCCCTAATGCCGAACCTCTATTACAGAGAGGCACCAGGCGCATCCCCTGACGATGCGGCTGCCACCGCTCGAGCCAAAGGTGGAGTGCCAGACGAGCGGTTGGTGGGAGACGTAGCAGGAGCGGTTCGCTACCTGAAGGCCCTTAGCTCCTCGAATGGCAAGGTGGCCAGCATCGGCTACTGCTCCGGTGGCCGCCAGAGCTTCCTGGCCGCTTGCAGTTTGCAGCTGGATGCCGCTGTCGATTGCTATGGAGCCTTCGTCGTGCGCACCCCTCCTGAGGGGGCTCCCCTTAAGGTGTCCCCAGTTATCGACAAGGTCAGCGATCTTTCCTGCCCGCTCCTCGGGCTTTTTGGAAACGATGACCAGTTCCCGTCACCAGACGAAGTAAACGAGCTGGAGCAAGTCCTAAAGGCGCATGGCAAGACCTATGAGTTCCACCGCTACGACGGAGCCGGCCATGCCTTCTTCGGTGTCGACAGACCCAGCTACCGGCCCGAGGCGGCCAAGGACGGGTGGCAACGGATCTTCACCTGGTTCGGCGAGTACCTTGCGAGCTGATCAGGTAGGCTGAGTAGTCACCATGTGCACATATCTAACAGAACATCTGCAGACGACGGGAAGTGGGAAGGGGCCTGGCAGATGGTTTCGGTTTACCGAGGCAATGGTGTACTACGACCATCCACAGGACGCTCCATTGGAGCACAGCGTGAACCTGGATTTCCTGGCTCCTGCAGAGGGTCCCTCGGCCCGCATCGCACTTGAGATGAGCCCCGAAGCAGCTAAGGCCGTTGCCGAGGCCATCATGGCCACCCTGGGGAGCTTCCCAGGGTGAGCCCTTGGCCCGGTAGCTCAGAAACGGTGTGATGAAAGTGCTGAGCTCGGGATCTGGGCCATGACCGGCCTAAGGGAGTCCAAGCCCTAGTCGCGGCCGCTGATAGCGACCCACCGCCAGCGGGCTGTGCTCCCTGCCCAGAGCACCTACCTCCTACCTCAAAGGCGTATGTACCTCTGAGCTGGTACTTCGTGGTGGAGACGAGCGGACTCGAACCGCCGACCCCCTGCTTGCAAAGCAGGTGCTCTACCAGCTGAGCTACGTCCCCGGATGCGATAGCCAACCCGAAAGGACTCAGTGTAGTCGCCTTATTGTGGAACTGTGGGAAGTCGGGGGGTGCCAAAACTGGTCAGTCCAAAGAGGCGACCGGGGCTGCTGGTGGCCGGCCGCACCCTGCCACGTCATCCTCAGCTCGCTCCGAGAGCGCGTGCAGCCCTCTGGGGTCAGGCTTCTCATCTCACTTGCCCCGACGTCATCGCCAGCTCGCTCCGAGAGCGCGTGCAGCCGGCGCAGTAACGGTAAGCCTTAAGCGTGTCGGTCCTGTAGCGCCCAGTGCTCCTGCTCATGTGCTCCACCAGGCATCTACTAGCCATTCCTGCCATGTAGGATCTGCGCCGATGGGAGTTTGGACACCCGTGGTAAAGAGCTGCTCAGCTGTGGTGGCACTCTGGTTGTGATGCGCCAGTGCTGACTTTCATCACAATCCTGCTGGGCAAGGTCAAGCGTTCCCAGGTGATCACGTTGGTCGTGCTCGGAGCGCTGGCAGTGTTAATAGGCGCGGCCCTGTTCGCTGCAACTCAGCATGTCTCCTTTGGAACAGGCGTGTACTGGGCCATCACCACAGCGACAACGGTGGGGTATGGAGACGTAACACCGCACAACGCCGTGGGGCGCGCTATAGCCACCCTCGTCATGCTCACGGCCATCCCGCTGTTTGGTGCTGCGTTCGCTGTGTTTGCAGCGGTGATGACAGCCACGCGCTTGGGTAAGCTGCTCGGCGTGGGTCAGGGACCACCAGAAGGCGAGTTCGTTGCCATCTACGGAAGCCATCACGCCGTGCCACGCATTGCCGAAGAGCTGGTCGGTGCAGGTACCCAGGTGCTGGTTGTAGCTGAAGAAAACCTCGATGCCCTGCCCTCCCAGGTGCGCACGGTCGAGGGGGATCCGACTGTGGAAGAGGTGCTGCGAAAGAGCAAGCCTGCCCAGGCGTCCCGGCTCCTCATCGCCAACGCAGAGGACGGGGATTCCCTTGTCACCGCAGTCATGCTGCGCCACCTCGCCCCTGAGGTGCCAGCAGTAGCCGTTGTCCAGTCAGCCAAGGTTGCCCAGGCCCTCCTCGATCTGGGGCTCTCCTCTACGGTTTCTGCGGAGGATCTTCTGGGTCACACCCTCGCCAAGAGCCTCGAGACCCCTCACGCAGGAGAGCTCCTGCTGCGCCTGGTTGGGTCGAACGGCTACCGCCTGAGGGAGGTGGCCGCTGACCCAGGTTGGATAGGTAAGCCCCTAAGCGTGGTAAGAGCCCAGCACGGGGGCCTGGTGTTGGGCCTCGCCCAATCTGATGGGGAAGTGGCCATTGGGGTGGGGCACGATCCTGTTATACAAGCTGGCGATAGCCTTTTGGTAGTGGCCTCAGAGGAACGTCGACTGCATATATGAGCAGCGACTCACACCGCGGCCAAAGGGAAGCCCACAGTGGGTTGCCAAAGAGCGCTCGGTAATATGGCCTGGCATGGCCTTCACTGCAAGCGCTCGCAACCGTTGTGATACAGGTCCGTGATTCCATTAACACCGTGCCCTTGTCCCCCATACTTGAGCAGTTCCACCCTGCGGTGGCGACCTGGTTCCACCGCAAGTTCCCAGAGGGGCCCACTGCCTCTCAGGAACAGGGATGGCGCCAGATCCGCCAGGGCAGGGACACACTCATTGTTTCCCCAACCGGCTCCGGAAAGACCCTGAGCGCGTTCCTCCAAGCAATCGACGCGCTCTACCAGGCGCATCGGGATGGCATGGCCGAGCCAGTAAAGACTTCTGTGGTCTATGTATCCCCGCTCAAGGCGCTGGCCGTTGACATTCACCAGCATCTGGAGCAGCCCCTAAAGGAGATCGCTGAGACTGCCGCTGATCTCGGACAGGACCCACCTAGACTGACTGTGGGTGTTCGCACGGGCGACACGCCCGCCTCAAAGCGGGCTTCAATGCTTAAATCGCCCCCAACCTTCCTTGTCACTACGCCCGAGAGCCTTTACCTTCTGCTGACCTCTGCGGGCTCCAGGAGGAACCTCACATCTGTGAAAACGGTCATCGTGGACGAGATCCACGCTCTGGCTAAAGACAAGCGAGGTGCCCACCTCGCCCTTAGCTTGGAGCGGCTGGAGCACCTTCAGTGCGGAGAGCACCCTCAAAGAATAGGACTATCAGCTACCCAGAAGCCTGTAAGAGCCCTCTCCTTACTGCTCGGCGGGTACCAAAGCTCCGGTTGTGCCAGGGAAGTCGCGATCGTAGACACCGGCATGCGCCGGGACCTGGAGCTCTCGATGGAGCTGCCTGCTACCACCTTGGGAGCGGTGAGCTCATCGGAGCAGATGGACGACCTTGTAAAAAGGCTCGCTGTGCACATACAAGCCCATAAGACAACTTTGGTGTTCGTAAATACCCGGCGCATGGCTGAGCGCCTCGCTCACCTGCTCTCCGAGCTGCTCGGAGACCAGGTTATAGCTGCCCATCATGGGAGCCTGTCCAGGCCGCGACGCCAGCATGTGGAAGATGCCCTGCGCTCTGGCCAGCTGCGCGCTGTTGTGGCAACTGCATCCTTAGAGCTTGGGATAGACGTTGGCCCTGTGGAACTGGTCTGCCAGATTGGCTCGCCTCGAAATGTAGCGACGTTTCTCCAAAGGGTGGGTCGTTCTAATCACTCTCGCCACGGAGTCCCTGCAGGGATTGTCTTTCCCCTCACCCGAGACGAGCTGGTGGAATGCGCTGCCCTGCTCTCGGCGGTACGGGCAGGCGAGCTGGACGCTGTCCTTACCCCTGTGGCACCACTTGACATTCTAGCCCAGCAGATCGTTGCCGAGGTATCTGTTGAGGAGTGGGGAGAGAATGATCTTTTTAAGATGGTCCGCTGCTCTGCGCCCTATGCCGACCTCAGCTCTCAGCAGTTCGAGAGCGTCCTTGAGCTCACAACCGAGGGCATCATTACCGGCTGGGGCCGAAAAGGTGCCCACATCTACCGCGATCGCGCAGCTGGGACCCTAAGGGCTCGGCGTGGCGCACGTTTGGCGTCGCTTACATGTGGTGGGGCAATCCCCGAGGTTGGCGAGTACAGAGTGCTGGCCGACCCTGGAGAGGTTCAGGTTGGCACTGTGAACGAGGATTTCGCCTTGGAATCTATGGTTGGAGACGTGTTCCTGCTTGGAACGCACTCTTGGCGAATACTCCATGTTGGCAGGGGCATTGTCAGAGTTGCGGACGCCTCGGGTGCTCATCCAACAGTGCCATTCTGGCTGGGAGAGGCCCCGGCACGTACCGAGGAGCTGTCTAGGGCGGTCTCCCAGATACGCGAGAGCATCTCAGTGATGCTCTCTTGCATGCCTGCAGGATCGCTGGGCAGCAGAGCTGGGATCGACGGACTGTCTTCATCACTTAGCACTATCTTCCAGCTAAGCACGCACTCGGCACGCCAGATCGTAGAATACCTCGTCACAGCCCATGAAGAGCTGGGCGTGATCCCTACAGAGCACGACATCGTCTTTGAGCGCTTCTTCGACGAAACCGGCGGCATGCAGCTTGTCATCCACTCTCCTATGGGTGCCCGGATCAACCGCGCCCTGGGTCTTGCCCTGCGCAAGCGCTTCTGCACTGCGTTCGACTTCGAGCTCCAGGCTGCAGCCGATGACGATACCGTGCTCATATCGTTGGGCCTCAAGCACAGCTTTGCGCTTTCCGAAGTTGCTAGTTACCTAAGATCGGCCAGTTGTCGCGAGATCCTCTCCCAGGCGGTCCTGGCTGCACCAATGTTCCGTTCACGCTGGCGTTGGAATGCTGGGCGAGCGCTCATGGTTCTCCGTTACAGAGGTGGACGTCGCCATCCTCTTGCCATCCAGCGCATGGAAGCCGATGATCTGATGGCGGCTGTGTTCCCAGCTCTTGCCGCATGCCAGGAGAACACCCCTCCGGGCCCCATATCGATACCTGACCATCCCTTGGTCACCCAAACCCTTCAAGACTGCCTATCAGAGGCCACCGATGCAGAGGGACTGCGAGCGCTCCTGGAGCGCATCGAGTCAGGGCAGGTCCGCACCCATTTCGTGGAGTCCTGCAATCCTTCCGTGCTGGCTCAGGGAATCCTCAACGGCAGGCCATTTACCTTTCTAGACGATGCGCCACTGGAAGAGCGCCGGAGCCGAGCAGTCCAACCACACAGTACGAAAACGATCTCTGTCGGAGATCATCGGCGAATCGATCCAATGACCATTGAGGATCCTATTGCTGTAGCTGCTGTAACAGAAGAGCTCATGCCATCGCCCCGTGATCCCTTTGAGCTGCATGACCTTCTCCGCTCTTTGGTCGTGACCACGCCCCTGCCAGGCCAGGACAGGAACTTCGCGTTCTTGGTGGACACAGGTAGGGCATTCGAGATAGCCCTAGCCAGGTCTGCCGAGACCTTCTGGGGTGCCCAGGAGAACATGGGTGCAATTGAGCAGATCTTTTACCGAAGAGAAAACCCAGACGGCAAGCCATTATCTTTGCCCTGCAATGACATGCCAGGCACAGACCAGGTCGCAATCCAGGCAGTCCGTGGGCACCTGGAAACAGCCGGCATTGTCACGGTGGATGATCTGATATCACGCACGGGTCTCGATAAAGCAGCTATCTCCACGGCACTTGGACATCTCCAAGTTGAAGGCTTTGCATTGCAGCTACCAAGCGAGAGGGCTTCTTTGACACCTGCCGGCTCTGGCCAAGCCATTGCTGCCAGCTGGTGCTCTCGCAGGTTCCTATTCCGGCTCCAGGCTTACAGGCGCTCCCAGAGGAGACCCGCGCCAGCCAGGTTGAACGTAGAAGATGTGATGAGCTTTTTGCTCACCTGGCAGCACGTAACGCCCGGTTACCAGCTTAGCGGCAGGGAGGGTCTAAAAGAGGTGATCTGCCAGCTGCAAGGGTTCGAGCTCGCTGCTGGAGCATGGGAGAGTAGTGTCCTGCCCACTAGAGTTGCCGGGTTCCAAAGCGAGTGGCTAGACGACCTGTGCCGCTCGGGCGAGGTGGTCTGGGGCCGCTTGAAAAGACCAGGGAGGGTGCACACAAACACCGCGGTGGAGGACCCGCCCCTTCACAGGGGGGCGTCGACACCCTCACCATCCACGCCTCTAACCTTCGCTATGCGAGAAGACCTCAGCTGGCTCGCTTCCGTCGCTTCACAAGCTGGAAAAGAGTGCCTCCGTCCAGTTGGACCTGCACTTGCCGTGCTGGAGCTGCTTAGAAGCCGAGGTGCCCTGTTCCGCTCCGAGATCGCCGCTAGCACCAAGCTCCTACCCGGTCAGCTAGACGAGGCTTTGTGGCACCTCGTTTCCACAGGTATGGTCACTGCCGACAGCTTCCAGGCAGTCAGGTCCCTGCTCAGCCCAAAAAGGTCCAACCATAGCCGCCGTCGGTTCACCAGATCGCAACGAGCTCACCTCAGCGCATACAAGCCCAGGGCTGTCATTGGCTCGACCGTGGTTGCCGGTGAGGGTCGTTGGGCCCTGCTCGCCCCAGTGGCCGACGAAGAACGCTGGGGTGGGCTCGAACGAGGACAGATCCAAGCCCGAGCAGCCGGCATTGAGCCCTTAGCTGAAGCAGCTGCAACTCAGCTGCTTAAGCGCTGGGGAATCGTGCTGAAAGAGCTCACCAGAAAAGAGACAATGGTCATCCCCTGGCGAGACATCCTCCTGGCGTTGAGAAGGTTCGAAGCGCGCGGGATTGTCCTTGGAGGCTGCTTTGTCGAGGGGGTATCTGGAGAGCAGTACGCCCTGCCTGAAGCATTGGAACATATGCGCAGCCAAAGTCGCTCCCATGACAGGGGATGTCCAGCTATCATCTGCGCGTCAGACCCTTTGAACCTGACCGGATTCTTCCTGCCGGGCAGTCGCCTGCCTGCTCGTTCGACCAGCTGGCTTGTCTACGAGAACGGGGCTCTTCACTCAAGCGAGCTGACCAAATGGCCATCATTTAGTGATAGCACCCGTGCTCCGGGCTTTAGTGCCTGGGCATAGAGATCCTGTGGATAGAAAACTCGGCCTGCACGAGGGCAGGCCACCTCAGGCAGAGGCAGGATATTGCAGAGACAGGATATTAAGGTCATGTGCGAGTAGAGATAGCGGGCCTGGCAGCTCGGTTACCAAGACGGCCGCAGGTGCGCTCAGCCAACGCTGCCTTTAAGGGCCTGGTCAAGCAATACTAAGCTAGCAGGGCTATGGACAGGGCAAGGGGCTGGGCTTTTCAGCGTGTGACGCCGCCAGGGCTCCTGCTCAGCTGCGGACCTGTGATCGCAACTTGGTGACGGCCACAGGTAAGTCAAGGGCTGCGCTCCTCAGTAGTTGGGCGCCGCGGCGAGAGCGCATCTGGGCCTTCCTTGTGCTCGGAGTGTTGCCCTTGGCCGTCATTGGGCTGCCTGCTCTTGTGGGTCACCCGATTGTGAACGGTGACAACCAGATACAGAACCTCCCTCTGCGCGCCCTCTCGGGCGCTCTACTGAGCCAGGGCCATCTCCCCCTGTGGGATCAGTACATATGGAGCGGTACGCCATTGCTGGCCGGTCTCAATGCGGGAGCCCTCTACCCTTCAACTCTCCTCTTCGCAGTGGTACCAGTAACTGCTGCTTGGACCTTGAACCTGGTGATCGCATACTGGGTGGCAGGCGCTGGTTTATACCTTCTCCTTGGCCTGCACGGCCTGGACCGAAGAGCCCGGCTGCTCGCTGCCGCGTCATTTGCTTTCGCCGGAACCATGATGGGCCAGATCGTCCACATAGAGCTCATCCAGGCAACTGGCTGGCTGCCATGGATAGCACTCGCCTTGGAGCAGCTCTCCATCATATGCCTGCCCAGCCGCGCCGCCAGCTCAGAATCCAATCCCGATCCTAACCAAGTGGTAGCCACAACTTCATCGGAGATGCCAGGGCATGCCGACGGCGCGGCTAACGACCCGCTCCTTGCCCACAACCGCGGTGCTTCAACCAGGCCGAGAAGCACTTTGGGTGGACAGCTGGCGCCCACCGACAAATCTCCTTTGGCCTGGGCCGGTCTCCTTGCTTTCTCGGTGGGGATGGTCTTCCTCACCGGATCCACCAGAGGGATGGCTGACGCAATGGTAGTGGGAGGGTTTATCACGCTCTGGGAGCTAATCAGGCCCATAGGATCAGCCAAGAAATGGCCTTTGACTTTGAAGGCATCTCTAAAGAGGTCCAGACACAACGCGCGCCTCAAGCTGGCTGCGTACGCCATCGGCGGGGCGATATGGGGGGTGGCGCTCGGTGCTGTGCAAATACTCCCGGGCGTTGCCTTCAGCCCAACCACACAACGAGTTCAAAGTGCCGTGTCGAAGTTCCATTTCGGTGCGGGCTCGTTGGACCCCAAGATGCTCCTGTTGATGCTCGTTCCAGATCTGTTGGGTGGTGCAGGCTTCCTACACCAACCCTCCTTCTTCGGCACCTACAACCTGGCTGAGCTGACAAGCTATGTGGGCATACTTCCACTGGTTGCATTCTTTGCTCTCCTGGCCCGTTCGTTTGGAAACAGCAGGTCCGCAAATGCCAGCCGCTGGCTTAAATGGCACGGCCTTGCAGTGCTGGGGCTTCTCTTGGCTCTCGGGACATTTACCCCATTGGGATCCTTGCTCCGCGATATCCCATTCTACGATGAGCTCCGCCTGCAAAGTCGCAACATAGCCATAGTTGACTTTGCCCTTACGGTGCTCCTTGGCTTTTGGGCTGACCGCATACTTGCTGCAAAACTTAAAATAAGAACCGGCCAGCGAGGACCGGCTGACTGCGATGAAATCGATACCCCAACCTCATCACCCGATGCCATACCTGTCGAGCCTCGTCTCAGACCATATCCTTTCCTGGAGCGTGTGGCTGGATCGTTTCCGCCTCTGGCAGTTGCGGCTACTGCGCTCGCGGCTCTTTTGCTCCCACGGCATATTGAGGCTTGGATGGGGGCTCCTGCCAGTGCGACTTACCTTGGTCGCTACTTGGCACCCTCATTTGTGGCTGACTTGATTGTGGCGCTTGCCGCGACAGCACTCGTCTGGACCTGGCCCAAGATGGATCGAAAGAGGCGCCGGGTGGCATTGTCGTCGCTCGTAATGGTGGACCTGCTGGTCTTCATCGCCACATGCGCCGGCGGTCTTTCGGTCAGTCAAGGTCCAGGCCCCTATCCTCAGCACCAGGCAGTGGCCGTCTTGGGCACAAACGGGCGCTTTGCCATCTACGACCCTGCTGTGTACCACCTAAGTGAGCTGGCTGCTCTTGGACAACCTGATCTCAACACCTTGACCAAGAGATCGAGCGTACAGGGCTATGGTGCTTTGCTATCGGCCCGATACGATAGAGCAACTGGCACACATCTGAACCTGGACATGAACCCCTGTGCGCTGGAATCCGGTGCTATGGAAGCTTTGGACCTAAAAGTTCTGCTCACACTCCCTGCCTACTTGATAGAACCTGTCACCTCCAATGCCATTCCCACCCCACAACCAGCCTCCCCCACCTGTGGTGGAGGCCCCAAGCAGGTCCGTGCGCCTACTTTAGGCAGCGTCGGTTCACATGACTGGTACTTTGGCCAGAACTTTAAGGTCAGCTCCGTCTCAATTGCCTTCACTGGCCGGACCAGCACGCCAGGCTCGGTAAAGGTTGCCGTGCTCACTCCTTATGGCCAACGCTTGGTGCCAGCCCAGCGGCTCGTGGCAACAGGCGGGAACCGTGAGACCGTGCAGTTCCTACACCCCACAGATGCGATCGGCCTGATCACCTCCGGCCCGGGCAGTGCTCTAGTAGGCCAAGCCACCACCTTTACAACGGCTTCGGGAGCGCGCTATGCCTTGGACGGACCCCTGGAGCTCGCGCTCCATGCAGCTGGGTGGAGCTTCGCAGGCACCTGGGATGCCTTTACGGTCTTTAAAACCAGCTCCACCTATGGCAATGTCTGGCTGCAGTCCTCTATGCACTCGGCACCTTCCAAGAGCCTTGGGGCAGCGCGCGAGATTCGTTCGGCACCCTGGGGTACCACTACCTACCAGGTCTCCTCGAATGAAAGGGCTCTTTTGGTGCGCAGCGAAGCATATGGGTCCGGATGGTCTGCAACGATAGCTACCCCCGGAGCCACCAGGTCCTCAAAGCCTATCCCGGCCATCCGGGTTGGCTTGGTGCAAGGGGTTTGGGTTCCCCCCGGCCGCTACACGGTCACCTTTGCATATCACGCCCCCGGGCTTGACCCTGGGCTTGCCGCAACCCTCGCATCCTTACTTGCCCTGGTAGCCCTTGGCTTGGGAGCCATGGCCAGGGCGCTGTGGAGGATCCATCTCTATAGCAGATGAGCTTTTTAGGACTATATAATAGATGTCGCTACACGTAGCATATGCCTTTCTTTGCAGCGGAACGAAGTCTTGACCTTGGCTCTAGATCAACGATGCCCGCCACCTGTGGCATCTGCCTGGCTTTGCACCGCGAACTGCGTACTGTAAAGATCGCTGTAGAGACCGCCCAGTGACACCAGGTCCTCGTGTGTTCCCCTTTCGACTATGCACCCTTCATTAAGCACAAGGATCTGGTCAGCCTCCAGTACAGTAGAGAACCGGTGAGCGATCACCAAAGAGGTCCTTCCAGCAAGCACCGTGCTAAGAGCCCGCTGGACAGCTGCCTCGGACTCTGAGTCTAGGTGCGAAGTAGCTTCGTCCAAGACGACGACTGCGGGCTGGCGCAGCAGTACTCTTGCAATGGCAAGACGCTGCTTCTCCCCTCCAGAGAGCCGGTAGCCCCTATCACCCACGACTGTAGCCAGCCCTTCGGGAAGCCTCGCCACCATATCGGCAAGCTGAGCAGCCTCAAGCGCCTCCCAGATCTGCTCGTCATCCACATCAGAGCGGGCATATGCGAGATTCGCTCTGACAGTGTCGTGGAAGAGGTGTGGATCCTGGGTAACCATACCGACCGCGCTGCGCAGTGAAGCAAGGGTCACATCCCGTACATCAAATCCCGCCAAGCGGACGGCCCCGTCATCGACATCATACAAGCGTGGCAGCAGCTGGCAGATCGTGGTCTTTCCAGCTCCTGACGGACCTACCAGAGCTGCCATCTGGCCAGGCTCCACGCGGAAGGAGATGCCGCTCAGCACAGGTCGAGCCGGCGCGTTAGAAAGCGTCAGCTCAGGTGCCAAAGAGGCCAGGGATGTCTCCGCTGGCACCGGGTATGAAAACGAGACATTGTCGAACTCCACAGCAGCTCTGGAGCCAAGATCCGACGGTAGCGCGATTGCGCCTGGCTTATCTGATACCTCTGGGGGAAGATCGATCACCTCGAAAATCCGATCGAAGCTAACCATAGCGCTCATCACGGTAACCGGAGCGTTCGATAGCGCCGTGAGTGGAGAAAAGAGTCTGTTCAGATATGAAGCCAGCGCTACTATCGTGCCAACTGATAGCACGCCTTCTGCAGCCAGGCGTCCTCCCAGGCCGTAGACCACAGCCGTGGCCAGAGATGCCACAAGCGTCAGGGCCACAAGGAAGCCTTGGCTGTACATAGCCGAGGTTACCCCTATGTCTCTCACCCGTGATGCATCCTCGCGAAATCGCTCGCTGTCCTCTTCTGGCCGGCCGAAGAGCTGAGCCAAAAGTGCGCCCGCGACATTGAACCGCTCGGTCACCACTGCTGTCATGATCGCGTTCAAGTTGTAGCTCTCCCGGGTAATGCGCTGCAGCCTCCTGCCAACATACCTAGAGGAAGCCAGAAGCACCGGCAACAGGACCAGGCACAACAGGGTGATCTGCCAGGAAAGCGCGAGCATGGCCGCAATGGTTATGGCGACAGTAAGAGCGCTTCCCACCACATTTGAAAGCACACTCGTAAAGGCCCTCTGCGCACCCAGCACATCGCTGTCAATTCGGCTGACAAGGGCGCCGGTACGAGACTGCATGAAGAACGAGATGGGCATGGCTCTTATATGGTCGAACACGCGTGTCCTTAAGTCATAGATAAGGCCTTCTCCTATCCTGGCAGAAAGGTATCGCTGTGCAAGCAGGAGTGCAGAGCTCAAAATGGCTAGTACCGCAATGGCTCCTGCCCCTAAAGTGACAAGGCCAAGATGGCTCGAGTGAGGTGGCGACACGCCGATACCATCATTTATGACAAAGCGGTAGAGCAGAGGTGTTATCGCTGTCGCAATCGCCCCGGCCAGCACGAGGAGCAGGTACGCCAACAGCTTCCATTTGTAGCGCACGCTCATCGACAGGACTCTTCTCACAGTCCCTGGCGATAGGCCGGCCTTGGCCACCGACGGATCGCGAGCTGCTGCTCGCATGGCTCGCCAGGCCGCGTGCTCGGGCATCATCTCCGTTGCTGTGCTGGTCCGAGCGGAGCTGGCACGGCCATGACAAATCCGTGCGGGTCGCCAAGGTAGGTCCGCATAAGGACCTGCCGGCCTTCACGAACGCTTAGAGCGCCCAGGCTCAGCCCTGGACGGCCCTGGGCCTTTCCAGGCGGCAGGAACATCGCTCGTGGTCGACGCAGCACCTTGAACCCTGCTGACCTCACCATCCGAGCCAGGCAGGCTAGGTTCGGACGCCACCACCACGGCCTTCCAATGCCGTCGAGCGTAGCCACCGCAGAACGTGGGAACGACAGGGATAAAAGGGGGTCGATTGCGTCCACTACCAGCAGCGTTCCTTTGCACACCGAACGAACCCTTTCCAGGGCTCTGACCGGGTCCCGCAGATGCAAGAGCACGCTGCCTACATAGACAACATCGAACATGCCAAGGCAACCTGGATCGAGGTCGTAGACGCTCAAAGCGACCCTCTCCACCTTGGATCCCAGGGCCTCTCTTGCAAGCAGGAAGCCTTCGCCTGCGCCTTTGCGTGCGCCTACTGTGCGCATGACCTCTGGGGTGGTCTCTGCTGGCCAATCCCAAAGCTCGGGGTCTAGAAGGTCTATCGCAACTACCTCCCTGGCCTCTCGCTGCTCCATCTCGAAAGCCCAAAAGCCATCGAAGGTGGCCACATCTAGGCACCGCTTTCCCTTTAGGGATGCCGGCAGGACTCGCCCGGCCACTTGGCGCAGGTCAAACCATCCCGGAGTCTCAAGGCCGGGGGCCAGCTCGATGGTGTGGTACCACTCAGGATGTGCCTGTATACGAGATCGCAGTGTCGATGTAAGCTCAGCTCCTGTCATCGAAAAGGACAGTAGACCTACTGGGCCCCCGGTGCCTACGCGCTGGCGGGACTGGGGCGGCCAATGGCTCTCTGGGGGGACCGGCTTTCTTCTGGGAATACCCACTGGGGTACTGCTGTTGACTAGTAAGTACCATGCTAAAGAGCTGTCCAAGCGATAGGAGACCATGATGGCTACAACACAACTGACAATTGACAACTTCGAGCAGGCAGTGGCGGATAATTCTATCGTTTTGGTAGATTTCTGGGCTGCATGGTGCGGTCCATGCCGGATGTTCGCCCCGGTGTTCGAGGAAGCCTCCGAGCGCTACCCAGAGATAGTCTTTGGAAAGGTAGATACTGAGGCTCAGCAGGAGCTAGCTGCTGGCTTTGGCATCATGTCCATACCGACTCTCATGGCATTCAAAGACCAGGTCTTGATCTTTTCTCAGGCTGGAGCCCTGCCTGCTTCTGCACTTGAGGATCTCATTACCCAGATAAATGCCCTAGACATGGATGAGGTTCGTCGAGCCATTGCCGAAGCCGAGGCACAAAACCTGGACAACGAGGACGAATCCCTCTCTGTATGAGCTTCTTTGAGCTGGGCAAGGTCGAGTAGTGCTGGTCGCTGGCTGTAGCTTGAGGCCAGCACTTTGCCTTAGGGCTGTTTTGAGTCAGCGGCGGTTATAGCTGTAGAAGCCCCGGCCAGTCTTGCGCCCTAGCAGGCCGGCCTCGCACATACGTGATAGCAGAGGTGGTGGGGCATAAAGAGGCTCCTTGAACTCTTCGTATAGAGACTGGGCTACGGCCATAGTCGTGTCTAGACCTATCAGGTCGATAAGGGCAAGCGGGCCCATAGGGTGAGCGCATCCCTTCACCATGCCAGCGTCGATATCCTCGGCTGTAGCAAAGCCCGATTCGAACATACGAACAGCCGAGAGCAGGTAAGGGATGAGGAGTGCGTTTACGATGAAACCAGCCCTGTCCTTGGACCGAATGACTCGCTTGTGGAGCGTTTCTTGAACAAAACGTTCGGCGGAATTGGCGGTGGCTTCTGCGGTAAGCAGAGAGCTAACGAGCTCAACGAGGCCAAGCACTGGTACAGGGTTGAAAAAGTGTATGCCTATAACCGCTTGGGGTCGGCTGGTGGCCATGGCCAGCTTCATGATCGGAATGGAGCTCGTGTTGGAGGCGAGGATCGCCGTCTCGCTCACTACCACCTTGTCCAATCCGGCGAACACGTCCAGCTTGGCTGTTTCGGCTTCCACGACTGCTTCTACTACAAGCTCGCGATCTGCAAGATCTGCCAGGTCCATGCCGATCCTTATCCGGCTGAGAGCCCTCTCCCGCTCGGCGTCTTCCATCTTGCCTGCCTTTACGGCGCGATCCAAAGAGGCTTCTATTCGCCGCCGGCCCGCGTCTCCCGCCTCGGTGTCCACCTCGACAACGACAACATCCAGTCCTGCCCGAGCACACACCTCGGCAATGCCCGAGCCCATAAGGCCGCATCCCACTACTCCGACGCGCTGTATCGACATGCCCACTCCTTTCGCAGATCCACCTGAATAGCCATGCGGCTCTGTCGATCCTTGGCCCTCGGTCACCCGATAAAGGGCATAAAACTGCTTAGCACCATCCCAGCGTCCAGAGCCAGCAGCCCGAGCTCCCTTTAGGCTGGCAGGAACTAAGCGGGGCAGATCCCTGGCACAACCATTCAAAAGCCCTGCGCAGATGGTGAGGTCGAAGTCCTGTACCTAGCGCGCTTGCCTCTTGTCCTTTTTCTCCTGGCGCTTCTCTTTGAGCGTCTTTCCGGACTTCTTAGAGGCCGTCTTCCTGGGAGACTTGTCTGCCATGTCTTGTCTGCCCCTTTCCCTGCCGGGAGGCTACTGCATTGCCGGGAGCTTTGCTCGGGGCACGCCTTCCCAGGCAATATCCGAGCTCAGCGGCTTTGGACGGGACAACATCTAAGCTCAGCTTCACTGGATCTGATGGGCGCCAGCTCCAGCAATCCAGCCCTGCCTGCACACCCAAGTGCCTAGGTGCCGTCCTCTGGGGTGGCTTCCCACCACTGGCACCACCAGTTGGCCCCCACCAGGATGCGTAACTTGGGATGCCAGCAGTACGAGATGGCCTTGTATGACTCCATGTAGTACCGACAGGTCTCACAGCGCTCCTCGCCGGATGGCTCTGCCCTTAATACTGCATTGTCTGCCAGATGGCGCAGCTCAATGGAGAGCGTCTCGTCGATCTCTTTCGGCTCGGGCTCTGGGATCACATAGTCAGACATCCCTGCATGCTACCAATGAGGAAGCTGCGCTGTATTTGGCCCCAGGCATCTTGAGTGGACGTTGGCTGTGAGAAAGATCCCACTTGGGTGGCTCTGGATCCTCTTGGGCTGGCCAGGAGGTATCACCAGAACCCAGATATAGAAACCGTCAGGTCGGGAAGGCGGGATTCGAACCCGCGACCTCAGCGTCCCGAACGCTGCGCGCTAACCAAGCTGCGCTACTTCCCGATGGAACCGGCCATCTCGCGAGCCCAGATCCGAGATAGAGCTTAGCCGAGGTCGCCAGAACGGTGATCTAATCCATCCAGTGAAGCGGCGCCTGTTCTGGTTGCAGGTGCCCGCACCACCACTTTGGCAACACGCCTGCGGTCCATCTCCACCACCTTGAGCTCCCAACCATCCAGAAGGTGTCGATCACCTTCGACCGGGATCCGCCCGAAGGCATCCAACAGAAAGCCGCCAAGGGTGACGTATTCTCCCTCAGGAACAGCTATATGAAGTTCCTGGCGCACCTTGTCTACGTTGCAGGATCCGTCGATAAGCCAACGCTTGCTGTCTACCCGGGTGATCGGGGGCTGCTCGGCCGGATCGAACTCATCTTTCAGTCCACCGACCAGCCGAGCCAGCAGGTCCTTGGCCGTCAGGATGCCCGCAACCGAGCCGTACTCGTCCACCACTACTGAGACCGTCTGACGGCGACGTCTCATCTCGGACAGCACGTTCAGGGCCAGGCTCGACTCGGGAACCACAAATGGCTGGCGCAGGCGCCGTGAGATGTCCAATGAGCTGGGCTGCTTTTCACCTCCCCCAACCTGCCAACCGGCCCTAAAGAGGTCATTTACAAACAGCACGCCTGTAAGGCGATCGAGATCCTCGTCATAGACAGGAAATGCGCTGTGACCTGATTCTCGCACTGCGCGAGCCACATCTTGGGCCTCCACGGGTATGGGCAGGGCTACTACGTCCACCCGGGGGGTCATGACCTCCCTGACGGTGGTGTCCCTCAGCTCTCTTAAAGCCTCGAGGATCTCCTTCTCCTGCTCCCCCACCGTTTCTCTCGTGCCTGCTGAACTAGAATGACGAGCCTGGAGCCACCGTTTCACGGTTCAGTCCTCAGGCAGCTCCGCGCACTGAAACAGGGCTTGGTTGGTAAGACTCATCGTGGTATGTCTCCCCGTCAAGCAATGCCCTTACCGCACGGCGGATCCTGATCGGATCCAGGGGTTTGACAAGCCAACCCTCCGCACTCGATCTCTTTGCAAGGAACACATCAGCCCTGCGATCGAGCAACATCAGAACTCCGACGTGATCTATCCAGCCAGCTGATTCGTCCAGGCGTAGCTCCATGCAGACAGCCATACCGCCCATGGAGGCGATCTGCATGTCAAGGACCACAAGGTCTGGCTCTTCCTGGCGTACAGACTCTATAAGCGCTGGGCCGCTTTGTAGCCACTCCACCTCAACATCTGCGCTTTCAACTGCGGCAGCGATCATCTGGTACACAGAGGCAGCGTCGCTGGCGACAAGGATCCGAACCACATGCCAAGACTACATCAGCCAGGACCTACCAGATAGCTGGCCACCACCTCCAAGCCTTCCAGATCGTGGACGTCGCCAGCTAGAAAAGGCACCCGCGCCACGGCCACATCCCCTAGAAAGTCAAGCAGCCCTTCGTAGCTGTTGGACTCACGCTCCACAACTGCGTTTAGCTCATCTCTGTTCTGACGCAAAACAGCCAGCGCCTCCCTGGCCTGCTCGGGCGAGAGCCTGTTAGACGGTTTTGGGCCAGAAGAGCTACGTCTAGCCCCTCTCTTCTCAGGCCTAGCTGCGCTCTTGGAGTCCACCTTGGTCGCCTCATGATCATCGAAGCTCGGATGGAGCCGGTTCATCACTAGTGCCTCCACCTCTATGTTGGCGTCCTTCAGCTTGCCTGCAAAGTACTCGGCCTCCTCCACAGAGTCCCTGCGCGGCGAGGCAACCAGCACAAAAGCCGTACCGGACTCCACAAGCAGCTTGCTCACGCTCTCTGCCCGAGCACGAAAGCCCTCCTCCATGCCCTCGAAAGCCTGGAAAAAGGCCACCGCGTCTTGGACCATCTCCACCCCTACGACCTTGGAGACAGTCCTCAAGAATGCCCGCGTAGCTATGCTCACCGCTCGCAAGTAGGCCCGCGTGGGCATGAGAAGCAGTCGAAACAGCCTGTTCTCCAAGAATCGCACCAACCTGCCCGGAGCATCGAGAAAATCTAGCGCATTGCGAGTAGGTGGAGTGTCTACCACCACCAGATCGAATCTCCGGTCATTGTGCAGCTCGAAGAGCTTCTCCATGGCCATGTACTCATGCGTGCCAGAAAGGGCCTCTGAAAGGCTCCGATATATCCTGTTTGAGAGGATGCGCTCGGCCTGCTCCGCATCAGAGGCATACTGTGCTACAAGCTCATCAAAGGTGCGCTTGGGGTCCAGCATCATCGCCCAGAGCTTGCCGGGCCAGTCTCCTTGTATCTCATGAGGAGAGTTACTGAGTTGAGCGACCCCCAAGGAGTCCGCCAGCCGCCTGGCCGGATCTATGGTCACAACGCAGCTCGATCGGCCCTGGCGTGCACCTTCCAGGGCCAGAGCAGCTGCGGTGGTGGTCTTGCCCACCCCACCGGTTCCGCAGCAGACCAAGATGTCACGCTTTGTGAGAAGCTCCAAGATAGAGTCAGATCCCTTGGAGACCATTCCACTGGGTTCGGGTCTGTCAGCGGGAACCCCGCTCGCTGCACCACTGGGCTCGGGTCTGTCAGCGGGAACCCCGCTCGCTGCACCACTGGGCTCGGGTCTGTCAGCGGGAGCCTCGCTCACTGCACCACCAGCGTCTCTATACCTAAGGCCAAGGCGGAGGCGAGGCGCTGGAGCTCTGCGACCCCAACATCTGTTGCAAAAAGAGCGGGGAGCGGAAGCTGGGGGAGCGGGAGCTGCTCGGCAAGCCTGGCCATCTCCGAGCTTTGGAGCTGCTGGCGCGCCAGGCGAAACCTGGCAGCTTCACGCAGAGCCTCGGCTTCCCCGGGCTCAAGCACCATACCTGCAGTGGCTGCAAGGACTGTGGGATCCAGGTCCAGCCAATCGAGCTCTGGATATACCCCGTTCACAACCACTGCGGCTAGGCTCATGCCAAGATCGTGCTCTAAGCGGTTCGCGCTTTCCACTGCCTCGTTTATAGGCATCTCCTCTGGAAGCGTCACCAGCAGCACACGACATCGCGCTGGATCAGTCAGCAGCTCTGTGACCTCGGCCGCTTGGGAGCGGACCGGGCCAGCTCTCACCGCATCGAGCAAGCCACGTGCGCTTGAAAGGAAGGTAAAGGCATGTCCGGTTGCCGGCGCATCGACAATGATCAGGTCTGCGGCTGCGGCGCGCTCCAACTGCTTTACTTTTCCGAGCACCAAAATGTCCTTTATGCCCGGCACGGCGGTGGAAACCACGTCCAAGGCCCCAGAAGAGACCAGCCGCTTAGAGATCCGTTGGAGGCCGTGCTCGCCTAAGTACTCAAGCAGCGCATCGTCTGGAGTGATCCACCGAGCTTTCACCGCTCCACTCCTG
>JAMCQF010000200.1 GCA_023379605.1 Actinomycetota bacterium
GAGGTCTCCGGCACGCTCAGATGCCGGGCTCGCAAGTGTTATATAGCCCATGTTGGACACCGACGGCTCCACCACGCACGCCAGGCCGATCCCTACCAACCGCCCTGCCTTCCTCGCCTCCTCCTGACGCCTGCGAGCCGCTTCGTATCTGGACAGCTCAACCGCTTTCTCCAGACATGCTGGGTAGTCACCCGAGTCGTAAAGCGAGCCGGAAGGAGTTCTGTAGGGCATGCCAGAAGCAGCTATTAGGTTCTTGCGGGCAAGGTCTACCGGGTCGACTCCCAGCCGCTTGGCTGCCATCATCATCATCCGCTCGAGGGGGAAGTAAAGCTGGGGGCCGCCAAACCCCCTGTTCAGCCCTGTTGGCAGGCGGTTTGTCACAACCACACGAGCCCTGGCTGAGACGTTTCTCACGCGATAGGCTCCCCCCAGGCATCCGTGCATCCTGTAGATCGTGGCTGGCTCAGGTGCCCGTACGTAAGCTCCCACGTCATCTACCATGTCCCAGCGCAATCCGACCAGCTCGCCATCGGCGGAGAACGCTCCGTCCAGTACGGAGAGGCGCTCTGAGGAGCACGAGGAACCGAGCAAGTGCTCAACACGATCTTCCATCCAACGCACAGGCACTCCGGCTCGCTTGGATGCAAGAGCGATCAGCACCACATATACATAGATGGCGGCCTTGATGCCAAAGGATCCCCCACTGTTAGGTGGGGTGATGAGGCGCAGCTTTGAGGCAGGGATCCCAAGAGCGTTCGCAGCAAGCCCATGGACCGTGAAAGGTCCCTGAAAGTTCGACCAGGCAGTCACCGAGCCGTCAAAGCTGTTCCAATCGCAGATAACGCCGTAGCACTCCAGCGGGAGGCAGGTGGAGCGTGGGTGGCTGGTTGAGGCGCTTACCACCAGATCTGCCTTTGCGAAGGCTTCTTCAGGGTTTCCGTAGGAAAAGCTCCGATCCGAGACCACATTGGAGCCAACACCAGGATGCAAGACAGGCGAGGATGGGTCCAAGGCCATGCCAGGTGAGGTCACGGCTTCGAGCGGCTCGTAATCGACAACCACTGCTTCGGCCCCGTCCTCTGCTATGTAGCGATCTTTTGCAACCACCACAGCGACTGGCTCTCCCACGTAGCGAACCGTGTCCAGCGCCGCAGCACGGTACTCGATGGGCTGATCGAGCACAGAGAGGAACGGGGCTGACATCTCGGCCATCTCTGCTCCTGTCACCACAGCCAGGACCCCATCAATTGCCATCGCCTGAGAGGTGTCTACTGAGCGTATCCGCCCATGGGGGTATGGGGAGCGCACGATCGCAGCTTCGGCAATGCCGGGCAGGGGCGCCAGATCGTCCATGAACCACCCCTCACCCCTTAAAAGGGCCGTGTCCTCCACCCGTAGCACGTCCTTGCCAACAAAGTACGCTGAACCACCCTGTGTGCCAGGTGTATCTGTGAATCTCGTTGCAGTAGGCACCGCCTAGGATGCTAGACGCCACCGGAGCGCCCTGGCGATCCAAGGCGACCCCGTAGAACCCTGGCGATGAAACCTGCCTCCAAGCCCGCATGACCTCCCGGCCTCCTGGTAGCTCTCCTTCGCTGGGGCCAATAGGATTGGACGCTTTGAAGGGGCCGCATTCTCCCTGGATAGTCGACCCTTGAACATCATCTGCCAGCTGTGTTAAGCTAAGTCGTTGTAAGACGATTCCACTCAGTGTGGGACATGGTGCGGCCTGTGATCTCGCATGGTGCTGCTTGGTAGCAGCGCCGCTCTGACAACTCGGGGCTGCCGAAAGGAGTGAGCTATGGGTTCAGCAACTGTGCCTGCAAAGGCTCTCATGGAGGCCCGGGACTTCCTCTTTGCAAACCGCGAGGACTATGAAAAGGCCACCCAAGGGTTCGCTCCTCCCGAGCTTGGCGAGTTCAACTGGGCGATCGACTTCTTTGACGAGCTGGCGCGGGGCAATGACCGCACTGCTCTGTGGGTCGTGGAAGAGGACGGATCAGAGCAGAAGATCTCCTATAAGGAGATGGCAGAGCGGTCCAATCAGGTGGCCAACTGGATGCGTGCAAACGGAGTCCAACGCGGCGACAAGGTGATCGTCATGCTGGGCAACCAGGTGGAACTGTGGGAGACGATCCTGGCAGTGATGAAGCTGGGTGCCGTTGTGATACCGGCCACTACGCTCTTGGGTCCTGGTGACCTGCGCGACCGCATCGAGCGGGGCAAGGCACGCCATGTAGTGGTCGGATCTGCCGACACGTCCAAGTTCGCCGAGGTCAAAGGGGAGTACACGCGAATCAGCGTGGGAGAGCCGGTGAGCTCCTGGCTGAGCTACTCTGCTGCGTACTTTGAAGATAGGGCTTTTGCTCCAGAAGGGGTTACCCACGGTGCAGATACCTTCCTTTTGTACTTCACCTCCGGCACTACAGCCAAGCCAAAGCTCGTTGAGCACACTCACATCTCCTACCCTGTAGGCCATCTCTCTACCATGTACTGGATCGGCCTGCGCCCAGGTGACGTCCACCTCAACATCTCCTCGCCTGGCTGGGCCAAGCACGCATGGAGCAGCATCTTTGCACCATGGAACGCCGAGGCCACCGTGCTTGTGTACAACTATGGACGCTTCGACGCGCCCGCGCTGCTAGCTCAGATGAACCGGTGCGGGGTGAACACCTTCTGCGCACCGCCCACCGTGTGGCGAATGCTTGTCCAAGCAGATCTAGGTGCCAGGCCACCTGCACTTCGCGAGGTGGTAAGCGCCGGAGAGCCGCTCAACCCGGAGATCATCGCCCAGGTCCATACGGCCTGGAACCTCACCATCCGGGACGGCTACGGCCAGACCGAGACTACCGCCCAGATAGGCAACTCGCCTGGCCAGCCAGTTAAACCTGGTTCTATGGGCCGCCAGCTGCCCGGGTACAAGATCACCTTGGTCGATCCCGTGACTGGCGAGCCCGGTGATGAGGGTGAGATCTGCCTTGAGCTTGCGGATCGCCCGATCGGGCTCATGGTCGGCTACCGGGACGACAACGAGCTGAGCGCAGAGGCTATGAGAGGAGGGCGCTACCACACAGGCGATGTCGCATCGCGCGACGAAGAGGGTTATATCACCTACATAGGGCGCACCGACGATGTATTCAAGGCATCGGACTACAGGATCTCCCCATTTGAGCTGGAAAGCGTGCTGCTTGAGCACGAGGCAGTCGTCGAGGCAGCCGTGGTCCCTTCGCCAGATCCTCTCCGCCTGGCCGTGCCAAAGGCTTACGTTGCCCTTGCGGCAGGCTTCGAGCCCAATCGCAGCACCGCTCTTTCCATACTGAGCTACGCTCGCGAGCATCTCGCACCTTACAAGAGGGTCCGGCGTTTGGAGTTTGCCGAGCTACCCAAGACCATCTCGGGTAAGATCCGCCGCGTTGACCTACGAGGCAGGGAACAGGAGCTGCGCGCAGATCCCACCGCAAGGATAGAAGGTGAGTGGAAAGACGAGGACTTCCCTGAGCTCCGTGGCTAAGTAGAGAGGAGCATGAACCCGGGCTTTGCAGCCGGGTCACATGCCGAAACGAGATATATATACGTCACTTATGCCCCTGTAGCGCTAGCTTTGATGGTTAAAACGATCGGAGACCTAAGCCTGTTGGCAACCACCAGTTCTGGCTGTGAAAATGGACGAGCCCTGCAGCGATGGTCTTAATCCCTTGCAAATAGGGCCAAAAGTCCTCGACATCTCTAGCTGGTCGGCATAGAATGTCCAACTAAGGGCAACCGTCCTTTTTCCGGAGGTGTCTTGGGTTGATGGGGGTTTCAAGGGGTAGGCAGGATTGCCGGTGGCTTCTGGCTGCGCCAGATCAGCGTTGCTCGCACCAGCTACGCCAGAGCTATTTACTCACCTCCCTTGGGCTGTTGAGTGATGGATCGGGCCATTTGACCATGGCACGATCATCTTTGCGCCAGGGCAATATGAGCTTGCAGCGCAGCAGCCTTCAGGCAGGATCTGCCGGTTCAGGTGGACCAAGACATATCAGTGCTTCGGAAACCATCTAGAGGAGGATATCCATGTCAGCAAATGAATCTTTCGCGAACCCTGCGCCGTGGGCGATCTTTGCGTTCGCCACGACCTCGTTCGTGCTCGGGTTCTACAACGCGCACCTCATCAACGCCACAGCTATTGGCATAGTCATCCCATTCGCGCTCATATTCGGTGGGCTCGTCCAGATGATTGTCGCGGTGCTGGAAATTGCCCGTGGGAGCGGCTTCACGGCAGCTGTGTTCGGCACCTTCGGACCGCTGTGGATAATCTACGGCCTGTTCGCCCAGTTCTATGCGAAGATGGTGGCTCCTGCTCACTTGGGCGTGACTGAGGAGCTTTTCCTGCTCGTCTTCGCAGTGCTGACCTTCTTCTTCCTGATCGCTTCCTTGCGCACCGACTGGGTTATAATCACAATACTTGTCCTCATCCTTGCTGCGCTCATCATCCTTGGCATCGGAGCAGGTGGCAATGACGTAAAGCTCACAGAAGCAGGCGGCTGGATAACGATGGCATTTGCAGTACTGGCTTGGTACCACGCAGCGGCAGCTCTTATAAATAATACTTGGGGACGGCAGGTGTTCCCGGTAGGCCACATAGGCCCGCTGCCACCCAAGCAGGCCAAGTAGTGCGCGCGACGCGCCAGACCTGCGTGCGCCCGGTAGTCTAGGGTAGAAGCTATGGCAGAGACCAACGTGGTAAGCCCTGTGGTCAAGCGGTGGCTTGCAGGGGCGCAGATGGACCATGAGGGATTCTGGGACAGGGAAGCCAGACGGCTTCCCTGGTTCCGGACCTGGGAGAAAACCTTCGAGGCCGACCCTGAGAACAGCTTTAGGTGGTTTGTCGGGGGGCTTACGAA
>JAMCQF010000201.1 GCA_023379605.1 Actinomycetota bacterium
TATAGGGGGTGCTTGATCGCCAGATAGGCCAAGCTTGCGGTGCTTGCTACAATCTGGCTCGTGGGGCTTTATGGAGAAGATCCAGGTGGCTGGCTACGCCCTGGCATGCCTGGCAGTTCCGGCTAGAGCAGGTGCTCTAAGGTGACGTGCACAGCCGGAATCCAGCCGGCTTTGCCGGCAACTAACAGCTGCAGCGAGTGCGCGATCGATGTTCTATCGCCACCTGCACATGGTCTGTCTTCGGCGTCGCCACGTTTCATAGGGCGGGAGTCTGAGCTGGCCGCGCTGCTCAAGAAACTCGATCACGCCCGCGCTGTGACAATAACGGGTCCAGGGGGAGTAGGGAAAAGCCGTCTTGCCCTGGAGGCAGCCCGCAGGGTGCAAAGCAGGCCACAGAGCACAGAGAGCTTTTCTACACCCAATGTGGTCCTGGTCGGCCTGGAAGGCATTGACGACCCGGCTCTCCTCCCACGCGCTGTAGGCGAAGCCCTTGGGCTACGCCCCGGCATCGATGTGAACGGATCCATCGTGCGAGCTATTGGCGAAGCCAGTACCCTTGTCGTGCTCGATGGTTGTGACCATCTGGTTGGCGGCATGAAAGAGCTAGCCGGATCACTGCTCAGCTCCTGTGCCGGTCTTCGGATCCTTGCTACAAGCCAGCAGATCCTCAAGATTGCAGGTGAGCACGCTTTCATGCTCGGACCGCTGGCCGTTCCCCCCCTGGAGTGCTCAACTTTGGAGGCGGTGCTTTCTTACGACGCAGCACGGCTGTTTGTCGAACGTGCCCGAGCTGCCTGTCCCGATGTGAGCTTTGCCGATGCAGATGCGGTCATGATTGGCCAGATATGTCGTGCTCTGGACGGGATCCCCCTTGCACTGGAGCTGGCTGCACCTATGACAAGGGTGCTCAGCATGGGCCAGCTGGCTGCCTCCATTGAAGATGGCATGGAGCTTCCCGACGTTCATCGCACAGGTCCGACGCGACATCGCACCATGGAGGCAGCGCTGGCTTGGAGCCTAAGAGCACTGGAGCCAGGAGAGCGTCGGCTGCTGGAGGACCTTTCGGTCTTTGTTGGGGGCGTGGATCTGGACGCGTTGCTCAAGGTATCGACAGAGCCGGATCACTCCCAAAGGGACGTGCTTCAGAGGCTTGTCTGCCTTGTCGAGAAGTCATTTCTCTCAGTTGAGTTGAACGACGGTACCGCTAGGTACCACATGCTGAGCGTTCTGCGCCGCTACCTGCGGTCTATCCTTGCCAAAGAAGAGCGCTCTCAGAACCTTTCCCGGCTGCATCTTAGCTGGTGCATCGAAATGGTCGCTGAAGCCGAAGAGTCGCTCATCAGCGGGCCGCATCAGGCACAGTGGCTGGCTCGGCTCACAACTGAGCAGGCCAACTTGCGTGCAGCGCTGGACTTTGCACTGGCAGCCGGCGATGCTGAGGGAGCTGGACAGCTCGCTCGGGGCCTGTGGCGGTTTTGGGAACTACGTGGGCACCTATGTGAGGGTCGGACTTGCCTGGAGCTGATCTTGAGCGCAGGCAATCTCCCGGTCGCACTTAGGACTCACCTTCTCGATGGCGTGGGAATGATCGCCTGGCGCCAGGGTGACGGCCCAGCGGCCCAGGCGGCTTTGACAGAGGCCTTGGAGCTCGCAAGGAGCTGCGGGGACACCCATCTGGCTGCGCGTATCTGCAACCACCTGGGCCTTGTGGCTCTCTTTCAAGGCAACCTCCAGGCGGGAAAAGAGCTGTTCGAAGAAAGCCTGGCAGGTTTGCAACGCTGCGATGCTCCAGGTGAGGCAGCGCTCGCTTCAGCGAATCTTGCTCTTGTAGCCATCGAGGAGGGCCTTTTCAAGCGAGCATGCGAGATCATAGATTCGCTGTTGCCGATCCAGGTGACTATCGGTGACAGGCACGGACGGGCAATTAGCCTGCTGCATAGATCCATTGCGGCTTATTTCCTTGGCGACAGGCTGTGTGCCATCGATGAGGCAAAAGAAGCTGCCCGGGAGCTCTATCGACTAGGCGACGACCGCAGCCTCGCGTTTTGCTTGCTTGTGCTCGCTGCTGGGCTGGCTGTGGATCGACCCGAGCTGGCACTTGAGCTCGCCGGGCTCGCAGCGAGCCTGGAGGATCGGCTTGGAGTCGGGCTACCTCTTGGGTGGGACTCGCGTGTGGCACTTGCCTTGGAGCCAGCGCGCAGAGCTCTTGGGGGCAAATCCGAGGAGCTAATGACCATAGGCGCTGAAATGGATCCCGCCGTCATCTTGATGGCTGTGGATGCGCAGGTCCAACAGAGCGAAGCTCGGCTTGAGGATGACCACCGGGCCTTTGTTGGATGTCTGGGGGGCTTCGAGCTTATGGTCGCGGGAAAGCCTATAGGGCTACAGCCGCAAGTTGCTAGGCTAGTTAAGTTTGCAGCAGCAATCGGTCGCCCAGTGCATGTCGAAGAGGCCGTCGAAGCGCTTTGGCCAGAGGTCGCTCCCGACAGAGGCCGGCGCCGCCTGCGTAACGTTCTCAGCCGGCTGCACCGGGTCGCAGGGCCAATCCTTGTCCGAGAAGGACAGACGCTAGTTTTCTCGCAAGACGTTATGGTTGACTGCATCCGATTCGATCGGGAGGCCAGGAAGGTCACTGCTGCGCTGTCGGCTGGCGTGGCCGGCTCCTCCATGCTCAGCCAAGCACGGAATGCCGCAGCTCTTTACACAGGCGAGCTGCTGCCCGAGGAGGCATACGAGCCATGGGTCATGAGCGCGCGCGAAAGGCTGCTCAGACGCCGTCTGGACCTGCTCGATTCATGGGCAGCAGCTGGCATCACTGAGGGGAAGGCCTTAGAGGCAGAGGGTTGCCTGCGAGCAGCCATAGAGGCAGATCCGACTGACGAAGGCCGTTACGTGTCCCTGGCGAGGCTTCTTGCAGCATCGGGCAGACCAGCAGCGGCGCTTGGCGTTCTTGCCAAGGCAAGGAGAATGGCCTTGGGACTTGGTGTTGCTGTGTCGGATCCTGTGGCAGAGCTGGAGTTCTCCCTTAAGGGGGCAGCTGAAATCACCTGAGGCGCCTGCAAGCTGGCGCGATGCTCCGTGGATGCGCCGTGGATGCGCCGTGGATGCATTGCCAGCGCAAGATCAAAATGGCTCCTTAGCACGAAAGCCCAAGTCGGCTCTTGGCATATGAGCCCATTGCGAGGTCCCCCGGTTAGGCCATAAGCTGACCAGCACAGCCGAGACAAGAGAAAGGAGCACTCAGATGTTCAGATCTGCGATGGCGGGCAAGAGAGTTCCGTTAGGTTTCGTTGGCATCTTCGGACTGATAGTCGCTGGTCTTTCGCTTGCTGCAGCACCACCTGCCAGCGCCCAGTCCTGCCAGACGGCTGGTGGCACCGGGTTGACTGCGACAATGATCGCAACGACAGGGGAGAATATCATCGATCAGACGATCAACGCTGCAGGATGCGACGTTGGTATTTACGTACCGCCAGGGAGCTCTGGGGTTACGATCTCTGACAGCACAGTCGAGCACGCAAACGATCACGGCATATTCGTCCAGGACTCCTCTGACATAACTATCGAGAACGATACCGTTACAGACAACGGGCTTGCTCCAGATACGTCGATTAACGAGAACAAGGCAATACAGCTTGTAGGTACCTCAGGCTCTACGATCAGTGGGAACACCGTCACCGGCAACTACGCTGACGGTGGTATCGGTATAGCAGATGACGGACCTAACGTGGACCCTGGAGCACCTGATCCGAGCGCCAAGGCACCTGTGCCATCCGATGGCAACACGGTCAGCGGCAACACTGTCTCGGACAACTACTCCGGTTGCGGGATCGTTCTGGCGGCTTACAATCCAGGAGCTGGGATAGGCAACTCCACGGTCAGCGACAACAAGGTGATCGGTAGTCCCGGTAAGTTTGGCCCCCACGGGCCTGTCATCGGGAGCGTGGTGGTGGCAGCAGACGATCCGGCCACGAGCGTGAGCAATATAACCGTCACCGGCAACACGATAGTAGGCGGGTTCATCCCCCTAGTTGTCCACTCCAACGCACCCAAGGACACCGTGTCCAATGTCTCCATCACCGATAACACCATCACGGCAAACGACTGGGGTGCAGTAGACGGCCCGCCTGTTCCAGCCGCGATCATCGTGGCCGCGACCCAGATCCCTCCGCCTGTGACGCCCACCATCACTTCTACTACCATCACCGGCAACACGATCTCCCATGACTTCTACGGAGTGTGGATTGCAGGAGCAGCCACTGCCACAACCACGAGCCCCAACTCCTTCTCTCTCACCCCCGGTGGACGCGACGTTTTCAGCGTCCCACCCCCTGGAAGCGGATACTGGTTGGTTGGCACCAACGGGAGCATCTACACCTTCGGCGATGCCACCTACTTCGGCTCGCTCGGTGGCTACAAGGTAGGAAGCCCACAGGTTCCCGCACCCATT
>JAMCQF010000202.1 GCA_023379605.1 Actinomycetota bacterium
CGACCATCTTCACCTGCGGCTCTGCACCCACCGCAGGCCGGGTTCCAACTGGCTTGCTCGTGCACGCTGCCAGCTCGACAGATGATATGCACACAAGCAAGGCCATCCTAGCTGCCAGCGCCAGCCGGGAGGAGGCGCCGACCCTATGGTTCACTGCAAGCGCAGTGCCAGCGTTACTGTTGTAAAGGCGAAGATCACCGCAACCGTTACTGTGATCCTATCGAGATTGCGCTCTGCAACTGTGGACCCGGCAGCAGACGAACCGATGGAACCGAACATATCCGATAGGCCTCCTCCCCTGCCACTGTGCAACAAGATCAAAAAGCCCAACGTGAGCGACACGATCACGTGAATAACTACAAAGATATCTGTGAGCACCCTTCGAGCCTCCTGGAAACCGTATGCACGATAGCGGAAATAGCGATCGCTATGCTGAGCACCCGCTTAGCCTCATGGCAGTCATCACGCTACCAGCTCAGCTGCGCTTGTCCCAATCACCTGCCCAGTGAGCCGGCCACTGCCTGAATAAGTGAGGAGAACGTCGCTGGGTCCAAGCTGGCTCCTCCCACAAGCGCTCCGTTGATCTCCGCTGGCGCCAGCAGCTCTACTACGTTGTCTGGCCCCACCGATCCCCCGTACTGGACCCGGATCAAGGACCCGACGTCCTCACCAGCCAGGGATGAGACCTCCTGCCTTATGATCATAGCTGCCTCGGCCGCGTCCTGGGCTGTAGCACTTCTACCTGTACCTATGGCCCAAATTGGCTCGTACGCGACCACGATGCCTGAGAGCTCTGAGGCGCCAAGACCTTTTAGCGCACTGGACACTTGGGACCGGAGGCGATCAGCCGTACTGCCCTCCTCCCTCTCCACAACGCTTTCCCCTACACACAAGATCGGTGTCATGTTATTGCGCAGGACCGCTATGACCTTTGACCTTACTATCTCGTCGGTCTCGCCCATCGCCCTTCTTTCGGAGTGGCCCACGATCACATAGCGCACGTGAAGCTTGGCCAGCATCGCTGGGCTGACCTCGCCTGTAAAAGGGCCAGAATCCTCGAAGTGGCAGTTCTGCGCTCCTAGCGAGATGATCATGTTATCTGCGTCCACCACTGTCTGAACAGAGCGCAGGCTGGTGAACGGAGGGTGTATCGATACCTCCACGGCCGCCAAGACCTTATCGGTGAGAGCCAGCCCGAGCTTTTGGATGGCCTGAATGGCCTCCAGATGGTTGTGATGCATCTTCCAGTTGCCGCTGATCAGGCACTTGGCATTTGGGCTATCAGCCGCCACGCTTGGCCCCCAGGTTCTTGCGCTTACCGGCTGGTACATTCTTAGAGGTATGGGCTACGGCTGCCACCCTTTCCACAGGTAGAGCCTTCTCTATCGTGCACTCATGTATCGAGCCACGCATCCTCCGTGCCGATTCCCTAAGCGCTTCAAGGCCCGGCAGGTCGCCGTGCTCCAACATGCAAAGCGATGCTCCGCCCCCCGTCGAGATGAAGTCGATGCGATCGACCACGCCGAACCTCTCGAGCGCGCTGGCGGTATCGCCACCCCCCACCACAGTGAATGCCTTCGTGGAGCCAACAGCCGCTGCCGTCGCAGCGGTCCCACCTGCAAATCGGTCGTCTTCGAAAACCCCCATGGGTCCATTCCAAAACACTGTCGCAGCACGTGCAATCTCCGCTTGCACCTGTGATGCAGATTGAGGCCCTATGTCCAGGCCGCGCCATCCTGGGGGTATGTCTCTGCCTACGACTATTACCTTTCCCGTGCCATCCCCGTCTGGTCCCACCCGCCCTTGCGGATCCAGTGCCACGACATCGAGGGGGATAACGACGCGCTTGCCTGACCGGATAAGCTCTTGACAGTCTGCGATCCTATCCTGCTCGACCAGCGAATCCCCGACCTCATGGCCCAGTGCGGCCAGAAAGGTAAAGGCCATGCCCCCACCTATAACCAGGGTGTCAACCAACCGTGACAAAGAGCGAAGCACACCCAGCTTGTCACCAACCTTTGCCCCACCTACTACCGCCACAAAGGGCCTAAGCGGGTGGTCAAGCAGACCTGAGAGCACGGCCACCTCCCGCTCCAGCTCCCTGCCGGCTGCGCTCGGCAAGATTAGCGGAGGACCCATGATGGAGGCATGCCTTCTGTGCGACACCCCAAAGGCGTCGTTCACGTATGCATTATGACCGCGTACGAGCTTCTCTACAAACTGGGGGCTGTTGGCCTCTTCTCCTGGATCGAATCGCAAGTTCTCCATGAGCTCTACAGACGGTGCCATCCGCTTCAGCACCTTGCGCACGGGTGCCATCTCGAAGCGCTTGTCTGGCCTTCCGCCAGGGCGTCCCAGATGGCTGCAGACTGTGATCCTCGCGCCGCGCTCCTGTAACCAGTTTAGGGTTGGCAGCACCGCCCTAATCCGAAAGTCATCTTCGACCTCTAGCTCTTGGCCTGAGCCTTCATGTGATCCGTTATCTGACTCTAGGGTTCGAAGTGGTACGTTTAAGTCTGCGCGAAGAAGAACACGGGCCCCGTCCAGATCTAGCCACCGCTCAAGATCCTCCAGTCCAGGTAGGCTTCCGATCATCTCAAGTCACCCTTGCCAGCTGTGCCCGAGCTGGCTTTCACGGAGCCACCAACGAGCAGAGCCAAGTCCACCAGACGGTTTGCGTAGCCCCACTCGTTGTCATACCAGCCCATGACCTTCACCAATGTTTTCCCCTCGTTGGCGGCAAGGGCCATGGTCAACCCGGCGTCAAAGGTGCACGATGCCGGAGAGCCAACAATGTCGGATGACACAAGAGGCTGCTCTGAGTAATCCAGCACCCTGGCCAACGGACCTACCTGGGACGCTGCTCTGAATGCCTCGTTCACGTCCTTCACCTGCACTTCTTGATCCAAGATAGCAGTCAGATCGGTGATGGACCCATCTTGGACAGGAACACGGAGGGAAGTCCCGTCGAGCCTCCCCTGCATTGCCTCAAGCACAAGCCCGGTGGCCCTTGCAGCCCCGGTCGAGGAAGGCACGATATTGACGGCGGCTGCCCGTGCCCTCCTTAGGTCCCTGTGCGCCAGATCAAGCAGGTTTTGGTCGTTGGTATAGGCATGAACGGTGGTCATAAGTCCCTGCTTGATCCCAAATGCGTCATCTAGCACCTTTACCATCGGCACAAAGCAGTTCGTCGTGCAGGATGCGTTGGACACCACCTGATGCTTGGAAGGGTCGAAGGTGTCGTCGTTCACCCCAATGACAAAGGTGGCATCAACCCCGGTCGCTGGTGCGGAGATAACCACCCGCTCAGCGCCTGCCTCTATGTGCTTTGCAGCTCCCTCCCTGGTGGTGAACAGACCAGTGCACTCCACCACCAGATCAACTCCCAGCTCTTTCCACGGTAGAGAGGCGGGATCACGCTCTGCCAGCACCGCGATCCTCCTCTTGTCGACCACAAGCTCGTCCTTCTCGACGCGGATGTCGGCAGCGAAGTGCCCTTGGGTGGAGTCATAGGCCAGCAGATGGGCGTTAACTGCTGGCGAGGTGAGATCGTTGACGGCCACCACCTCCAGATCGACCCCTCGCTCCCACGCGGCTCTGCAAAAGTTGCGACCGATCCTGCCGAAGCCGTTGATAGCTGTTCTCACCGTCATAGCTTGGACCCTCCTAGGTTGTCCCCAGTGCTCAAGATCTCGCCTATCCGATCAGACCCGGGTCCACTCCCGCCAGTTCGCCAAGCGCAGTTCCCAACAGGTCGGGATCATGGATGGCTCTGCCCTCCAGAGCGACTTGGCGTTCGACCAGCCGGATCCCAGTTGATCTGTGCGTGGGCTGGCTGCCTGCCAGCCCTCTATCTGCCGGCCCCTGTTGGGTCAGCCCGGATGGCCTAGAGCCAGGATCTGCAGCGTCCCAGTCTGGATGAAGCCAGCTCCGCAACCTCGCTGTTGCCTGTTCATGGCTGTTCAAAGCTCCGCGATGGCCGAGTGCTCCAGGATGGCATAGCACCACATCTGGGATGATCCCATGATCCACCAGGGCAAGGACATGATCGTCCCAGCCGTAGCCACTGGTTTCGGGCACTTGCTGGCGGAGGTTGCACACATAGATCTTCATTGCAGAAGTGCGCAAGAGAGCCTCCCGCACGCCAGGAACGCTACAAGCCGCCAGGACGCTTGTATACAAAGAACCAGGACCCAGCACCACCTGGTCAGCGCCCAAGATCGCATCCAGGACCTCAGTTGGAACCGGAAGCTCCTTGGGCTGAAGCATCAACCTGCGAATCCGACCGGTTGCCATGACAGCAACCTGACCTTTGACAACCTGAGCATCTCGGCAAGGAGCGCTGAGACCATCAGCACTGCTGGTAAAGACATCACCTTTCTGGGGGACTGCTGAGTCTGATCCGAGCTCAGCGGTCAAGACCACAGCTACCGTGCTAGCAGGAAGGACCCGACCCCTGATCCGAAGAAGCCGACCCGCCTCTTCCAAGGCAGCGACAGGATCGCTTGCCGCGCTCAGAAGTCCCGCGAGCACCAGATTGCCCACTGCATGGCCCGCAAGCTCACCGGCGTCAAAACGGTGCTCGAACACCTTTGCCAGGAGCGAATCCGGATCGGCCAGCGCAGAGAGGCACCGACGGAGATCGCCGGGCGGAAGTATGCCAAGCTCGCGACGGAGCCTGCCCGAGGAGCCTCCGTCGTCAGCCACTGATACCACAGCAGTCAGATCGCCAGCCCAACTCTTCACCGCGCGCAAGGTAACTGCCTGGCCGTGGCCTCCACCTATTGCTACCACCTTCGGCCCTCCCGGCCGTATCACCTGTCTATGTCCCTGTGGAACACATCGGCGGAGTAGCCGTGCGCAATCAGCCGCCTGGCAAGCTCGGTCGCCAGCACTACGGAACGATGGCGACCTCCTGTGCAACCCATGGCAATTGTGAGGTATGACTTGCCCTCCCGCGCGTAGGCTGGCAGCACAAGGTAAAGAAGGTCCTCGAGGTGTTCGAGGAAAGCGCCGGTCTCTGCCTGCACCATCACGTACTGACGCACCGGCTCGTCGATTCCCGACAGAGCCCGGAGTCCCTCTATCCAATAGGGATTCGGAAGGAACCGGCAATCGAAGACCAGATCCACATCCCTTGGTATCCCGTGCTTGTACCCAAAGGAAACCACGCTCGTCTTCATAGAGGCCACGTCCTGCTCGGAGAACAGCTCCATGACCCGTGCCCGCAGCTGATTGACGTTTAGCTCACCAGTGTCTATCAGCACATCGGCTTGCTGACGGACAGCATCAAGAAGGCGCCTTTCCTCGCCAATGGAAGCCATTACCCCCCCAGCATCAAGAGGGTGACGGCGGCGGGTGCCTTCGTAGCGCCTGACGAGCACATCGTCGGGCGCATCGAGGAAGAGCACTCTCACTCGCCTTCCTCGCCCTCTAAGCCCCTCCAGGGCAGGTGCGAGCTCCTCTAGGTACTCAGCGCCGCTCCTGCCAGTGACGAAAACTACCCGCCCCGGATGGCCGCTTCCCCCCGACCCACTCCCACCTGCAAACGGTCTCCCAGGG
>JAMCQF010000203.1 GCA_023379605.1 Actinomycetota bacterium
GTGCAGGTAGTAAGGGGAATTCAACAGCCACCCCTGGAAGACAAGGCCTGACGATTCCACTAGATCAATACACTCTTCCACCCTGTAGTTGCGTTCGCGAGAATGGAGAAACGTGTCGACGAGCGCAGCGTCCGAGCTCAGGTCTCTCGCGATGGAGAGGTAGGATCTAATAGGATGGTTCTGAGGAACCAGCTCAAGGATGTCACGGATCATGGCGACGGAGATGTTGTCCTGTCTCAGTCCCATATCCTTGAAGACAGATGAAAGCAGATGGACGCCTATTCGGCCATATTTCGCATAGAGCATAATACCGATAGCTGCATCCGGTCGCGCGCACTCAGCAAGGGCCTGCAGCCCCATACGTGGATCCACCAAATGATGCAGTACGCCCGTGGATACTATGAGATCGAACTCGAGGCCAAGAGATGGGACTTCTTCGAGTGGTAGCTGGTGCAGGGTGAGGTTCCATAAGCCGTATTTCTCCTGCAGATACCTTTGATGGTCGAGCGACGAACTGCTTACGTCAACAGCCACTACGTGTGCAGACGGATTCGTGAAGGCAAAGACTGCAGCTTGGTTGGTACCGCATCCTGCAATCAGAATGTCCATATCAGGCCGATAATCACGATCGGGCCACAAAAGGTGCTGTGCATGGCTTGGGTCGAACCATTCCCAGTTGCTCTGGAGCCATGCTTCGAGATCATCGAGGGGAGTCGGGTAGATCCAACGGTCGTACTGTCGTGCAACAGCATCGGAGCTAGGAGGGCCCGTCATCTTAGACCTCTAGATCTATAAGGGCGCGGCACATTTGTCCGCCAATAGGCCAGCAGGAATTAACTGAGCTCTCCGAGCTGCTCGTCTTCACGTTTCCCAGATGGTCTCGTAGCGGGATCCAGCTTTTCAGGGTGTCCTGGACATGGAGCTGTGCCACCGGATGCCTCCTCGCTTCTACCTCGCCATCACTGAGGAGGTTCACGATCAGAAGTCCAGCTCTGACAGGGCTGGTATGGTTGCAAGCGCTCGGCTACGAGCGTCGCGCCAGCGATCCCTGTCTGAGAGGCCATTGGGCTCTATTACCGCTTTCGGACACCAACCATCTGCCACTTCCTCCTCGTCTGCCCAGATCCCAACCGCTAGGCCGGCAAGATAAGCCGCTCCTAGCGTGGTGGCTTCCAGGACTGGCGATACCTCTATGGGACGCTGGGTAGCATTGGCAAGAGCTTGCAGGAAAACCGAGTTTGCGCTCATACCGCCATCGACTCGCAGTGAGCTGACCTTAAGGCCAGTATCTGCTTCGGCTGACTCCAAAAGGTCTGCTCCTCTATGGGCGACTCCCTCCAGCACAGCCCGTACGAGCTCAGCCCTCCCGGTACCGCGCGTTATACCCACAAACGTGCCACGCGCGCCGAAGTCCCACAGTGGGGTACCCAGGCCAAGCAGCGCGGGCACGTACCATACATCTCCTGTAGAGGTACATCCTGAGGCAACCTCTTCAGATGCCTCTGCGCTGGCTATGATGCCAAGGTCGTCACGGAGCCACTCGATGTTCATCCCTGCTGCCAGCATCACCGCCTCTACGCCCCAGAAGGTTCTGGTTCCACGTCTCCACGCTATTATGGGAAATGTGCCGCTTTCTCCACGCATGGAGAAGCTCGGCCTCTTGGGACCTGTGCACAGGTCCAGCATCCCCCCGGTGCCAAAGGTCGCCTTGGCTAATCCAGCTCTGGTGCAGCCCTGACCTACAAGGGAAGCTTGCTGGTCGCCAGCTATCCCCGCCAGTGGAGGTGCGCCAGGTAGGGCAGAGGCCTCGCAAATAATCCCGGATGAGTCCAGTATCGTTGGCAACATTCGCTCTGGTATGCGAAGCGCCTCGAGTATCCTCGCGTCCCAGCCACTTCCGTCACTTGTCAACATGCCTGTAAGACCAGCGTTAGTCGGATCTGTCACATGGCAGCGTCCATCGGAGAGTGTCCAAGCGACCCAGGTGTCAACCGTTCCGAAGCACAGATCTCGATCGCGGTCAGGATCGGCCATGTCGAGGATGGCTGCAAGCTTGGTGGCTGAGGTGTTCGGGGCCAGCCGCAACCCTTCGGACTGGAGTGCAAGGCATGTTCCGACAGTGCGGAGATCCTGCCAGCCGATCCCGGGCGCCACAGGGATCCCGGTAGCCCGCTCCCATACCACGCTAGAGGCTCGCTGGTTGGCGATCCCAACGCAGGAAACCGGGCCTTCGCAGCTCAAAGCCTGGTTGGCAACCTCACTCACAGCCTGGGCCATCGTTAAAGGATCGAACTCCACCAGGCCCGGGGCTGGAGTCTGTGGGAGAAGAGCTCGATAGTGCACTGTTCGCACCGAACTGTCGGCTCCTATTACAGCCGATCGGATGCCCGAGGTTCCCACATCTATTACGAGCACATTCATGGCCACCCCACATCGCCGAACGGCGAGGGCAGGGAAAGCTTGCCCGGATTTAAGATTCCGGCAGGGTCCAAGGCCTTTTTGAGATCGACGAGCACCTCGAAAGCTGGACCGAGAGCCTGCGGAAGGAACCTAGCGCGGTTCAAGCCGATCCCGTGGTGATGGCTGATTGCCGCTCCAAATTGCTTTGCAGCCCCCATCACCTCGTTAAAGGCTCGAAGATAAAGACTGTCCCCCCAAGCCTCGTCAAAGCTGGCGGGGCCAGGGCCGCTGGGACCCAAAGAAGCGTGAGCTGGATGCTGAGGCGCCTCATGGCCATTGGTGGAGCGGCCAGCAAAGGTGAAGTACAAGCACGCACCGCTCGGGTAGGCATGTGACTGGTGGGCCGATGCAGAGAGCATGCCTGGGATGGAGCGTAGCCCCGCAAGAGCCGCTCTGTACAGGCCAGGCAGGGCGGACCAGGAAGCAGAGATCTCAACTGTGTCCACTACTATTCCAGCCTGGATAAGCGGAGCCAGGGCAGAGACGTCGTTCCGATGAGATAGCCAGTGTTCGACTGGATCCTCCCCCAGCAATGTTGCACCTGAGCGATCACACTCCTCAAGTGCAATAGACATAGTGGCGCTGACTATAGCTTCATCTCCCTCGTCGAGCACCACAAGCAGGCATCCCGAACCAAGCCCGAAGTTCCTCTCAGACTCAATCTCGTCATATAGCCGCATCACCGCAGGGGTGGCGCCCCTGCGGAGGATCCTTCTGCAGGCCTCGAGCCCTGCTTCAAAACCCGTGAATGCCCAAGCATGGCGCTTCTCTACCGGCGGGAGCGGATGGGCCTTCAGAGTAGCTGAGGTGATCATTCCGAGCGCTCCCTCGCTGCCTAAGAAGATCTGGGTAAGATCAGGCCCCGTTGCAGCTTTTGGTGCACCTCCAGTTCTGATGACCTTTCCACTTGCCAGCACAACCTCCAAACCCAGCACCATGTCCTCTATCTTGCCGTAGCGGGTCGAGTACTGACCAGCCCCCCGGCATGCAAGCCACCCACCCACAGTAGAGAGATCGAAGGACTGGGGCCAGTGACCTATGCTCATTGCATAGCTCTGTTGCAACTCCTGCTCCAGGTAAGGTCCGAAGGTGCCAGCGAGGACCTCTACCTGCAACGATACATCATTAACAGATACTATACCCGCAATTCCCGTAGTGTCCAGCACCACGCCCCCGAACACCGGCACGCTAGCACCACAGACTCCCGAGCGTCCACCTGCTGGAGTCAGAGGGACCACGCTTTTAGTGCACGCGGCCAGGACTTTAGATACCTGCGCAGTGCTGTTTGGACGTACCACCGCGCCGGCAAGAGCTGGAATCTCACCCAGTGTGGCCCACCGCATAGCCAGTGGCCACCAGTCTCTGCTTGCTTGGGCCAAGGTGGGCAGATCCGTATAGACCTGCGCTCCAGTGCTCTTAAGTGTTGCGATGAACTGGGCATCTAGTTCGCGCCTTTCTGCAGGGAGACGGCGCCGCAGCTGATCGAGGTTACCGGCGATATCGATGGGAGGCTGCGGCAAGCCAGGCAAGCTCGTCATGGCTGCTTGGCCACACCTGCACGCTCGGCTCGCATCGAGGAGTCTTGCTCAACTCCTACCTTTGCTGCAGCCAGGAACCTCTGCGCTTGGTCTGCAAAGTCTGTGGCTCGCTCGGCTGCCTCCTCAGGAGTCCACCCCCACTCGCAAGCCAGTGTCCTTGCTATCTCTCCTGCGGCCTGAACAGTCAGGTTGGCATCCAGCAGTAGGCATCGGGTGCGCCTGCTGAGCAGGTCATCGAGGCCGAGGGCCATCTCGTTTCGTATTGCGTACACAGCCTCGCAGTACAGGTAAGGCAGCCCCGGAACAAGCGGCTGTGCCAGATCAGGTCTTTCAAGTACGAGGCCCCATACACGCTGAGCCTCTAGGCCATAGCGCGACCACAGATGGTCTTCTACGTAGCTCTGCTTGGGGGGTGGCACCAATGGCACTTTGGAGCTGTGCAGGATCTTTGACTGGCGGTAGACTGCCGCTGGCATCCATCGTGTTTTCTGCGGCTTTTGCGGAGATCCCTCTATAGTAAGCCGGCGTGTCGGACTGCGCCTGCTACCCCGGCCCAAGCGCTCTACCACAACGTCCACGGTATCCTCTGCCATCTTCCTGTATGTCGTGAGCTTCCCCCCTGTGACTGTTATGAGACCCCGATTAGATACCGTGACAGTGTGGCGACGCGAGAGATCAGCTGTTCGGGCGCTAAGCTTGCGCTGGCCCTGGGGCGCTAGAAGGGGACGTAGTCCAGCCCAGGCGGCCGTGATGTCATCGGGGCTAAGCGGTGACGTCGTCGCTGCATTCACAGCCGAGAGAAGGTACTGGACATCTGCAGGTGTGCAAGAAGGCTCGTCTAATGGCCCATCGTAGTCCGTATCGGTAGTCCCAAGATAGGTTCTGTCTCCCCAGGGGATCACGAAGATGGATCGCCTATCACCTGGGACTGGTAGAACGGCTGCGATGTCGCAGGGAAGCTTAGAGGCTGGCACAGTCAAGTGTATGCCCTTTGCCGGTCTGATGGAGCTAGGGTGTACGCCTTCGTCAAGCGCGCGAATCTCGTCAGCCCATATACCAGCCGCATTGACAATAGCCCGGCACCGGATCTCGATGGGATCATCGTCTGAGTGACGAGTAGTTGACTCTTGACTGCCCTGCCCTAAAAGTGGGGAGGCTTGCACCAGGGCTCCGCTAACCAGGCGGCCGTCCTTTGGTAGCAGTGCGGTGACCTCTGCATAGTTGGCAACGACCGCCCCGAATTGGATGGCGGCTGTTCGTGCAATCGCAAGGGTTAGCCTGGCGTCATCTGTGCGTGCATCGTAGTACAAGAACCCAGCAGCCAGTCGGTCGGCACGCAAGGTGGGAAAGTGAGCGATGACCTCTTCCTTTTCCACCCTGCGATGGCGCCGGCCGATACGTAGCCCGCCGGTTAAGTCATAGAGCCACAAGGCCGTTGAGTAGGTCTTTGCCACGGTTTTGTTAACCACACCTCCCGATCCGAGCAACGGGATTAGGAATGGCAGAGGAGTAACGAGGTGGGCAGCGTTGTCCATGAGCCTCTGGCGCTCTGCAAGGCTCTCATAGACGAGACCGAATTCGTGCTGCTGAAGATACCTCAAGCCTCCATGTACGAGCTTTGATGAGCGTGAGGAGGTACCAGAGGCTAGATCGCGACGCTCAACCAGTGCCGTTCGCAGGCCGCGAGACGCCGCGTCGAGGGCTACTCCGGCTCCGGTGATCCCACCGCCGATCACAACCAGGTCGAAGGTCTGCGAAGCCAGGGCGTTCAACGCCAGGGATCGCTCAAAGCCTGGCGCGCCTGCTGGGGCCACATTTGGCGCGGTCTGGCTGCCAAAGCCCGGTATGGCTCTCACAGATCAGGCCGCCATTTGGTTGCTAGCGTCCGCCAGCCAGTTGCCTTTGGCGGCAAGAGGTGGGGACAGGAGGCAATCATGGTCACTAACCAGCATGCCAGAGGAGCGGCACCTGCTGCCTACCGGTCGGCAGTGGCTGTAGCCGCCAATGCAAACATGGAATGAGGTGGACATACAGAAAATGATTGTTATTTGACATTGACTGGTAATATGATGTGTACCAATGAGGAACCGCAAGCAGCTAACCAGCCCGAGAGAGTTCCGGTCATGAAGAGTCCTGAGGAGCTTACTGAGCTTTTCAGGTCAATGGGACGCAAGGTGACCCCACAACGCCAGCGCATCTTCCGCGCGTTGCAGGGCGAGGATAGCCATCCGAGCGCCGAGTGGGTCTACCAGGTGGCGAGCACTGACATGGAGACCATCTCGTTAAAGACGGTCTACCAGACCTTGCACGAGCTAGCTGAGCTGGGCGAGATCCAAGCCCTGGACCTCGGCACCGGAACCACCAGATTCGATCCCAATGTAGAGATAAGTCATCACCACCTCGTCTGCAGGTCATGTGGGAAGGTGCGGGATCTCTTCGCTGACTTTAGTGGCCTTTCGATCTCGGCCTCTCAGGCAGAGGGTTTTGTTGTAGGTAAGGCAGAAGTCGTCTTTCGTGGCCTGTGCCAGGAGTGCCACGAGAAGCTGCCAACCGTGCCGGGACTGAGGCCACCACCAAACTCGTCGATCAACAGCCAGACCTAACCATAATCAACAAGAGAAAGGAGCTAGTCAAATGCCAGAGCTAAAGGACAGCAAGACCCTTGAGAACCTAAAGACGGGCTTTGCCGGTGAGAGCCAGGCAAACCGGAGGTACCTCTATTTTGCGCAGAAGGCAGACGTGGAGGGGTACCCAGATGCCGCCGCACTATTCCGTTCTGTGGCAGAAGGGGAGACCGGGCATGCATTTGGCCATTTCGATTTCATCCGTGAGGTCGGAGACCCGGTTACAGGCGCTCCGGTGGGTCCAACGGTGGACAATTTGAAGTCCGCTATCGAAGGCGAGACCTACGAGTACAGCGAGATGTACCCTGGCTTCGCCAAGACCGCTCGTGAAGAGGGCTTCGAGGAGATCGGCGAATGGTTCGAGACGCTCGCCCGTGCCGAAAAGAGCCACGCAGGGCGCTTTACCAAGGGCTTGGAGCTGGTTTCCTGAAACAGGGCTGCCTAAAAGCTTGAGCTGGAGGGCTCGCAATCGTGCCAGCTCTCCAGCTCAAGGGCAATGCATCAATACGACCAAGCCCGGCCAGCCAGCTGGACAGGAGCACCTATGACCGTTACCTATGACCCGTCCCACCCCGCTTACTACGACCAAGCGGACCTGCGCAAGGAGATGGTCAGGGCCTTTGAGATATGTCATGGCTGCAGGATCTGCTTTAATCTCTGCCAGTCATTTCCTACGTTGTTCGACGCTGTGGACCGCCGCGATGGCGATGTGGCCTCGATGACCTTTGATGAGCAGGACAGGGTCATACATGAGTGCTACCAGTGCAAGCTCTGCTATCTCAAATGCCCATACGTACCACCCCATGAGTGGAGCCTGGACTTTCCACGCCTTGTTATGAGGGCGAATGCGGTAGAGCATCGCATCTCAAAAAGGACATATCACGATAGGGTGGTGGATCAGTTCTTCGGCCGGACTGACCTTGTGGGCAGGCTGTCAAGTGCCGGAGCACCGGTAGTGAACGCCATTGCAGGTAAAAGGGGCTCTCTGGCTCGGCGTGCGATGCAGGCCACGATAGGCATTGCCTCAGAGCGCCTGCTGCCCCCATATTCCAAAGAGCGCTTCACAACCTGGTTCCGACGCCGCACCCCGCCGCTGCTGGTCGATCCACCAGGCCTCCAGGGCAAGGTGAGCGTCTTTCCCACATGCTTCATTGAATATATGGATCCTGCCATTGGCAAGGACTTGTGCAAAGTCTACGAGCGCAACCGGGTGGATTGCTCGGTGCCTCAGGGCACTAGATGCTGCGGCGCGCCATGGCTGCACCAAGGAGATGTGGAGGCTTTTGAAAAGGCAGCGAGGCGCAACGTCGAATCCCTTGTGGTTGAGCTAAGGGCAGGGAAAGACGTGGTGGTGGCCCAGCCGACATGTGCTTACGTGCTCAAGCAGGATTACCCGCGCTATGTAAGAACCCATGAGGCAGATGATGTGGCAGCGCACACCTACGATGCATCGGAGTACCTGGCTGCTTTGCACACCGGCGAGGGAACCGAGCTGGAGACGAGATTCGACGGAGAGGTCCCAGATCGAGTCACCTATCACCTCTCCTGCCATCTTCAGGCCCAGAGCATCGGCGTAAAGGCACGGGAGCTTCTCAGGCTGGCCGGGATTGATGTGGACCTGGTCAGTCGGTGCTCGGGCATCGATGGTACCTGGGGATATAGAGCTCAGAACTACGAAATGTCGCTCAAGGTGGCTCAGCGAATGAAATCAGAGATCGAAGAAGCGGCCAACTCAACTGTATGTGGAGACTGTCACCTGGCCAACGGGTCAATCCTCCAAGAGACCGGGCTCAAGCCGGTGCATCCTATGCAGCTGCTGGCACGAGCTTACGGCATTCCAGAGGAGCGCTGAAGAGCATGCCTAGCCTGTCACAACGACGCCTAACACTGGCAGACATAAGCGACCTAAGGCAGTACGAGCGGGAGAGAGAAGCCTTCCGGGACCATATAATCTCCTTGAAGCGCAGGCGGCGGGTGCAGGTGGGACCTTTTGCGACCTTCGTCTTTGAGAATGCGGATACGGTGCGGTTCCAGATACAAGAGATGGCCCGTGCGGAGAGGATGCTTTCCGACGAGCAGATAGAAGGTGAGCTCGCCGCTTACAATCCGCTCATCCCACAGCCCGGAGAGCTTTCTGCCACGCTGTTCTTAGAGCTTCGCACCGAGGCGGAGCTTGAGCACTGGCTGCCTCTGCTGGTAGGGATCGAGAAAGCCGCACAGCTTTCCATAAGTGAGGGTGAGCTAGGAGAGGTGGTCCGCTGCGCAGTCGATCCCGAGCATGAGGCTACCCTTACCCGTTCAGAGGCTACCAA
>JAMCQF010000204.1 GCA_023379605.1 Actinomycetota bacterium
CGCCGGGATCGCCGGAGGGGTAAAGGCCGCTGCCAGTCAGGCCGCTCACGCCACTGCACCACCGATCAGTAGCCGCTCGACGGCGACTGAGTCGATGGAGATCCTGACTGGCAAGATGGATGGTAGGCCCGGCTGGCCTCGCTACACGAACGCCTCTTGGTCAGTCCGCAATGGGCAGACCGTCACAGTAAAGATCACGAGCTTTGACGACGGCACCGCGCCGCTAACGGGTAGCCAGACAATGTACGACCACGTGGAAGGGACGTTGGGCGGTATCGAGACAGTGGATGGCAAACCGGTCTCATCGGTGCCAAACATGGATGTGGCGCACACATTTACCATCGTCGGCCTCGGGCTCAACATCGTGATACCTGCCGCTCCGACGGGGGGCAGCGTCACGGTCGTGGCGCGCTTTGTGGCCCTGCGCACCGGCACCTTCACATGGCAGTGCTACGCGCCCTGCGGTTCCGGGCCGAACTCGATGGGTGGTGCCATGTCAACAAAGGGCTGGATGGAGGGCACCGTAAAGGTGCTGGCATGAAACGGGCCGATGGGTTCAATCACAAGGCGGTGCAAACGAGCAGCGAGGAGGCGAGAGGTATGATCCATGGGGAACCAAAGCGACCTGGGTCTGCTTGCCAGCCCGGGCAGGAGGGGGCGACTCTGGGACGGCGAGGCTTCCTGCGCGGGGCAGCGCTTGGCGGGCTCGGTTTGGCTGCACTTGGCTCTCTCGGAGGAGTCATCGATGCCTCACCGTCTGCCGCGGCGACTCAGCAGCCACCGGCCAAGGCCGCCCACCAGTGGGCGATGGTGATCGACCTACGCTACTGCAATGGTTGCAAGCTCTGCACGGCAGCTTGCGAGGCTGCCCACTACCTGCACGAGGACCAGACCTGGATCGACGTGTTCACGATGCGTAACGCTTCTGGCGAGAGCTACTTTATGCCAAGGCCCTGTATGATGTGCGAGGACCCGCCGTGCGTGCCGGTATGCCCGGTCAGTGCGAACTTTCGCACCGACGAGGGTCTTACCCTCGTGAACCAGAGTCGTTGTATCGGTACACGTATCTGTATGAATGCCTGCCCGTATCAGGCTCGATATTTCAACTGGAGCTCGCCCCGCCCCGCGCCCCGCCAGCCCTTCCCTCAAGAGCCAGCTTGGCCGGTACCGCAAGTGGAGGGAACGGTGGGCAAGTGCGTGTTCTGCGCCGCGATGCTGCCAGCGGGCAAGTTGCCTGAGTGTATCTCCCGCTGCCCTATGGGTGTGCTCTACCTGGGCGATCTGGAGACCGATGTGGCGGTGAACGGTCTTGGCAACACCGTCAAGCTTTCGCAGTTCCTGGCTGACCACGACGCGGTCAAGTTCAAGGAGTCTTACGGCACACACCCGAGGGTCTTCTACATCTTAGGACACGGCCAGGATCTCGACACCGATACAGAGGGAGCCTGATGTGCTACGCGGACGCCACGACCGTGATATCTGCGCGAGGCGGTCTTGGTCTTTATCGGCGATGAGGCAGGTTTCGCCCCAGCGGCTGCTCCAGGTGCTCCTCGGTCTCGTTTGGCTGGTCGACGGCGTACTCCAGCTCCAGCCTTTCATGTTCGGGCGCGGCTTTGTCACTGGCGTGCTCCTCCCGAGCGCCCAGGGCAACCCCACCCCTGTGGCCGACTCGATCACTGCGATGGCTCATTTCCTTGAGCCACACGTCGCTGCATGGAACGCGCTGTTTGCCGTCATCCAGCTCGCGATCGGTATCGGCCTGCTGATCCGGCGCACAGTGCGCCCTGCGCTAGCCGTTTCCTTCGCTTGGTCGCTGGCTGTTTGGTGGTTGGGCGAGGGGCTTGGTGGGTTGCTCACTGGTAGCGCCTCGCCACTCAGCGGTGCGCCGGGGGCGGTGTCGCTCTACGTCCTCATTGGCGTGCTCGCCTGGCCGCGGCGGGGACAGCGCAAAGACGTTGGCGCAACCCTGAGCGACGCGCTGCTCGGTGAGGCTGGTGCCCGCATCGCATGGGCGCTGGTTTGGGTCGGGAGCGCCGCCCTGCTGGTCCAGCCAGTGAACCTCGCCCCGGGTGCTCTGCACAACACGCTAGAGGCCGCCAAGGCGGGCCAGCCCGGGTGGTACGCCGGATTGCTCTCGTGGGCGGCCAACGCGCTAGGTTATCACGGAACCCTGCTCACCCTCGGACTAGCTGCCGAGATGCTGTTGGTGGGTGCAGGTATCGCACTAGGTTGGAAGGTTCCCAGCCTGCTTGGTATAGCGATGCTCCTGGCGGTCTTGATCTGGGTGTTTCCCGAAGGGCTCGGAGGGGTGCTCACTGGGCAGGGTACCGATCCTAACACCGGGCCGCTCCTGGCGCTTTGGGCATTTGCCTGGTGGAACTGGTCGCGTTTCGAGCCAGAGGTATTGGAAATGGTGGTAACGGCAGCCGTCGTAGAGCCGGCCTGAGTTAAGACACAAGAGGTATGGGAATGTCTAAGGAGAACCCGAGCATCGCTGAAGACCATGCTTGCGATCTAGGAGAAGAGGTCACAGAACCAGGCGAGCTGGCAGACGTGCGAGCAAGCGCTATGCGGCCCGTACTGGAGACACCGCGCTGGTGGTGGCCTGCGGTCCTCGTTCTCGGCGCGATTGTAGTTCTCGGCATCGTGGCCTGGGTTGTGCAGGTCGCCGACGGTCTGGGCGTCGCGGGCTACAACGATCGCGCGTTCTGGTCGATCTACGAGGCTGATCTCGTTGCATTTATCGGGGTGAGCTATGGCGGCGCGGTCGTCTCGGCGATCCTGCGGATCACCAAGGCGGCCTGGCGGGCACCTCTTACTCGCATTGCTGAGGCCACTGCTCTGGTCACCCTCCCGGTCGGGATGCTGTTTATCGTTCCCCACCTCGGCAGCCCGTGGAAGATCTGGGAGCTGGTATGGCCACCATACTGGAACCTCTCATCGCCGATCCTGTGGGACTTCTTCGCGGTGAGCACCTACCTGCTCGCTACCGCAGTCTTCTTTTACCTGCCGCTCATTCCCGACCTGAAGATAGCCCAAGAGTGGCTTGACCCGAACCGTCCGGGTTTGCGCTCCAGGGCTTGTCGGCGCATTTACAAGGCCCTTGGGGGCAACTGGACGGGCAGCGCCCCCCAGCGCCGGCTCCTCCACGGCGCGATCGGGCTCGTCGCGATCATGATCATCCCGATGGCGGTCTCGGTGCACTCGGTGCTGTCCTTTGCGTTCGCGTCCTCCTCCCGTGCGGGGTACCTGGAGACGATCTTCCCCGTCTACTTCGTCGTCGCGGCGCTGTACACCGGCGTCGCGTTGGTTGTGCTCTCCATTGCGGCCTGCAGACGCCTGTGGCACCTAGAGGCCTTTATCCACTCCCGTCACTTCGTCCGCCTTGGCTTTGTGATGGTGGCCTTTGGGGCGGTCTACCTCTACCTGACCTTCACCGAGTACCTGATCGACGGTTACTCCGGGACCAGTGGTAACGCTGCCTGGGTACACCAGGTGCTGCTTGGACGCTACTGGATCCCGTTCTGGTTCTACTTCGTCGCGGCCGGCGTTGTACCGATCGTTATCATGGCGTTCCGGCGCACCCGCACCGCCAGGGGCGCGGTAGTTGCGTCGGGCCTGGTTGTCTTTGCGATGTGGGTGAAACGGCTCGTGATCGTCATCCCGCCCGCTACCGAACCTCTCGTTCGCTCTCCGCTTTCTGCAGGTGGAGTGCTCGCGGGCAACTGGGGTACTTATCACTTTACCTGGGTGCCCATCTCTATAACGGTCGCAGCGACAGCGGCGATCCCACTGCTGCTGCTCGTGTTGTTCCGCTTCGTCCCGATCCTGCCCATCGCGGAGATGGAGGAGTTGGCCGGTCCGGAAGAGCGAGCGGAGAGCGTTGCAGTACCTGGCCTCAGCTCTGGTGACGGGTTCCGCCCAGCCGCCGCGCTCGGGGGGAGAAGTTTAGCGGCGAGCACGTCTCCCCCATCAGCGATGGGCGAGGAGGGTGGACGGTGAGCAGAGTCCTCTCCTCGAAGGTTGCCCTTGGTGGCTGGATAATCAGCTCGCTCGCTTTGGCAGCTGTAGTGGTGCTCGCCTGGGCTTCACCAGCGTGGGCTGGTACAACCACTCCGGTGCTTAGGCTTGCAGCAGAGGTCGCCCCTCACGATCCCGGTGCCGTCGAGCTCCTTGCCACCCTCGAGCAGCCGCGAGAGCCTGTTTCATCGGGGCGGGTCTCGCTTGGAGGGGTATCGGTAAGTTTCTCGGTTCGTGTGGAGGAATTCAGTGGGGCACCTTTGCTCGCGCTCGGCACTGCTAAGACCGATGCAGCAGGTATAGCCATGCTCACGTATCGCCCGACCTGGACCGGTCGCCAGGCATTCGTCGCGACCGCGACGAATGAGGCCGGCACCAGCCTTGGCTCTGCTACGACGACCTTCATCGCCAAGAGCAGTCCGCAGTCATTTGCAGGCACCGTCGAGGCGGTTCGCCCCGATGGTGCCATCGGCCAGGCAGTGGCTGGAGTCCTGCTCTCCATCGTCGCTCTGATCTGGATCGTCCTGCTGGCCGTTGTCGTGCGCGTGAATCTCGGGCTCGGTCCGAGCCGAGCCGCCGAGTCCTCTGGACTCAAAAGTTGACTTATTGAGTCATATTTGATGGACTAGTGGCATGGACACCGCTGCCATAGAGCCTTCCATTGCCGCCGACATCCATAAGTTCGAGAGCTTGCTCGCTGCCTACCTGGCTGGACATCTCGGCGAGGACGAGTTCCGGGTGTTCCGTCTTAACAATGGCGTCTACGGGCAACGCCAGGGTGGCCACAACCAGATGGTGCGGGTGAAAGCTCCCCATGGAGCAGTGACGGCTGCTCAACTGAGTGCGCTAGGCGAGATAGCTGAGCATTACAGCCGTGGCTGGGGACACCTGACCACCCGGCAGAACATCCAGTTCCACTTTGTGCAACTGGAGAGGGTACCCGAGCTCCTGTGGGAGCTCGCCAGCGTCGGGCTCACCACACGCGAAGCATGTGGTGACACCGTGCGAAACGTTATGGGCTGCCACCTTGCTGGCGCATGTCCCTATGAGGTGCTCGATATCAGCCCATGGGCAGAGGCGACGTTTCGGCACTTGCTGCACCACCCATATGCTCAACGTCTACCAAGGAAGTTCAAGATCAACTTTTCGGGTTGCGCCAACGACTGCG
>JAMCQF010000205.1 GCA_023379605.1 Actinomycetota bacterium
CTCTCCTCAGTGGTGTGCCTGCCTGCTTGGCAAGGTGGGCGATCCGCTCGGCTGTGAAGCTTCCTTCGAGGTGCACGTGCAGCTCCACTTTGGGCATTGCACGGAGCTGACTTTCACACAGTGGTGAGCTCCAAGAGCTCGCGCTACCTGCCACCGGATCCCTCGCCCTCGCCGTCTGGGCAAGCGAGCGCTATATCCTGAGGCCGCACGGGGACCCGGCTGAGCTCGAGCCCGGTTGCGGCTCGGATGGCTGCCACCACGGCGGCAGTAGAGGAGATGGTCGGTGGCTCGCCCACGCCTTTGGCCCCAAAGGGCGCCCCTGGCTCGGGCTGCTCGATTAGAGCCGCCACGTTCACTACCGGCATGTCCATCGCCGTAGGAATCAGGTAGTCGGTAAAGGAGGGATTGGCGAGCCGTCCACGGTCGAGGACGATCTCCTCCATGACAGCCAGTCCTACACCTTGGGCTATGCCGCCCTCGATCTGGCCTTTTACCTGAAGCGGGTTGAGGACTTTACCCACGTCTTGAGCGGTAGAGATCTCTACGACCTTTACGAGCCCAAGATCCAGATCCACGTCGACCACAGCCCTATGTGACGCGAACACGAAGGCCACATGGGCATCACCTTGACCATCTTGACCAAGCGGCATGGTCTTGGCGTGACGGAACATGGCGGTCTCCTCGATCACCTCGTCACCTATGACTGCCTCGATGGGCTCGTCGACTTCTCGGCCCAAGGAGCGGACCCTGCCGTCTTCGATGCGTAGCTCTGTGGCAGGCACACCACTGAGGAGAGCCGCACGCTCGATGACCTTAGCGGCGACAGCTCTGCAAGCTGCCTGGACCGCACCGCCAGACATCCAGCTCTGGCGGCTGGCCGAGGTGGATCCAGCAGAGCCAATGTCAACGGTACTCGCAGGAGCCAGCAGAACTGTCTTAACACCAAGCTCCTCGCGGGCAATCTGTTGGGCAAGGGTGACAAATCCCTGGCCTACCTCGGCAGCTGCAGAGGTAATTGTCGCAACTGAGCGCTCCAGCCTGCACCGAGCAGTTGCGTAGTCGTCGAAACCCTCGGAGTACATGAGGTTCTTGTAACCGAGGGCAAATCCGACACCCCGGACGATGCGGCTGCGATCAGCAGTTCTCCCCGCAGCCCCGGGCAGCTCCATATCAGATGCCCCAGAGGGTGATCCAGGTGGAAGCGGAGACTCGGCACAGGCTTGTATCACTTCTGCAACTGGAGCAGTTCCGGTTATGAGCTGACCTGTGATCAACCGATCGCCGCGGCGAAGGGCGTTTTTAACTCGAAGCTGCACTGGATCCATGCCCAAAGTCGAAGCCAGCTTGTCCATCTGAGCTTCGTAAGCAAAGCACGCCTGTACTGCTCCGAAGCCTCGCATAGCTCCACACGGTGGGTTGTTGGTGCGCACCGCCCAGCCTCTAACCAAGGCGTTGGGAACTCTGTAGGGTCCGGTGGCAAAGGATGCGGCGTTACTTATCACCGCTGTGGATGAGGACGCATATGCCCCGCCATCAAGGATGATTCGCGCCTCGACGCAGGCAAGATACCCGTCGCTGCTTGCCTTGTGGCGCATCCATATCCGGGCTGGATGGCGATGCACGTGGCTGTAGAAGGACTCTTCGCGGCTGAGGACCATCTTGACCGGGCGCTTGGTGGCCAGCGCCAGAAGACAGATATGGACCTGGATGCTCACGTCCTCTCGGGCTCCGAATGCGCCACCGACACCTGCCAGGTGCAACCTCACCTTCTCCTCAGGCAGGCCCAGACATCTAGCTACCTGGTGGCGGTCTACGTGGAGCCACTGGGTGGATATGTACAGGTCGACTCCACCATCCTCAGCTGGGATGGCTAGCCCGGACTCCGGCCCCATGAACGCCTGGTCCTGCATTCCTACTTCGTAAGTGCCCTCTACGCTCACATCAGCGCTGACATCAGGGTTGCCGTGGAGAATCTCTATATGACGGAAGATGTTGCCATCGGGATGGATTGGGCTCGCAGTGATGGCTACCTCGGGATCTACAAGTGGCTCTAGCTCTTCATAGCCGATCTGGATTGCCCTTGCGGCCCTACGCGCGATCTCTGGGTGGTCTGCCCCGATGGCAGCCACGGGCTCGCCCACGTATCGAACGACATGGGAGGCGAACACAGGCTGGTCGGATTGCTCAAGCCCGTAGGTCTTCGAGCCGGGCACATCGGCGGCGGTCAGCACCGCCCTCACGCCGGGGATGGACCACGCTTTGGAGGTGTCTATGGAGCGGATAAGCGCGGAGGGATGGGGGGAGCGCACAACCTGGCCCCAGAGCATGCCGTCTGCCCAAAGATCCGAGGAGAAAGCGAAGCGACCCTGAACCTTGGCAACCCCGTCAGGACGCAGCGCAGATGAGCCAACGCCCGCTCTGGTGTACTGCCATGTGGCAGTGGTGGTCACGGTCGTGATCCTCCAAGACGGCTGGCGACCGTTGCTTGCACGGCCTCTAGGATCCGCCCGTAGCCAGTGCAGCGGCAGAGATTCCCAGAGATCGCTTCGCGCACCTCTAGCTCGGTAGGCTCTGGCACCCGCTCGAGCAGGTCTTGCACGGTCACTATGAGCCCTGGCGTGCAGAACCCGCACTGAACGGCCCCTGCTTGTATGAAAGCCTCCTGAAGATCTGTAAGGCTTTCGGACAGCCCCTCTACAGCCACGATCTCACTGCCTACGGCGCTCGCGGCCATGACCAGGCACGAACACAGCAGCGTGTGGTCCACAAGAACCGAGCATGAGCCGCATTCGCCTTGTTCGCAGGCGTTCTTTGAACCCGGCAAACCCAGGCGCTCCCTAAGGACCCAAAGCAGGCTCTCTCCAAGCCAGCTGGACTCGACTCTGTGGTCTATGCCGTTCACCTTGAGCGTATAGCACAACGTGCCGCCATCTTCCTCACCTGAAGAGAGGACGTTGCCTTCTATCGGCACCTCCGGTGTCGTTTCAGCGGGGTTGAAGGTCAAGCGGGCACCTCCCCATGCCATCGGGTGGCCACCCAACTCCTGGCCTCTTGGGCGGCGAAAAGCTCAAGTGGGGACCTCCTTTGGTTGGATGCTCTGCCCGAGAGCCCTGGCCAAAGCCCTCCGTGCGCAGACCGCCACAGCATGCCTGCGGTAATCAGCTGTGGATCTATGGTCATCTATCGGGCGTGCAGCTGCTGAGGCGAGCTTGCCAAACCGCTCCAGGTCAGCAGGTCCTCCCTCCAACTGGCCCGTGGAGAAGTCAATGCGGGCCTGTGCAAACTGCTCAGCCTCCTCGGCACGCAGCGGCAGGGGTCCGACCGAACCCATCGCGCATCGAACCTTCTGCCCTTCCCAGTCCACCACGAGGGCTACAGTCGCCACTGCTATCACCATGGCGTTTCTGGTCCCAACCTTTAGGAACTCCTGTGAGCCAAGGCCGCCAGGAACTCTTATGGCTGATACGACCTCATCTGAGGCGAGAGATGTGCGCTTGGGACCCACGACCACCTGCTCGATCGGGGCATTTCGCACTGAGCCAGGGCTTTTAATCTCCACCTCAGCGCCAAGCGCAAACAGCACTGGTAAGGTGTCTCCAGCTGGCGAGGCAGTTCCTATGTTGCCAGCGAGGGTTCCGGCATTGCGGATTTGAGGTGAGCCGACTGTCCTGGCTGCCTGCGCCAGAGCCGGGACCAGCTTGGCAAAGGAATCATCCAGCATCTCAGCGTAGGTAAGGTTGGCGCCCATGACCACCCATCTCCGCTCCCCGGGCTCGAGGTGCCACCCACTTAGCTTGGAGAT
>JAMCQF010000206.1 GCA_023379605.1 Actinomycetota bacterium
CTCACCACTTAAAGGTAAACTTCTGCAAGTTCACAAACGAGACCCGCAACAGCATAGAAGATGCCACGACCAACTCTGGGCAAACCTGGATTGCGGCTGTCAATGGCACTGCGGCCGGGGGAGGGTACGAGCTAGCTCTGGCCTGCGACAAGATCGTTCTTATCGACGACCGCTCATCTACGGTGTCTCTTCCAGAGGTGCCATTGCTCGGAGTTCTTCCTGGCACAGGAGGACTCACCCGTGTGGTGGACAAGCGCCATGTGCGCCGGGACCTCGCTGATGTCTTCGCAACTCGTGCAGAGGGCGTAAAAGGTCGTCAGGCCGTTGAGTGGGGATTGGTGGACATACTGGCACCAAAGAGCCGTTTCTTAGATGTTGCACGGGAAGTCGCGCTAGAAAAAGCGGCACGATCGGACCGCGGCGAGGATTCAGCAGGGATCTCTCTCATCCCGCTTGAGCGTGTGGTCACCGAGGACAAGATGGTCTACCCGAATCTCACAGTGAGCCTCGATCGGCAGTTGGCTGCAGCGATTTTCACCATCGAGGCCCCAAGCCAGCCTTTGGAGCTCACAGAAGCCGAGATCTTTCAGTTGGGAGCTCAGTTCTGGCCGCTGGCGCTGTGCCGTGAGCTCGACGACGCAGTCTTGCGCCTGCGCTTCAATGAGCCTGAGCTTGGAACGTGGGTCTTCAAGACCCAAGGTGATCCCTCGAGCGTGCTTGCAGCCGATGACATCTTAAAGGATCACTTCGACCAGTGGCTTGTCCGTGAGATCCGGCTCTACTGGGCACGAACCCTAAGGCGCATAGAGCTGTCCTCACGCTCCATTGTCACCTTGATCGAACCAGGGAGCTGCTTTGTGGGGACCTTGGCAGAACTGTTCTTGGTGGCCGATCGCTCTTTTATGTTGGAGGGCACCTATGGCAATGACCCAAATCCAGCGGCCTTCATCCAGCTTTCAGAGGTAAATGACGGCTGGTATCCTATGACCAATGGTCTCAGTCGCCTGGGTGGTCGCTACCTAGGCCATCCAGATGACCTAGAGGCGGTACGTGGGCGATTTGGCAAGGAGCTGCTTGCAAAGGACGCAGCTGAGCTCGGTCTTGTGACCTTCACCCCTGACGAGCTCGACTTCGCCGATGAGGTACGACTGATGCTTGAGGAGAGAGCCAGCTTCTCGCCGGATGCTCTTAGCGGGATGGAGGCCAACTACCGGTTCGCGGGCCCCGAGACGATGGAGACCAAGATCTTTGCTCGGCTCTCAGCTTGGCAGAACTGGATATTCCAGCGCCCGAATGCAGTCGGCGAGCAGGGCGCTCTCAAAAGCTACGGCACTGGCTCGCGTCCAATCTATGATCGTAGGAGGATTTAGAGCTATGACGAGTGTTGATTACGACACCCTTATACCGAACAACGTTGACCTTGCTTCTGACCGTAGGCTGCAACGTGCGCTTGAGGCATGGCAACCCAAGTTCATCCGGTGGTGGAAAGCACTTGGCCCCCAGGCCTTCCAGGATCGCGAGGTCTATCTTCGCACTGCTGTGTCGGTCTCCCAGGAGGGATGGGCAAACTTCGGCTATGTGAAGATGCCAGAATATCGGTGGGGAATTTTCCTTGCCGACCCGGTGCCAGACCGCAAAGTGAGCTTTGGTGATCATGCAGGCGATCCCGCCTGGCAGGAGGTCCCAGGAGAGTACCGGGCGGACCTGCGTAGGCTGGTAGTGGTCCAAGGGGACACCGAGCCGGCTTCGGTAGAGCAGCAGCGTGCTTTGTGCATGACAGCGCCAAGCTTGTACGACTTGCGCAACCTCTTCCAGGTAAACGTGGAGGAAGCTCGCCACCTTTGGGCCATGGTCTACCTGCTCCATCGCTACTTCGGGCGCGATGGCCGTGACGAGGCCGATGAGCTACTGCTTCGGCACTCCGGCGACGAGGACAACCCGAGGATACTGGGAGCTTTTAACGAGGAGACCCCTGACTGGCTGTCTTTCTTCTTCTTTACCTACTTCACCGATCGAGATGGCAAGTTCCAGCTGGCGTCGTTGAAGGAGAGCGCATTCGATCCACTGGCAAGGACCTGCGAGTTCATGCTTAAAGAGGAGGCCCATCACATGTTCGTTGGGGCAAGCGGGATCTCCCGTGTCATCCAGCGGACTGTTGAGCTGATGAAGGCCCATGACACTGAGGAGATAGCCCCTTATGGCGGTATAGAGGTGGCAACCCTCCAGAGGTATCTGAACTTCCACTACAGCGTCTCGCTGGATCTGTTTGGAGCAGAAACGTCCACCAATGCCGCGAACTACTTCGCTGCTGGCTTAAAGGGCAGGTTCCACGAGGCAGAGCGCAATGACGACCACCACCTAAAGGAGGATCTCTATGAGGTTCCGCAGCTGGACGGCGATCAGGTTACCAGCCAGCAGGTTCCTGCGCTTAGTGCTCTAAACGAGGCACTGAGGGACGACTACATAGCCGACTGCTCCAAAGGGGTAGAGCGCTGGAACCGGATCCTGGCAGAGGTAGGGTTGCAGCTCGTATTGCCACATGTAGGGTTCAACCGTAAAGTAGGGGCGTTCGCGGGCCAGCCAGTTACCCCCGATGGGAGGGTCGTGGATCGCGCCGAGTGGGAAAGATCCTTGAGGGAGAGCTGGTTGCCCACAGACAGCGACAAGGCACATGTGCTATCCTTGATGAGTCCGATCTACGATCCAAGAAGGATCGCTGGCTGGATAGCTCCTCCAGCAACGGGGATCCATGCCAAGCCCGTGGAGTACGAGTATGTACTTGTCTAGCGAGGCTATTTTAGCCAACGCGGCTCCTTGGAGGCATGAAGGCGATTCTCAGACGAGCTAGGCGGCAAGGCTAGATGGATAGGAAGGGGAGGACTTTTATGAGCACAGCGTACAACGCTACGTCATGGCTCGTGGACCGTCACGTACTTGTCGGCAATGGAGACCACGTGGCAATCTGCGCGGACGATGTCGAGCAAACTTATGCTGAACTGCAGCGCGAGCTGTTCAGAGCTCAGAATGCGTTAAGCCAGCTTGGGATGAGGCGCGAAGAGCGAGTGGCCCTGGTGTTGAACGACGAGCCGGCATTTCCGGCGTTCTTTCTCGGGGCTATGCGCTCGGGCATCGTTCCAGTGGCGCTGTCCACGATGCTGACAGGCGAGGAGCTCGGCGCGATTATCAATGATGCTGGCGCCAGGATCGCTGTCCTGTCAGCTGCTTACCTGAGACTCCTGCCGAGCATATCTAGGTGCGCGCCGGAACTGGAGGTGGCTGTGATCACCGGATCTCAGGACAGTGTCGGAGCTGGAGGGATCGGTGAAGGCAATGTTATAGATGGGAGTGGGTTAACTCTCTTCGACTGGGATGACCTCCAAGACCGCTCAGAGGCACCAGTTGCTCCGACGAAACGGGATTCGCCTGGATTTTGGCTCTACAGCTCGGGGACCACTGGGTTGCCTAAGGGAGTCATGCATCGCCACGGCAATCTTGAGGCCACAGCCGCCACCTACGCTGCCTCAGTGCTCCAGGTAACCCCTGAGGATCGCTTCTACTCAGCGGCAAAGCTGTTCTTTGCCTTTGGCTTGGGCAATGCCCTTACGTTCCCATTCTCGGTGGGCGCTACGGCAATCTTGGACCCCGCCAGGGTTACCCCCAAGACCATTGAAGCTTGCCTGGAACGTCACAGGCCGACGCTGTTCTTCGCGAGCCCAGGGCTGCTCGCTGCCATTTTGGACGCGAACATCCCCCAAGAGGTCTTCTCCAGCGTGCGGCTGGGGGCGACGGCCGGTGAGGCTCTACCTGCAGGGATCCTCCGCCGGTTCACGGAGCGGTACGGATTTCCCGTGCTGGACGGCATAGGCTCAACAGAGGCCCTCCACATCTTCATCTCGAACCGGCCAGGAAACATATGCCCTGGTACCTCAGGCCTGCCGGTGGAGGGATACCAGGTACGTCTCCTAGATGACAGTGGAGAAGAGGTCACCGAAGCGGACAAGCCCGGCAATCTTCAGGTACGAGGTGATTCTATCGCCACTGGGTACTGGTGCCGAACGGACGCGACTCGCGCCACGTTCGCAGGGGAGTGGCTGAACACAGGCGATGTCTACCTAAGAACCTCAGAGGGCTACTATCAGTGCCTGGGTCGTACCAGCGACATGATAAAGGTAGGGGGTATCTGGGTATCTCCGACGGAGGTGGAAGGCGTATTACTTGAGCACCCGGACGTGCTGGAGGCAGCAGTTGTCGGATCCCATACAGAAGATGGGCTTGAGACCGCGGTGGCCTTTGTGGTCTTAAGCTCGGGAAAGACCGTTACCCAAGCAGAGCTGGACGCACACTGTAGAGATAACATGGCTGCTTTCAAGCGCCCGCGTCATATCATCTTCTCAAGTGAGCTCCCCAAGACCGCTACGGGCAAGATCCAGCGCTACCAACTGCGTGAGCGGCTTTCAAGTGAGCTTGCTCAACATAGCGCACCGGTGTAAGCCTTTGATCTGCAGTGGAGCGTCTCAGGGTTGAAGATCTAGAGGAAGATCTGGAGATAGAGTACCTATTTGAGCCACCGAGCCAGGCTGGCGAGCACGATCCTGTACTTGTGTTCCTCCACGAGGGGTTGGGATCTGTAGAGCTGTGGCGCAGCTTTCCTTCGATGGTGCGCGACGCCATGGGAGGTCCTGGCATGCTTGTGTACTCCCGCCCCGGTTATGGCCGCTCCAGGCCATACCGGGAAACCCGGTCTGTAGGTTATATGCACGAGGAAGCTGTGGAGGTCCTTCCGAGGGTCTTGAGCGCTCTCGGGATCGAGCGGCCTGTCCTGGTGGGTCACAGCGACGGGGCATCCATAGCCATCATCCATGCGGGATCGGGCTTTGCGGTAAGCGCTCTGGTTCTAATAGCGGCGCACGTTTTCGTAGAGGAGCGTACTATCGCCGGGATTGAAGCAGCCAGAGCTGCGTACTTGGGCACTGATCTTGCGGACCGGATGCTCCGATACCATGAAAATCCTGACGCGACTTTCTGGGGATGGAACCGGGTATGGCTCTCAAAGGAGTTCCGGGAGTGGAACATCGAGGAGTACCTGCCGGAGATCACCTGCCCTGTCCTTGCAATCCAGGGAAGCCAGGATGAGTACGGTACGGTTGCCCAGTTGGATGCCATAGAGCGCGCTGTAAGGGGTCCTTTCGAGCGCCTGGTTCTGGCTGGTGCTGGTCATGCGCCCCACCAGGAGCGCTTTGAGGAGGTTGTGAAGGCCGTATCGACGTTCCTGACAGGCATCGAAAGCTTTGACTCGCAAGGGCATACACGTGGCTAGGCCTGTCAATTCCCAACATGGAGATGCTCGTACCCGCATCCTTCAGGCTACCTACGACTGCGTGGCACGCTATGGTCTGGCCAAGACCACCCTCGACGATGCGGCCAGGCAGGCAGGCCTCTCGCGCGCCACGGTGTACAGGCACTTCCCGGGGGGTCGTGACCAGCTCATCAAGGAGGTCATCAGCTGGGAGACGATGCGGTTCTTCGAGCGACTCTACGAGGTCGTGCTGGAGGCTAGCGGATTGGACGAGATGGTCGCGCTCGGGCTTATGTTCGCTCACCGCGCACTGAAGAGCCACGACGTGCTCCAGAAGATTCTCGAGACCGAGCCCGAGCTGTTGCTGCCCCAGCTCACCGTGGAAGCTGACAGGGTGACAGCACTCATAGCGGCTTTTCTCCAGCCGCACTTGGAGCGGTACTTGGCTACTGGCAGAAGCGGTCCGTGCGGATGTTTGCAAGCCCCTACAGGGCTACCCTCAAGAGGCGTAGATACCTCTCAAGCAGCCGATTACCTGGCAAGGATGGCGCTGTCATTCATAGCGTCACCAGGGCGCTGGGACCTCACCGATCCTGATCAAGTGGCTCACCTGGTCCGAACCGAGCTCTTGGCGGGCCTTACTGGGGCGTGAAGATCACATCTTGACAATGAGACAAATTTAGCGTTATTGTTTCAGCGTGGGCTCGGTAAGCTATGCCCTGCTGAGGGACAAGGCGGCGATGCGGGGCTCTCTA
>JAMCQF010000207.1:0-14064 GCA_023379605.1 Actinomycetota bacterium
TATATTGAAGGTAGTGAGCGGAGATATCTTACTAGGACTGTATTGTATGTCGAACTTGCTAGGTAAAGATCAGAAGATCCCTACATGCTCGGGCATGGGCGCTCTCGGGCATGGGCGCTGTCGCTGAGGATGGGCGCCCTGGGGCGAGCTTCCTGGCTTCCCGGTGACATGAGATCATGCACACATGGAACCGTTGAAGCTGCCCGTGCTCATCTTCGATGGGAACTGCCGGCTGTGCTCTGGGCTTGCCTCCTGGATTGGAACTCACTTCCAAGAGCGGGTATCGCTCTTGGAATCTCAAGCCATACATCCTGCTACAGTAGAAGCGCTTGGGCTCGATCCAAGACGGCTCCGAGCAAGTCTCTGGTGGTGGCGCCAGGCTGGTTGGCTCTGTCTCGTCCCGCCAGTCAGCTGGATTGCAGCTGCACTCTATAAGGCAGTTGCTGTCTCGCGCACCCGCCTTCCGGGTGTTGCCTGCCGCACTGGCCACTGCGAATGAGGTGGCGCTCAAAGCGCTGCGGGCTCTGACTCTGCCGGCTTTGGAGCTGTTTTCTAAAGTACTCCAGTAGATCTGCCGATATACTAAATGTGCAGTTTGGGAGCCCTATCTCCGCAGCCAGCTCCCCTGTGGGATCTCGGCGGACTCGCCCGCGAAGTACCCATACGCCGGCCGCAAGGTCGTCCAGCGCTCGCAGGCGACTGCGATGAGCGGCTGTCCCAAGCTGGTTCTCGCGGGCTCTCCCCTGCTCAGCTATATGCCTATAGTCGATCTGGCCTCAGGCGAGTTGCTGGGTTTCGAGGCTTCAGCCAGCTGGGAGCATCCTGTCCATGGCCACATCCCCGCCGAATGGCTGAGCGCTTGGGCAGCAGCAAACGGCGGTGAGGAGGCACTTGCGGCTTGGGCAATGAGGGAGGCCTGCATTCAAGCCCAGCTGTGGTCTACCCGGCTGCAGCTGGGTCTACAGTGCTCCAGGTCGCTGTTGAGAGCCGGCGTGGCATCTAGATGCATGCGCAGTGCTTTGGAGGCAAGTGAGGTCAATCCAGACCGGATCACCCTCGAGGTTGTAGAGAGCAGCATCACAGATGGTGGCTCCAGTGGAGATCTGAGCGAGATCACCGGTATGGGAGTTCATCTCTCTATAGATGAGGTCGGAACCAGCTGGGCATCCATGGACACCATGTGCCGGCACAAGATCGACACAGTCAAGATCGGATCTGGTTTCATATCCCGTCTCGAAAGCGATCAAGGAGTGACTCGCTGCATCATAGAGGCCGTGATAGACCTCTCTCACGGCATGGGGGCAAGCACCCTTGCAGAGGGCGTTCAAAGCCATGAGCAGGCGCTAACCCTGCAGAGTCTCGGGGCTGACGCTGCCCAGGGGACCTTTTTCTCGCCGGTGCTCAGCGCCGATGAGGCCGAGCGGCTCGGAGGTAGAACGCCAGTGGCGCGCTTTTCCCTACGGCAGGGAACTGAGGCTGAAGATAGCCAAGAACCGTCCCAGATCAGCCTAGTGGCAGCCCACCAAGCGCGCTCCCCTGGCAAGGCTGCGTGCATGAGCTATGCGATGGGCCCTGAGGCAGTTGCCGCGCTCTGGCACTCAACTGACAGCCCCTGCTCCCAAGAGAGCCACACGCTGGCAGATGGCTGGCCTCCCCGACAGAGGAACGAGTTCTACCGGCCTAAGCTCAGGCTGATCAAGTAACACCCACAGGTCCACCCTGAGATCGCATGGCTCAAAGCATAAGAGCACGCTGCTGCCGCCCTTGGACTGCTTATAAGAGCACTTTGTCTCAGCCATGCCGGCTTTAGCCACCACTTAGGCGTCGATGCTCGTGCTCGGGCAGCCTTGGTGATACTCTGCGGTGCTCTCAAGTGGTCAAAGGCTGGCCAGTGAGGCTAAACACCGTACATGAAACTCGCCGTACCCACAGAGATTAGCCCGGGAGAACGCCGGGTGGCACTTGTCCCCGATGTCGTGGGACGCTTTACCGGCGCGGGATTCGAGGTCGTCGTCCAAGGCGATGCAGGCCTGCGGGCAGGCTTTGCGGACAACGCCTATGAGGCCAAGGGGGCCCGGATCGCCTCGACACTAGAAGAGCTACTATCAGGAGCCGACCTCGTCGCAAAGGTACAAGCGCCCACTCCCGAAGAGATCAGGGCCTTCCCAGTGGGCGTCACTTTGGTGAGCTTCCTGCAGCCGGTCGACAAGCTTGAGACGATCGCAGCGCTGCTCGAGCGCAAAGTCACCTCCTTTAGCTTCGACCTGCTGCCCAGGATAAGCCGAGCTCAAGGGATGGACGCCCTCTCCTCCCAGGCCACAGTATCTGGATATAGAGCAGGGCTCATAGCTGCCCAGGAGCTCCCGAAGTTCTTCCCCATGTTCATGACCGCCGCCGGTACGATCCCGCCTGCAAAGGTCCTGGTCCTCGGGGCAGGAGTGGCTGGCCTGCAAGCCATAGCGACCGCCAGACGCCTAGGGGCTCAAGTGCGCGCTTACGACGTGCGAGCAGCCGCCAAAGAGGAAGTCCAGAGCCTCGGTGCGACCTTTGTGGAGCTCTCCTTGGAGTCCCAGGAGGGAGAGGGGGGCTATGCGAGAGCCCAATCCGAGGAGTTCATCAAGGCTCAGCGCGAGCTCATAGCAGCCCATGTGGCACAGTCTGACGCCGTCATCACTACAGCTGCAATACCTGGGCGGAAGGCCCCGGTGCTAGTCACCGAGCCGATGGTCCAGGCAATGGCTGCTGGCTCTGTGATAGTGGACATCGCGGCTGAGTCCGGGGGGAACTGCGAGCTGAGCAAGCCTGGCGCCGTAGAGATACATCACGGGGTCACCGTCTACGGAGCCGCCAACCTGCCAAGCTCGATGCCACTGCATGCAAGCTTTCTCTACTCAAGAAACGTGGCCAACCTGGCCCTGCTCATGGTATCGGATGGAGAGCTCCGAGCTGACTTCGACGACGAGATCATCTCAGGATGCTGCGTAACCAGGAACGGAGCGGTAGCGCATCCACCGACAGCCAAGCTAATGGAGGAAAATGGCCGATGACCGGAAGCATCCTTAATCTCGTTACAGTCTTCGTGCTTGCTGGGTTTCTGGGCTTCGAGGTCATCTCCAAGGTCCCGAGCATCCTCCACACTCCTCTCATGTCCGGCACGAATGCCATCCATGGCGTGATCCTCGTCGGCGCCATAATCGTAACGGGTACTGCGCATGGCACGACCCAGCTCAGCCTGGGCTTTGCTACTATCGTACTGGCCACATTGAACGTAGTGGGTGGCTTCGTGGTGACCGACCGGATGCTAGAGATGTTCAAGAGCCGCTCCAAGCAGCTAACTGAGTCCGGTGCGCCAGGCCAGTCCCAGCCATCAGGCCCCAAAGGTGAGGATGCATGAGCCTTCGCACCGGTATCGACGTTGCCTATTTGGTAGCTGCCATCTGCTTCATAATCGCGCTTCGTTTCCTGTCCTCGCCAAAAACAGCACGTCTTGGCAACCTAATAGGTGCGGCAGGCATGACACTGGCTCTTGCCATGACCTTTGCCACCCCGGGGCTAACTCACTTCCCCTTGATAGTTGTAGCCATGGTAGTGGGAGCAGTGATAGGGGTTCCAGCCGCACGACTTGTGAAAATGACCGCCATGCCACAGATGGTCGCCATGTTCAACGGGGTGGGAGGCGGAGCCGCAGCGCTGGTATCGCTAACTGAGTTCTCCAGAGATGCCGGCCAGCATGTGGCGATCTATGTGATCGTAGAGGTTCTCCTAGGTGTCATCATAGGGTGTGTCTCCTTTGCTGGCAGCGCCGTGTCGTTTGCCAAGCTTCAAGAGCTCATCACCGGCAGGCCGATCACCTATCCTGGCCAGCAGATCGTCAACGCCATCCTAGGTGTTGTCGTACTGGCTTTTGCTGGAGCCGTGCTTGCTACATCCTCGACCCTTGCCCTTGTGATCCTGCTACTGCTCGCCTTGGTGCTAGGGGTTGCGTTCGTCCTTCCCATTGGGGGCGCTGATGTCCCCGTGCTCATCTCGCTGCTCAACTCCTTTACCGGCCTGGCTGTGGCTGCCTCAGGATTCGTGCTCCACAGCACCGTACTGGTGGTTGCGGGCACCTTGGTGGGAGCCTCTGGAGCTCTTCTAACCAGGATGATGAGCCTGGCAATGGGGCGCTCTCTTACCAACATCCTCTTTAGCGCCTTTGGTGCTGTGGTGACCGCGTCAGGGAGCACCGAGGGATCGGGCGGTGGATCGGTGCGCGCCGGAACTCCCGAAGATATAGGGGTCCTTCTGGCCTACTCCCGCAAAGTTGCTATCGTGCCAGGATATGGGTTGGCAGTAGCCCAGGCTCAGCACGTTGCCAGGGAGCTGGCAGACACCCTGACCGCCCGGGGCGTAGAGGTCTACTACGCCATACATCCGGTTGCCGGCAGGATGCCAGGGCACATGAACGTGCTGTTGGCAGAGGCCAATGTTCCCTATGAGCAGCTCGAAGAGATGGACGACGCGAATCGGGACATGCCCACCACCGACGCGGCACTGGTAGTAGGCGCCAACGACGTGGTCAACCCAGCTGCCAAGGACTCCCCGGGAAGCCCGATCTATGGGATGCCCATATTGAACGTAGACCAAGCGGCAAATGTGATCTTCTTGAAGCGGAGCATGCGCCCAGGGTTCGCCGGAATTGACAACCAGCTCCTCTACGATCCCAAGACCACCATGCTCTTCGGTGACGCCAAGGACATGTTGAACCAGCTGGTTGCAGCTGTTCGTGCAGCTTGAGCCCAGCTCTGGCGGCTCCAATAGACCAGCCAGACCTGGCGGCCGCTAACTGCCTGGTTTAGCAGCCAGCCTGGCAAAGCTGCCCGAGGTTTGCTTCATAGATCCTGGCAAGCTTCGTAGGCAAAGACGACCCTACCCCTTTTGGCAAAGGCCGCCGGTGGCACCGTCCTCATCTAGCTCTGCAGGATCGTCATAGGCAAGATGTGCAAAGACGAGAACACCCTGGCTGGTAGGGCGAGTGGATGACACCACCACATCCACCCCGTTTTGACCTACAAGCTGGGACGCATCGTTTACAACAACCATGTCGCCATCGGGCAGGTAGCCCACTGCCTGGCGAGGCTGCCTGCCAAGGCGCACCAAGTCTACCCTCAGCCGTTCCCCAGGTAGGTGATCGGGCGAAAGATCTGCCGCGAGCCTTCGCAGATCCACAGCAGCCCCCCCTTCGGCTATCACGCGAGAGGCCAGACCCGCCGAGCAGGTAGCAAGACGGACTCCGAGCCTGTCGGCTAAGACTGCGATCTTTTCCTCGGTGTGATCGGCCTCTGGGATCTCCTCGCTGGCAACGCTGACCTCTATTCCCCTCTCGCGCAGGCCATCCAGGGCCTCCATCCCGCGCTGGGCACGCCGAGCAGTCACTGGATCAGGGCCCTCAGCAAGCATTGCCACTTCATCTAGCACGAACTGGGGCACCACCACTACCCCAGGCAGCAGACCTGTCTGCCCTAGGACCACAATGGAGCGGTCCATCACTGCCGAGGTGTCCAAGAGGAGCGTTCCCGCAGGGACTAGCGAGCTTGCTGGGGCGAGCCGTCGAGAGAGCCCGACTGCTGCAGCTACCTGCTGACCCTTTGTCACCCCTATGCGGATGCCGAAACCTGTGAGGACCCACGAGACTAAAGCGACGATCAAAAAGACCACTACGGAATGGGAGAACGCGATAAGGGGCATGCCTGCAGCCAGTCCCAAAAGCAGGCCAGTGGCACCCACTACAGAGCCGGCAAAGACCTCTGCGGGAGGAATGTCCCTGAATCGGCGGGTAACCTGCTTCATCTGGCGGTCTATGAGCCGCCCGATGATTCCGCCCAGCACGTAGGCCAAGAGTGCTCCAAGGGTCGTACCTATAAATGGTGCGAGAGGATGCGCGGGTATGGCTTTGCCCGCCTGAAGGCCCACCACTGCGCCTATCAGAACCAAGAGGAGCCGGAAGCCCTCAACGAATAGCATGCACGGTTCTCCGCTCGCCGATCCGAAAACACCCAGGTTATCCTCAGCTACACCCTGGCAGCCAAGGATAAGCAAACTACACGGTCAACCCGCACCCCGGTATCGCCGATAAGAATCATGATGCATCTACTACTGGCTGGATCAGACACATTTCATGCGCAGAACCGTGAGTATTGCCACGCCGCGGCGTTCTCTTAGGACATGGGGCGAATGGTACCTATGCCACTAAAGAGAGTTGTTGATGCCACATGGGGGGAGATCATGGATTCGGAAAGGTTCGCATCGGGGCATCCTGCTCACCTAGGCCGTGCAACCTTGCTCACAAAAGAAGGCGGCGAGCCTGTGTCTCTTCCGGGCCTCGGCCTGGACCTTGACCGCAACGGCATCACGGTGATCAGCCCTGAAGGCAAGCGAGCGATCACCTTGGCCTGGACGGAGGTAACTGGGCTGAGCACAGCTGGGATCCACCGTTCCCCCGATGGCGAGTCCCTAAGTGAGCTGGTGATCGCAACCCGAACCCATAGCCATCACTTCCTGGTCCCGGTCTCCGAGCTGGAAACCCTGGCCCCTTTTCTCGCAAGCTCTCGCAGGCACACCGTGCGTGGAGCTTCTCTTGGGCTTACCGGCGTTGGGGTGAGCATCGCCGCTTGCATCATCGCCTTGGCCCACAGCTCAGCCCGCTTGGTCAGGTCTCTGGTCGCCAACCTACTTAAAGGAGTCGGGTGTCTTCCCCGAAAGGTGATCGGATTGCCGCCAAGATCGATAGGGCTGGCTCTTTCTGCAAGGTCATGGCTGGCCAGCTCAAAGGGCAAGTCACGGCTATCTCGGATCGCTCTTGTAGGGCTTGCGGGATTGATGCTGGTGGTTGCTGGAGGTGGACCGATCCAACAGGCAACGCTGGCAACAGCTCATTTAAAGCTACCGCGCGCGAGGCTGCTCACCAACCCTATCCGCTCCCCGAACGCTATGATCGCCGCAATTGAGGCAGCTCAGGCAAAGAAAGTCGTGCTGGCTCCTGCTACAGCCCCGCCGCTGCCAGCCCCACCTTCCCTCGCTGCTGCCCCACCGCTACAGCCCCACGAGGTGTTCGGCTTCGCCCCCTACTGGACTTTAGGGGAGTCTGGTGGCTTTGCCCTATCCGAGCTCACCACCGTGGCCTACTTCGGTGTGGACGTAACGGGCAACGGATCCCTTGTGGAATCGGGCTCGGGCTGGAGTGGTTATGAGAGCCAGGATCTCGCGTCTTTGATATCGCGGGCACATGCTATAGGTGATCGGGTCGTTCTCACCGCGGAATGCTTTAGCCAGACCACCTTGAACCAGCTCACAAGCGATCCGTCTGCTCCCAAGACATTGGCCACCCAGCTGGCCAATGCCATCGAGGCCAAGCAGATGGACGGGGTTAACATAGATTTCGAAGGGACAGGGAGTGCCGACCGTGCAGGCCTTACAAGGCTGATAACCGAGGTCTCCGCGATGCTGCGCCAGGTGAACCCCCACTGGCAGATCACGATGGACACATATGCAAGCTCTGCGACCGATCCTGGCGGGTTCTTCGACATCTCAGCACTGGCTCCAGCGGTGAACGCCTTCTTTGTCATGGCATACGACATGGAGAACCCAAACGTACCCTCGCCCACTGCCCCCCTGTCTGGACCCGGCCCAAACGACACCGAGGCCGTGCAGGAGTACCTGTCGGTCGTAGCCCCTTCCAAGGTCATCCTCGGGGTGCCGTTCTACGGATATGACTGGCCCACCACCAGCAATGAGCCCGGGGCCCAGGCCACAAGCGCACCCACGCCTGTCAGCTATGCCCAGATCGCAGGGGCAAATACCCCTGTCTACTGGGATCCGGCCACTTCCACCCCCTGGACCGCCTACCAGGTAGGCAGCCAGTGGTACCAGGCCTACTTCGACAACCCCACATCCCTGGCGCTAAAAGCAGAGCTCGCAAACTCCTATCACCTAAGAGGAGTGGGAGCTTGGGCCCTGGGCATGGACGGCAACGATCCTGCGATGCTTGGAGCTCTGGCAGGAAACGCCCCGCCGATAAAGGACTACCAGGCAGGACCCGCCACCGCTAACTCTTCTACTACCAGCCCATCTACGACAACCACCACCACACCACCGCCATCTACGACAACCACCACCACACCACCGCCATCTACGACAACCACCACCACCACACCACCGCCTGGCAAGAAGACCCTGATCAGCTCCTCCTCAGGCTCCACCACCTATTGGTACAAGGGAACCTGGGAACAAAAGCCGGTCACCCTCAGTGTGGAAAGTGCTCTGAGCCAGCCCCCACCCGGTGGTGGAACAGCTCTGGTGGGCTATCTCTATGGCTTTTCTACTGACAACCCCTCATATGAGTGCCTGTCCAGCCTGGCCAGCCTGAACGTGTACACCAACCTCGCCTACCCGGGGGAGTACCTCGTGTACGCGCCGGTCACGCCGACTCATTGCCACAGCCTGGTCTGGGACTTCCCCGTACCCAACCAGCTCCTGGGTCAGTAGGTCCTAAGACCCATAACCTCCTGTGGAGCCATAGCTGGCCCACACATACAACATGTCTCGGTTCAGGAGTCAGTGGCTTCTCAGCCCCATGCCCCCGTCCACGGCTATAACCTCTCCTGTTACCTGACGAGCCCCGATCAGGCTCATGCAGACGCAAGCTACGTCAGTGGGGGTGACCAATCCCCGCAGTGGCGCTAGCGGGGCCACCCTGCTCCACTGCTCGCGCGCTTTAGTCCACTGCGCTGTCCATCTCGTGTCAACAAGCCCTGGTGCAACCGCGTTGACCCGAACCTCAGGAGAAAGAGCAACTGCAGCCAATCGGGTCATGTGGACAACCGCAGCCTTGCTCACCGCGTAAGGGATCGAGCTACCCGTGGGGCGGATCCCAGCCAGCGAGCTCACGTTCACAATCACGCCGTCGCCACTCTCTTTGAGGAGCGGAGCTGCCAGGCGGATCATTCGCCACGTGCCAAGTACATTGACCTCAAACAGCCTTCTGAATACCTCATCGGTAACGGATTCCAGATCCTGGTGCGGTATCACCTGTGTCGTGCCAGCATTGTTGACAAGAATGTCAAGGCGCCCCCACTGCCTTTGAGCCGCGTCCACCAGCGCCCTGCAACCAGCCTCCTCAGCGATGTCAGCTTTCACATAGATCGCCTCGGTGAGCGATTGGGCCACCGTATTGCCTTCTGCTTCGCTCTTGGAGGACGAAACAACAACTCGCGCTCCGTTTTCAGATAGCGCTCTAGCTACAGCCTCACCAATCCCAGTCGAAGAGCCCGTGACGATAGCGACCTTGGAAACCAAAGATCCTGACATCTCTAGGTCATTCCTCCTTGCTTTCTCGTCACTGCCTGGCGGAGCGCTTGGAGATCAGGCGGCAACTTGACATCAGAACACCCAGCTTCAAGGTCGTCATGTGGAAAAGCAGGCTCTATGAGCTTGACAAAGCGGCTGGAGCGGTTGATACGCCCAGACCTGCACCTAGCCCAGGAGCAGGACACCGACTCCTTTGCCCTTGTCATCGCTACGTACAAGAGCCGCCGTTCCTCGGACTCATCCCGCTCTGCCCTAAGCGGGATGAGTCCGTCCTCCAGACCTATCAGAAAGACATGAGACCATTCTAGTCCCTTGGCGCGATGGAAGGTCGCCAGCTCTACCCCGGTGGCTCCTACTCGCTTGTCCCGTGAGCGAGCAGCGACATTTAGCCAGTCGCGCAGGTATCTAAGGCGTCCAGTGGGGAAGTCCCTCGCGTACTCCTCCACTAGTGCCAACAGCTCCTCAAGAGACCTCCTGGCCATGCCGGCCCTTGCCTTTACCTGGAGCCGCAACTCCTCGCTAATCTCGTCAGCCTCAAATCCACCATAAGCCCTGGGCGGCTGCCCCATTGCCTGGTGAGTCTCTCCCACAGCTCCAAAATATCGTCTCTCAGATCCTGCTGGACTACCGGCTGCCACCAGGTCGGCCTCTGGCCAGCTAGCATCCAGCCCAGATCGGCTTGCTGCAGTAACGAAATCGCCCACGAGCTCATCTATAACCTGCTCTGCTATCTCGACCAGAACCGCTACACATGAAGAAGCTGGAAGGTCTGGAGGCGATAGCTCGAGATAGGATAGTGCCTTTAAAATAGCCGGCTCTTTCAAGACGTTCCGAGCCGTATGGTAGGGAATGGAACTGGTCGACAGTAGCGATGCAACAGTCTCTAGGGTCTTTTGCGTGCGGGCCAGGACTGCCATCTCTGACCAGGGCACGCCCTTGGCCCTTAGCTTGCGCAGCCCCCAAATCACAGAGCGTGCCTCTTCGTACTCGGTGGCAAACTCCCTGCATGTGAAAGATCCAGGGTCATCGCGGCTCTCCAAGACACCTGTGCTACACCTTGGAGCCGTTCGCGGTCCGAGCAGAGATATAGAAGAGCTGAGAACTACCGGTGCGCACCGGTAGTTTGTCCGAAGCTCGAAAGTGGTTGCGGCTGGGAAGATGCGCTTCAGCTCAGTCAGAAAGCATGCATCTGCGCCATTCCATCCGTAGATCGCCTGGTCTGGATCGCCCACCATGAAAATGTCTGCGCCATCGCCCACAAGGCAGCGGATCATACGCCATTGGGAACGGCTCAGATCCTGGGCCTCATCCACCAGGAAATGGCGGAACCTCCAGCGCACACTCCCGGCAAAGGCCGGCTCTCGCATAGCCTGCACGACGAGCCCGGGTAGATCGTCAACATCTACGACATTGCGCGCGGCCTTGAGCTTTTGATATTTGCTGTACACCTCTTGGACCATAGAAGCTTCGACGGCTGGCAAACGCTGTGCATGAGAAAGCGCCTCTGGATAGCTCTCAGGACCTACCGCTCTGGCAGATGCCCACTGGATCTCCCTCACCAGCGCGGCAGAATCGTACCCAGGATGAGAGAGCCCAGCCGCTTCAAGCACAAAGCGCTCTGGATTGCTCAAGATGGCTGGTCGTGAAATTCCCTTGACGGACCAGAACAGCTCCAAAAGGCGCATGGCTGTGGCGTGTATGGTCCCGGCCGCGACAGGCTCTGCCCCCAGCCGAGCGAGCCTACTCACCAGCTCGCATGCAGCGCGACGTGTGAAGGTCATCACCATCGTGGCTCCTGGCTTGGCAGAGCCTGAGGTGATCCTGTGCGCCACTCGCAAAGTGAGCGCCCGTGTCTTGCCCGATCCGGGCCCTGCGATCACCGCGATGGGACCGGGTGGAGCCGTGACACAGGCCAGCTGGTCCTCATCCAGCGGGGCCGTGAAGCTCACTCTACGGTGCTCCTGGCACGACTGCTCACCCATGGAGGTGACGATAGGCGGGGGGTGTAACAAAGTGGTGGATCCAAAGCCAGCGGCACCACGGGCTGATAGACTTTGAGCAGTGTCAACTGCAAAACCCTCCCGCCGCGTCACCGCCAAAGGTGGGGTGTCCAGGGCTGGGGCCAAAGCCAAAATCAGTGGTAGAGCAGATCTTGGCCATGTCCAGGTGGGCAAACGACCCTCTAGCCCAGCCTTTCTAGCGGTGCTAGGGGTGGTTTGGATAGCAGTGGGTCTTGTGGCAGCTTTCGGCCTCCATGCGAGCTGGCGCTTGGTGCCCACCGTTGTAGCTATAGGAATTGGGCTGTTCTTTCTGCGAGGAGCGAGCGCCACGGTCTTACGAAGGGGCTCTCGGCGGTAGTTGCAGCGCTCAAAGCCACCTCCCACCTCCAGCAGCCCGGCGCTTAAAGAGCACGCCATAAGTCGGCGCTGGCGCATTGCAACGGTGTTATGAGCCGCACGGTCGCGGTCGTTGTGATGCGCGAGCCACGCACCTAACTGCACAGTGGGCTCGGCCCAGGCTCAAGCCTCGTCTAGGTACCTGCCAAGCTCCCATAAGCTCACATGTCCCTGCGACAGCTCCACATCAGCCATGCGACCTTCGACATAGCGCCGGATCAGGCGATCGTCAAAGGCGTCGACAAGTGTGTCGTCTGCCACAAGAGCGTCAAGGGCTGCCTCAAGAGTCCTGGGAAGCTTCATCGGCGCGACTTCGAAGGCTGCTGGGTCGAACCCCTCCAAGCTCTCCTCCATGGGAGGACCTGGATCTGTAGCAGAATCCATGCCGTCCGATATGGCCGCCAGCATTCCTGCTATGAGCAGGTAGGGATTCGCGCTCGGATCCGCACCTCGAAACTCGACAACCGGGTCGCCTGGGCCCTCGGGAGCGAGACGCACCAGAGCTGCCCTGTTGAGGTGGGCCCAAACCGCTGAACCGGGAGCCTCTGGTCCCACATGCAGGCGCCTGTAGGAGTTGACCGTCGGCGCAGCAAAGGCGCACAGCCCGCTCGCATGGGAGAGCAGACCGCCTTGGGTGCCTCGCTTGGATCACTGGCCGAATGCACACTCCCAAGGGCAAAGCGCTGCTGGAGGTGTAACCCCGACCCGGGCTCGGTGGAGATCGGACGAGCCATGAACGTAGCGCGAAGTCCAGCGGCAGAAGCCTCTTCCTTTAGCACCTCCTTGGCGAGAACCAGGGAGTCCCCAAGAGCAATCGGGCCCGCCTCAGCCAAGTCGAGCTCGTGCTGGCCTCGCCCTGCTTCGTGATGTGCTGAGATGACCGTGGCGCCATAGGAATCCAGGCGGGCAGCCGCCGCGTGGACAACCTGCGCACCTCTGTCAGCGCCTGCAAGGTCGGAAAAGTATCCTGCACTGTCAACTGGCTCCAGGTTGCTGTCCAGGAGGTAGAACTCCAGCTCTGCCCTGGCTCTCCAGCTCCGCGCCCAAGGGCCCAGATCCTCGAGCAGCCTGGACAGCGCCGTGCGTGGATCTACAGGCCAGCGGCGGCCGTCGATCTCTGCAACGTCGCATACGATCCTTGCAATCCCTCCCCCAAGGTCCAAGAGCGTCGACGGATCCGGCCGCAACAGCATGTCAGCCTCAAGTTGGCGCGCCCTTCCCTCCAGGGCTGAGCCATCTACGCCTATGCCGTCAGCCAAAATGGCGGGAAGATGAGCGCCTGGAAGCTGGACCGAGCGCGGCGAGCCGAAAAGATCGACAAAGACCAGCCGCACCCAAGAGAAGTCCCGGTTGCCACCTGAAGGGCTCACTTAAGCACCACCGATAGGAGCACGACCAGAGCCACAAGTGCCAGGAATCCCACTGCGATGGCTGCCACCAGTCGAACCATGTACCTGCCTGACCGGACCATGCTCGCACCCATAGCAGGCTCGGGTGACTCGTCATAGCTGGCCAAGTCCAGCTCATCTAGATGATCAAGGTCTTCGAGCAGCTGTTCGGCGCTTGCGTAGCGATGCTCTGGGTAGCGCCTCATCGCATGGAGAACCACTGCCTGTAGAGAAGGAGACACATCGCGGCGCAAGCGGCGTGGTGGAACTGGTGTGCCCTGCAGGTGCCCAGCCATTACCGCCATGAAGTTGTCTCCATCGAATGGAACTTTCCCTGTGAGCATCTCGTACATGATCACACCCCAGGCGTAGATGTCGCTGCGCGCGTCTCCCCTTTCTCCTTGGATCTGCTCTGGGCTCATGTAGTCAGGAGTCCCCATGTTGGTCGTGAGGTGCTTGAAGGTTAGCCTTCTCGCACCGGCGAGCATCGCAGTGCCGAAGTCGGCTACCTTAAGAGTTCCAGACTTCGTGACAAGCACGTTCTCGGGCTTGAGATCACGGTGCACCACGCCTTGGCCGTGTAGGTATGCTAGGCCTTCGGCCAGCTGATGCCCCCAAGACAAAGCCTGATCTATGCTGAACAGCGGTCCACTACGGAGTCGGGCGCGTAATGTTTCGCCGTCGACGAACTCAAGAACAAGGTAAGGCTCGGTCCTGGTGTGTCCTTCGTCCAAAGAACGTTGCACGTTGGGATGCGAGAGGCGCCGTGCTATCTCGCTCTCGCGTTGGTAGCGCTGGAACAGAGCGGGGTCAGCGAACAGCTGGGGGTTGGGCACTTTGAGCACCACGGTCTCACCTGACCTGGTGTCGAGCGCTCTCCATGTCTTGGCGTAGGCCCCCTCACCCAAGAGCTCGATCAGCTCATAGTGGTCAAC
>JAMCQF010000207.1:14074-18212 GCA_023379605.1 Actinomycetota bacterium
TGTTCGATCTCCGGACCCAGCGAGCCACGCTCAGCCTACCCGAGCGTTCCTTGGCAGCTCCTGGCTTTGCAGGAGGGCAACCGGTCCTGAGCTTTACCACCACAGCAGTGACATTATCAGGGGCGCCGCGCTCAAGGGCCTTTCTCACCAACTCCTCAGCCAGCACAGACGTAGCAAGCCTGTCCGCTGCGAGTTCAGACTCTTCGGCAAGAGCCGAGATCTCGTCTCGTCCGACGAGGTCCCATAGGCCGTCAGTGCATATGAGGAATATATCCCCATCTGCAGTATCCACAGTTGTGAGATCCACGGGGACTACGAGCTCACGACCCAGACAGCGGGTGAGCACTGAGCGAGCTGGATGGCGCGCAGCCTGGTCGGGACTTAGAAGTCCCCTTCTCAGCATCTCACCGACCTGGCTGTGATCAGAGGTAAGCTGGATAACTTCTCCATTGCGAAGCAGGTAGGCGCGACTGTCACCCACGTGTGCTATCACAGCTTGATGGCCGGCTAGCGCCATGGCAGTCAGCGTAGTGGCCATTCCATGGTGTTCAGATGTGCCAGAGGCATCGAGAAGGGCCGCGTTGGCAGCGCGAACCGCCGTACGGAGCACCTGGCGGGGCGGACGAGCCTGGGTCCGACGAAAGTGCTCCACTACCGTGTCCACCGCCAGCCGGCTCGCCACCTCTCCAGCAGCGTGGCCTCCAAGCCCATCTGCCACTACGAACAGGGCCGCCGGCAAATCTCGCACCACAGGACCATCGAGCATGCACGCTGCGGCAAAGTCCTCGTTACCAGCTCTCAACATGCCGGGATCGGACCTGAGCGCCCAGCTCAGGCCAATAAGGTCTGCCTGCTCACATAGAAAGCCATTGCCCTCTACGCTGGGCCCCTCAGAAGCTGCGGTCATCGGCCATGCTCTCAATCAGGGCTACGCCCCGCTCCCAGCAATTAAAGCCTGCCAGGAACGGGGCGTACTGAGGTGCGCGCGAGTCGACCTTGGGGGATCAGGTCTTTGATAACTGCGAGACACCAGCCCCACCTTGCATGCGTGCTTCTGTGATACCGCGAGCGTGTCCCTTGTTGGGATTGGCGGCGACCCATATAAGTCCAGCAACCGCCCATACCGCAACCACTATGATCGCCTTGATCGCGTCCTGCGCCCCGGTACCTCCCCCCTCTATTGCCAGGTACACAACCCCCAGAAGCTCGACTATGTTCATAAGGGCCCCGAGGCCGGGAAGCGCGATGTGCTTAACGCTATGACGGTCATGTCGGCTCGCAAACGCTACTAGGCAGATCACGCAAGTCATTCCATAGACGAGGAAAGTGCCTATGTTGGACGCAAGAGTTATCTGTGTAAGGTTGTCCACTGTGTGGACTCCGTAGATCCCAATGACCGCCGACAGCGCAGTGAGGACCCAGATGCCCGCATGGGGAGTAGCAAACCGCCCGTGCAGAGCGCTGAGCAGCGAGGGCATCTCCTTGTCCTTGGCCATTGAGTAGGTAAGGCGTACTCCGGTGTTGATGCATGCGAGCGTGGTGCCCAAAAGAGCCAGCAGGACCGTCACAGCCACAATTAGTGACACCGCTGTCCCACCTCCCCCAAAGAGCTTGTCAGCTACATTGGTAACCATAGTTCCTATAGGTGCGGGAGCATTCCCTGCCTGTATGTACGGAGAAGAACCCTTGATGCCTGCCATTGTCGCCGACCCCACCACGAGATTCGACGAGAAGTACTCGAAGAGGTAGCAGAACCCACCTTGTATCAAAAGGCTTATCATGACGCCTCTTTGGATGTCTCGCTCCGGTCTAAGCGCTTCAGATCCAAGGGCAGTGATAGACTCAAATCCCACGAGTAGCAGAATTGCTATCGTGGATTGATAGAGAAGGTCTATGAAGCTGTGTGGAATGACAACACCACCTGCATTCTTGAGCGCGTAACCTGCAACTGGATGTGCCACCCTGAAAACGATAAACATGATGCTCATAGATACCAAAGTCACTATCTGGATGACGTTGATCACAAGAGCTACCATGGTAGATCCTGAAATGCCACGATAAGCTATATATCCTACCAACAGGGATGCTCCAATGCATATCAGACTGAGCGCACCCCAGCCCAACTGATGGCCCCCTGATACCGAGCTGTAGATATAGCCCACCAAAGTGGCGATAAATGCAATCATGATACCCGGGTAGATCCAGTAGTATAGGTGGCTTATCCAGCCGAAGGTCAGCTTGGCAACTCGCGCGTAGCGCTGGTGCTCAGGCCTCTCCTTGTCCAAAAAAGCTGATTCTGCGAAGTAATAGCTAGATCCTGTTCCAGCATCGGGGTAGATGCGGGCAAGCTGGCTATAGCTCCAGGCGGTAAGCATGGCCAGTATGAAGGCAAACACCAGCCCGGTCCACATATCCGGGCCTGTCGGAACTCCGTGGTTGGTCTGGGCGGCCTGTTCCTGGAAGGTCGTCCACAGGAACGCTCCCGGCGCGATCAGTGCCATACCATTCACTGTTACCCCAGTGAGTGTAAGGCTTCGCTTCATCTCTCCGGCTGCAGGCACTGCAGTCGTCTCTGCCATGTGCTTCCTCCTAGGTTACTGACGAGGCGACCCTCGTTGCTCGGAGATCATAAGGAGGATTTGTTTCAACATTGTGTCGTGCAAGTGAACGCTTCTTTCTTATGGGTCTGCCCTATGGCTTCATTGCACCAAGCCGCTCCAGAGACACTTGGCCAATGGCTCTACCGGGCTCCAATGCTGCTGACGTGCTGATCCGCAGCATTCCGGCGGCTATAGATGGAGCGTCGCTTGCATGCTCGCCACAGTTGATCTAGCTGATGCCGATTGGCCACACAGATGGTAGATGACGCGCTTGTCGGGTACTTCTGAGCAAGGGTTCAACCAGCATGTAGCGACAATAACGTATTTGCGCGATACGATATCATAGCTATCCGCCAATCACCCGGAAAGGAGCAGGCATGGCAATGGCAGGCTACACAAAGGGGCTCCACGAGATAGGAGATGGTCTTTGGGCATACCTACAGCCAGACGGAGGTTGGGGATGGTCAAACGCTGGGCTGGTTCGCCAAGATGAAGGATCGCTGCTTGTGGACACCTTATTCGACATGCGTCTGACCAAGGAGATGTTGGAGTCGATGAATCGATCGGTCCTGGCCGGCTCTGCCATCACCTCCGTTGTTAATACGCATGCCAATGGCGACCACTGCTATGGCAACGCCGCCCTTTTGGGCGTGGAGATCGTCGCTTCAACGGAATGCGCCAAAGAGATGGCGGAGCTACCGCCCTCAGCTCTGGCAGCCTTGATGCGCGAGGCTCCAGCACTAGGCGAGGTTGGCAAGTTCATCATGGAGATCTTTGCGCCCTTCGACTTCGAGCACACCGAGCTCTCCCTGCCAACCCGAACCTTTGAAGGGAACCTCGAGCTCCGTCTGGGCGAGAAGCAAGTCCACCTCTATGAGCTGGGCCCGGCCCACACCCGTGGTGACCTGATTGTGCACCTGCCGAGCGATGGCGTCGTGTTCACCGGCGACATACTCTTTAATGGCATGCATCCGATAGTGTGGTCTGGGCCGGTGTCCAACTGGCTTTCGGCTTGCGACAAGCTGCTGGCTCTAGATGGTGTACATACGGTCGTTCCGGGCCATGGACCATTGACTGACCTTCAGGCAGTGCTCGATCTCAAAGGCTACTTTGAGCTCCTAATAGGCCAAGCCAAGCAACGCTTCGAGGCGGGCATGTCTCCACTTGAGGCCTCAGAAGACATTGATCTTGGGCCATACGAAGGCTGGAGTGAGCCAGAGAGGCTGGTAGCCAACCTGAACGCTCTCTACCATGAATTAGGAGCAGATGTGCCGACCGACCCGATCACGGTTTTCGGTTATATGGCAAGCTCTTCACGAGCAGGCATATGAGCAGGGGTCTCCTGTCAGCTGACTGACCTCCAGCTCGGTCCTGCGCCTACGCTAGCCTTCGCCAAGCAATGCTCCGAAGCTGCGATAGCTTTTTGGTAGCCCCACGCTGGAGCCAGCCCCCGTAGCTCAGAGGATAGAGCGTCGGTTTCCTAAACCGTGCGTCGCAGGTTCGAATCCTGCCGGGGGCGCTATATAAGACCAGCTAGT
>JAMCQF010000207.1:18334-18657 GCA_023379605.1 Actinomycetota bacterium
GATACGGGGCGTGACACTCGACAGGCTAGGCCCGTTTTCCGCACCGGAATCCGCCAAGGGGCGGCAATGGATCGCCAATCGGCCTTGTGATTCCTTGCGTCCTGGACATCCGACCACCCTGGGAATCTCGAGGTGTTGTGCCAACGAGTAGTGATCACATGCTTGTGGTGTGCGATGGATCGGTGGTAATGTTGTGTCAACATGTACGCGAGGGTCAAGCGAGTTCGCCGGGGCGACCAGGTGCACGAGTACGTACAACTGGTCGAAGGCCACCGCGAAGGGGGGAAGGTCCGCCAGCGCGTTGTGGCAACTCTCGGACGGCT
>JAMCQF010000208.1 GCA_023379605.1 Actinomycetota bacterium
ACCAGATACATCCATTCTGACCTGGACTTTTTCGTGGAGGCGAAGGGACTCGAACCCTCGAACCTCTTGACTGCCAGTCAAGCGCTCTACCAACTGAGCTACGCCCCCGAGAGGTAGTGTCAGGATAGCAGGGACGAGGAGCCCGATCAGAGCTCTGTGGGTGTGCCGGTAATACAGGTGGACGCCGCCGAGGTCGGCTCGGGGGTGAACGGTGCCCACAGAAGGGTCCACCGCATGCTCTTCAACCCCGCCATTGGAACCTTGGTCGTGGAGGACCGGGACCGCGTTGGGCGGGTGAACATCGAGCTCGTGGGGGAGCACTGTCGGCTACCGGCAGGCCCCTTGTGGTGCTGGAAGGGCGAAGTCGATGATGGTCTAGTGAGGGACATGACAGCGGTGTTCACGAGCTTCTGGCCCAATTGTATGGGAGCAGGTCTGCCAGGAACCGGGCGATCAAAGCCCTCAACTGCGCGAGTGCATACGTAGGACCGATGGCGCACATCCCGCTTGTTACACAGGACCTGCCTGCATCGAAAAGAGACGTTCATCTCCGCCAGGCGATCACTGAAGTGCTGTACCTAGCCGAGCGCTACGGCTTTCATCTCATGGTGGTGGAGAACCTCGGCTTCGACGAGATGCGCACAGCCGGGCGCGAGCGCTACGGGTCGGCCCAGTGATTCAGGAAGGTCGTCTGCGGGATGCCGACGGCACAGTTCTCGGAGCACCTGGTGGCGATGGCATCGAGGCACGCGATCGCAGTGGTAGGGGCGCCTGCCGCGTACTTCTCCATCTGGGGCAAAGAGCACTGGCAGACTCAGATGCCCACCAGGTCTCATAAGGTCTCCGGGCACACAGCAGAAGCGGTTGTGCTCGGCAGAAAGGCACTCGGGCGTCCTGCCCGGCGCAGAGCTGAGCATTCCAGCGGTGGCCACACCCGAGCAGAGGGCCTCCGGGTCCGGCATCGAAGCGGCGGGTTGTCCCGCCGCACCCGAGCAACCTGGTGGTGTGGAGAACTACCACGTGCAAAACGCTAATGGGGAACGGTCCAGGTGCGAGGGAACCTCCAGGCCACAAAGGCGTGAGGGCTTCCGCCATTCCGAGGGAGCCAGACACGAAGCGTTCACCATGGAACCGGAGGCTCCTAGGTCGGCGAAGACCGTTTGTGCCGGCCGGGCGTCACTTTAAGGCACTTAGGAGGAACGGTCGCATGGATCCGGTTCTTGAGCGCGCTGCGATGACAGACGAGGTGGAGGCGCCTGCGAGCCCGCTCACGAGCCCCGCGCACCTCTGGGCCCGGAAGCCAGATCGCCGGCACAAGATCAAGCCGGGAAAGCTCGGCGGGTACCTTCGCGTCGATCCTGTCTATCTTGCAGGCAAGAGCTGCAAGGCCCTTCACCTTCTGCGTATCCGCGATCTCGACCGACCAGCCCAAAAGCTCGAAGGTGCAACATGGTATTTGTGGCCTCCTTCGCGTGGTTGGTTCCGATGAGAACCCAGCGATCCCACCGGGGCAGGCCCCCTCCTCATGGCGTTCAGGAAGTCAGCTCAGACCGACGTCGTACCGGTCGGTCACTGGTCACCCTCGACCAGTGACCGACTCCATTGCAACAAAACAAGCGGCACTTCGACACCCCGATGGGCCACTGCCTAGCTTGCGTGGTGCTCGGGCTGACCCTGCATTCTCGGCAAATGGACCTGGGTCCTGGAGGCGGCGTGTAGTAGAACTGCCAGGCATTCGACTGGCCTGCCTGGTCCGACACGCCTATGCAGACCGCCCCCTCGCCAGGTGGTTGCTCGACTGCTATCTCCGACGAGAACCAAAGCGCGGGGCTCACGGGCCCCGGGACCCTACGGGATCGCTGGAATTCTCACCAAGCTCTAGCGCTCATGCGCGCTTTCATGACCCAGCCTCCTAGACATCAAGCACAAAGCAGAGGCAGGCTTGGGGCATGCTTGATGGATTGGCCGTGGGCCACTGGAGCGACGAGCAAGCCCGAACAGGGGTGAGCGTGGCGCTGTTGCCAGAGAGTGGGAACTGCTTGCCCCGGAGCGAATGATGAACAGGCTCGATGCAGTAGTTCTGGCGGGCGGCTCTGCATTTGGGCTCGGGGCCTGTGAAGGCGTTGTCAGGTGGCTAAAGGAACGCGCCAGGGGGTTCCCTACGCCATCTGGTTTGGTGCCAATCGTGGTAGGGGCCGTTATATACGACCTCGGAGTCGGGGATCCCAACGCTAGGCCTGGTCCAGATGAGGGATACGAGGCCTGCAATAAGGCAGGCACTGGGCCGCTCACTTGCAAGGACGCTGGGGCAGGGTGCGGGGCAACCGTCGGCAAGTGGCTAGGGCGCAATGCTGCTCGTCCCGGGGGGATAGCAGAGATCAGCGAGCACTACGAAGGTCTGGTCGTGAGCGCTTTGGTCGTTGCCAACTGCTATGGAGATGTGCTGGAAGAGGGTGAGCGGCCAAGAGATCTGCCTCCCGGTGCGTTCCAGCCTGAAGCTTATGGCGGTGAAGCACTTGGGCAAAGCACCACCGTAGGATTGGTCGCGACCAATGCCAAGTTGTCCAAGCTAGAATGCTTCCTAGTGGCCCAGTCCGCACACGACGGCTTGGCTCGTGCTGTCGATCCAGTGCACACGCTGGCTGACGGAGATGCCTTCGTGGCAGCCTCTGTTGGTGGTGGTGGCACCGAAGCGCCAGTCGATCTAGTGAGGAGCCTGGCTGCGCGAGCAGTCGCCAAGGCTGTTCGACAGGCCGTTCTTGGCTGATCTGGAACTGTGAAACTGGGCCCTGGTGGGCAGCCGCCAGAGCCGTTTGCCAGGCGGTAGGCCGTTCTTGGCTGACGTGGCGCCGAGCCGCCCAAGGCCTAAACAGCCCCGGCTTCTCTTGGCTCAGCCTCTCTAGCCAGGGAATTGGAGTAAAGCGCTAGTGCAAAGCACCTAGGTAGGCAGCATTGAGAGCACTTCATCAGCAGTCATGATTCGGGGTTTGGATCTCTCCCGAGCCATCTTGTTGACAAGGCTCCGTAGAAGCTCATTGACAGGCGTTGGAACGCCGTGCAGGCGCCCCAAAAGGACTATCTCCCCGTTCAAGTAGTCTACCTCGGTACTGGGAGACGAGCGGGCCAGGCTCTGCCAAGTAGAGCTACCTAACTCTTCGTATCCAGGCACCGCCCCTAACGTAAGAAGATTATCACGGCGGGCGGCATCCTCTTCTCGGGAGGCATATGGAATACCGGCCGCAACCAGGCAAGCCTCGCCTTCTTCGTGCGCCCTCTCGGTGAGGTGGCTGTTGCGGGCACCGGGCCCACACAGGGCGTCCACTGCATTTCCCAAGTTGAGGAGGAGCTTGGCATACTTCCATCGCATTATGTCAGGCCTCGGCACGGATTGCATGGAGGATCGGTTGATGACCTCCGATATAGCTACTGCCACCTGGTCGGGTTCATCCACTCCGGGATAGCGACCGAGGTCTAGCAACGCTGTGATAGGAGACGACCGCGCCACTACGACCCCAGGCGAGAGGTAGCTGGAAGGACACATCACACACATGGCATACACCAACGAGAATCTTCTGAGAACAACGGTCTCGTTGGCTACGCCATTCTGCATACAGACAACTGGGGTAGAGCTTGGTGCAACTGCTGACAGTTCGCACAGGGCCTCCTCGCTATCCTGGCTCTTCACGGCCAGGAGGATCACATCCTGCTCAGTCCAGTCGACCCCGTCTATGCGATCTGTGACAGGTGGGTTCACCTTCACCACGCCAGCTGGCGAGGCAATCGTCAGACCATCCTTGGCGATTATCCGGGAGTGCTCGCCTCTTGCCACCAATAGCACCTTACTGCCGTGCTCGAAAAGACGCCCTCCCACAACACCGCCTACCGCTCCGGCACCAACTACCACGAAACGCATATCCAAGGGTTGCACCCTTTTGGTTCCCAATTCCAGTCGTGTCGCTTCGGGGCCTCGAGGGTCCTGTTGGTCCTCTTGCCAGTGAGCCATGAAGTGTCGCTTAATGGCTGACCCGTTGACTACCGTTGATCATCTCGACCGCTTTCGCTGAGCAACGGCGGTGGCACACACTAGGTTCACTCGTGACGGTGTGCCAGGAAGCCTAGGCATCAGGCAGAAAAGAGAAGGGCAATGCCTGCATTCTCCGAGAGCCTAGCCCAGAAGTGATATCGAAATAATATGATGCCGAAATCAACTACTACCACCACGAGAC
>JAMCQF010000209.1 GCA_023379605.1 Actinomycetota bacterium
CATATGCCATGGCCCTCACAGTGATCATCTTGGTCCACGTTGCGTCAATTCGCACACGAGGGATAAAGGGGTATATAAAACACTACTTCCAGCCGCTCAAGGCCTTCTTTCCCATCAATGTCATAGAGGAGATCACAAAGCCGATTACCCTGTCGCTGCGGCTTTTCGGTAACCTGTTTGCAGGAGGGCTGATGCTCTCCCTTATTGCCGTACTGCTGCCGGTGTACATCGTCCCGTTTGGCGACGTCGCCTGGAAGCTCTTCGACATGTTTATAGGCTTCATACAAGCTTTCATATTTGCGCTGCTGACCGTGGTCTACTTCGGCATGGCCATGGACACCTCGGAGCACTGAGAAGATGAGATCGAGGTCAGGCGCCACCGAAGGAAATTTCGCGTTAATGGAACGCCTCCCGGGAACACTGGGTATGAGGCAGAAAGAGAAAGAGAGACACAAAGATGGCGACAAGCGGTATCGACTATGCCATTGAGCTGGCCGGCGCCATGGTGGGCGGCGGGCTGGCTCTTGGTGGAGGGGCTATAGGTGCTGCGGTGGGCGACGGCCTTGCCGGCAGCCAGACGATCGCGGCTGTAGCCCGCCAGCCGGAGGTGGAGGGCAAGGCCCGAACTTACATGTTCTTGACTGTGGGCCTGGTGGAGGCCATGTACTTCATCAACCTGGCGTTTATGGCTCTGTTCGTGTTCGTCCTTGCCAAGAAGTAGCTTGCAGGCACCATCCACAAGAGTCGCTCTTAAAGAACCCGTAAAGGAAAAGGACTGAAAGTGCTGGTTGCTACGAGCAATTTCCTGGTTCCCAACGGGACCTTCATAGCCGAGCTGATTGCCTTTTTGATCGTTGTGGGAGTCCTGGCGAAGTGGGTGCTCCCCCCGTTGAATAAGGCCATGGAGCATCGCCAGGAGGAGATCCGCAACTCGCTTGAGACTGCCGACAGGGCACGCGCAGAAGCTGCCCAAGCGGTCCAGCTAAACCAGCAGGCAATCGAGGACGCACGGAAAAAGGCGCGCTCCATCGTGGCCCAGGCCTCCCAGGTGGCGGACCAGCTTCGAGCTGAGGCAGCCGAACGCGCTCAACAGGAGTACGACAGGATCCTGGCCAGCGCAGAGACAGAGATTTCTCTGGCCCGTCAGCGAGCGGTCGATGAGCTAACACAGGCTGTAGCCGATCTGGTGATGACCGCTGCAGAACGGGTAGTCGGCGAAGAGTTGGACGCCCGCCGCCACCAGGCCCTCATAGATGAGGTAATAGCTTCGGTCAGGGCCGGAGCTTGAGAGGTTGACCCTGGCCATGGTCGAAGTGCTCAGATGAACGAGTCTCTGTTGGGCTACGCGACTGCCATAGCCGAAGATGCCGGCACAAAGGGTGCAGAAGGTGGGTATGGTCAGCTGGCGGACGACCTCGCCGGCTTCACAAGGGTGCTGGTGCACTCAGCCGAGCTGGGAAGGGCCCTATCGGACCGGTCAATACCGCTTAGTGCCCGAAGGGGCGTGGTTGAAGAGCTGCTCTCCGACAAGGCGCTGCCTGCCACGGTACGGTTGGTGGTCTACGCACTCCAGGCCACTCCCGCAGATGAGTTCCATGGAGCCATATCGACTCTCGCGCATCGCTTCCGCCTTTTGGAGTCCGGTCAGCCGCCTCCACCGGACCCTATCGTGGCAAAATCAGCCACGCGTGAGCGCATAGGAGCGTGAGCGCATAGGAGGGTATGCCAACGAGGTGCTGGCGGGACTTGAGGGATCTGCGCCACTAGAGGAGATTGAAGACGAGCTGTTCAGGTTCGCACGCATCCTGGAGGCCAATCCCGAGCTTCGCCGCGCGCTGGCCGACGGCGATACCCCAGTTGAGTATCGTGAGGATCTCGCAGCGAGTCTTCTGGAAGGCCGCGTCAATCAGGCGACCCTGCGTCTTATCAAGTACTCACTGCGGGCGGGACGCACGAGGGATCTTGTGGGTACCTTCGACTGGCTCTCCGAGCGCGTAGCGGCCGAGAGGGGTCGGAGGGTTGCCCGGGTGCGAGCGGCGGTGGCGCTGGATCAAGACGAGCGCGAGCGTCTCGGAGAAGCCCTATCCAGGCGCCTCGGGGTGCCCGTGGAAGTCCAGGTTGTGGTGGACTCCTCTCTAGTGGGAGGGGCCCGCGTGCTCGTTGGTGATCTCGCTGTAGACGGCACGATACGGCGCCGGCTGGACCTAATCCGTGAGACCCTCACCGTGCCGGAACTTCCCGGTCTGCAACCCCTAGCCCAGACCCGACCCAGCGGCGAGGATAACACCAAGAACCAAGGAAAGGAGCTCCGCTGATGGCAGAGCTGACGATTAACGCCACCGAGATAGCAGAGGCTCTCCGCCGTCATCTGGAGGGCTACACACCAGAGGTCTCCTCTGAGCAGGTGGGTCGCATCATCACGGTAGGTGATGGTATCGCCCGTGTCATTGGACTCCCCGAGGCCGAGGTGAACGAGCTTCTCGAGTTCGAGGACGGGACCTTGGGGCTCGCTCTCAACTTAGACGAGGAGTCCATAGGGGCAGTGGTGCTAGGTGGTGACGAGCACCTCGAAGAGGACCAGATCGTGCGTTCCACGGGGAGGATCCTGTCCATTCCTGTAGGTGACGCGATGCTTGGACGTGTTGTAAATCCACTCGGCGAGCCCATAGACGGCAAGGGGCCGATCCAGGGCGCTGTCGACAGGCGAATGGAGGTGCAGGCCCCAGGCATCGTTGACCGCCAACCGGTGTCGGAGCCTTTGCAGACAGGGATCAAAGCCATAGATGCCATGACTCCTATCGGCAGAGGTCAAAGAGAGCTGATCATTGGCGATCGCAAGACGGGTAAGACCACAGTTGCAGTAGATACGATACTGAATCAGCGCGGGCAGGGCGTCAAGTGCATCTATGTGGCAATAGGCCAGAAGGGATCTACCGTGGCCCAAACGGTCGCGACGCTTGTTGAGCATGGCGCGATGGAGTATACGGTGGTGGTAGCAGCACCTGCGTCCGAGTCAGCGCCCTTTAAGTATCTGGCGCCGTATGCTGGATGCGCCATTGGCCAGCACTGGATGGAGAACGGGGAGCACGCCCTTATTGTCTACGATGATCTCTCCAAGCAGGCCGAGGCCTATCGCCAGCTGGCCCTCCTGCTAAGGCGTCCCCCCGGGCGTGAAGCTTATCCAGGAGATGTGTTCTACCTTCATAGCAGGCTGCTCGAGAGGGCGGCCAAGCTCTCCGATGCCAAGGGGGCAGGTTCGCTCACCGCCCTTCCTGTAATCGAGACCAAAGCCGGTGATGTATCTGCTTACATACCGACAAATGTCATATCAATTACCGATGGGCAGGTGTATTTGGAGTCGGATCTGTTCTACTCCGGAGTGCGTCCTGCGATGAACGTCGGCATATCAGTATCTAGAGTTGGTGGTGCCGCGCAGATAAAAGCCATGAAGGCAGTTGCAGGCACGCTGAAGATCGACCTGGCACAGTTTCGCGAGCTGGAGGCCTTCGCAACGTTCGGCTCAGAGCTGGACAAGATATCCCAAGCCCAGCTGGACCGTGGCTACAGGCTGACCGAGCTGTTGAAGCAGCCGCAGAACCAGCCGGTGCCCGTGGAAGAGCAGGTGATGGTGGTGTTCGCCGGCAACAATGGCTATGTAGACGATGTGCCCGTGAGCGAGGTCAGAAGGTATGAGGCAGAGTTGCGCGAGTACCTAAGGGCCAGCCATGCAGACCTATTAGAAGAGATCCGCACTACCAAAGCGCTGCCTGAAGAGGCGGAGCTGCACAAGGCTCTCACTGCTTTTGCCGGGGTGTTCGATACCACTCCTTTGGCAGTAGCACCGGGGTCCTCTACGGGTGGAGGCGGACCGGCGAAAGGTGCCGATACGGCAGTGAGCGCCTGATCCATGGCAGGTGGCCAGGAGCGCATCCTAAAGCGCCGCATACAGAGCGTCCGGGCGACAATGAAGATCACCCACGCCATGGAGCTCATCGCAGCCTCTCAGATCCATCGAGCCCAGGGGCGCATAAGGGCAGCACGACCTTACATAGACAACATGACAGAGATGATGCTCGACGTCGCACGCGACGCCGGGGGCTCGGCTGGCAAGCTGCTCGATTCAGGTCAGGAGATCCGTAGGGCCGGTGTGCTTGTGGTGGTGGCAGATCGCGGGCTTTGTGGGGCCTATAACTACTCCGTGCTGCGAGCAGCGGAGAGGCTGCTCGCAGCGGGCGAGGCCAGGGGTCGAGAGCACCGGGTCATAACAGTGGGCCGCAAGGCCCGCAAGGCCCAGGGCTACTTCCAGTTCCGCCACAGGCGGCTCGACCACTCCTTTGTCGCCATGACCGACAGGCCAACCTACGCAGATGCAAGCCGGGTAGCTCCGCTGCTTTTGAACCCGTTTATTGCAGGTGACTTAGATGGCATCTATGCGGTCTCAACGCGCTACAAGAGCGCGGCCATCCAGCAGGTGGAGGTGAGAAGGGTCCTTCCCCTGCCGGTCGTGCAGGTGGCAGAGGGGCTCGAGGTGGTTCTGGGCACGGTTCTTAGCCAAAGTGGCAAAAGTCCCGCTTCGGGCACGGCCAGAGCCGCGACAGCTCTAGCAGGCGGAGCAGGCACTGTAGTGAGCCAGGAGGGGATCGTTAGCGACCTTTCGGCAAGCGGGCACTCTGGCGGGCTGCAGGGCTACACGGAGTTCGAGCCGGAGTCAGCCGCGCTGCTTGCAGCCCTGTTGCCAAGGTACGCGGAGGCAGTAGTGTTCGGGACTCTCCTGGAGGCCTCTGCCTCTGAGCACACAGCCCGCCAGCGAGCCATGGCTGCTGCCACCGAGAATGCAGAGGAGTTCGTAAAGAGCCTCTCTCGGGTCATGAACCGCGCTCGCCAAGACGCTATAACCACCGAGATCATGGAGATCGCCGGTGGCGCCGAAGCGCTGCGTCAGGCTGGCGTGGGAGCCAGAGAGGACTGAGAGTTGGCGCAGCTCAGTCAATCAAGCCAATTTAGACCGTGTCAATGACCAAGAGGAGCTGACGAGATGACGATGGTGAAAACGCCCACAGAGCCCAAAGGCGATCCCTCAAAGCTCGAGGATGGCAGGGTGGTTGCAATTGCCGGGCCGGTTGTGGACGTGGAGTTCTCACCGCATCACCTACCCGAGATCAACACCGCTTTAGAGATAGTCTTCGAGCTGGATGGAGCCGAGCAGACTGTCACAGCAGAGGTGGCCCAGCAGATAGGCGATGGAAGGGTTCGAGCTGTGTGCATGCGCTCCACTGACGGAATGCGCAGGGGCATCAGGGCCAAGAACACCGGCCGGGGCATATCGGTGCCCGTTGGCGAAGCTGTCCTCGGGCACGTGTTCAACGTGATCGGCGAGCCGCTCGATACAGACGATATTGGCGAGATAGAAGATCGTTGGGAGATCCATAGGGATCCTCCTCCGTTTGACGAGCTGGAGCCTCGCTCAAAGATGTTCGAGACCGGGATCAAGGTCATTGATCTGCTGGAACCCTATGTGGAAGGAGGCAAGATCGGTCTGTTCGGTGGGGCTGGGGTTGGCAAGACAGTCCTGATCATGGAGATGATCAACCGCGTAGCCAAGCAGCATGGCGGCGTGTCGGTCTTCGCCGGGGTGGGGGAGCGGACTCGTGAGGGAACCGATCTCTGGCTTGAGATGCAGGAGTCTGGAGTCATCGACAAAGCAGCTCTGGTCTATGGCCAGATGGACGAGCCTCCAGGGGTTCGCCTTCGAGTTGCCCTCTCTGCTCTTACCATGGCCGAGTACTTCAGGGACGTAAAGGGCCAAGACGTCCTGTTCTTTGTGGACAACATCTTCCGTTTCGTCCAGGCTGGCTCAGAGGTATCGACCCTTCTTGGCAGGATGCCCTCGGCTGTGGGCTACCAGCCCACACTCGCTGATGAGATGGGCCAGCTCCAAGAGCGCATCACCTCAACCAGAGGAAGATCCATAACGTCGTTGCAGGCAGTCTATGTACCTGCGGATGACTACACAGACCCTGCGCCCTTTACGACCTTCACGCACCTAGACGCCACCACTGAGCTGTCGCGCCAGATCGCGTCGCTTGGCATCTATCCAGCAGTGGACCCGCTGGCTTCCACGAGTAACATCCTCTCTCCTGAGATTGTAGGAGAGCGTCACTACGATGTGGCCAGGCGGGTCCAAGAAGTGCTCCAGCGCTACAAGGAGCTCCAGGACATCATCGCCATTCTCGGGCTGGATGAGCTGTCCGAGGAAGACAAGATCATCGTGGCAAGGGCTCGGAAAATCCAGCGCTTTCTCTCCCAGCCGTTCTTTGTGGGCGAGGTGTTCACCAATATCCCCGGAGTGTACGTGAGCGTGGAGGAGACGGTCGAGTCCTTCGAGATGCTCGTGGACGGGGCTCTAGATGATCTGCCCGAGCAGGCCTTTTTGAATGTTGGCGGGGTTGAGATGGCTCAAGAGAAGGCCGGGCGACTGCGCGAAGGCGCCTGAGCTGTGCCGGCCCTTTTCAACGTTCAGCTTGTGACCCCTGAGAGGGTGCTCTTTGATGGTGATGCGGACACGGTCATATTGCGCACGGCGGAAGGCGACCTTGCGTTTCTGGCAGGTCATACCCCCCTGGTTGGCACAGTCCAGCCCGGTGTCGTGCGAATCCATCACCTGGGGGCCGACTGGCTGGAGAGCGCGGAGCCCGAGAGGCTGGTTACACGGGTAGCGGTGCATGGGGGCTTTGTCCGAACCGCTAGGAACCATACTGTGATACTTGCGAAGGTGGCTGAGCTCGCGTCGGAGATAGATGTCGATCGTGCCAGGCGGGCCCTGGATGCAGCAGAGGCAGCCCTTGCTGGTGATGGGGGGGCTCCTTCGAGCTCTAGAGGAGCTGTCCCGGGTCCAAGCGGTGCCGAAGGTGTCACAGGTGCTGGTGGTGCTGCGGCGGTGGCAAGCGAAGATGATCCGGCTGCGGCACGCCTTCGGGCTCTGGTTCGCTTGGAGGCAGCTGGCGGTGAGCTTTGAGTCCGTCGTCGGCAGGCTGATCCTCTGGATCGCCATGAGGTCATAGCGATACCCGTCAGCTTCTAGATTCTCTCGCTGCTCGGCACTTGTGGTCGTAACTGTGGCGTTTCGTGTGGGATTTTCGTCCAAGCCGGCTCTCAGGGGGTATCGTCTGGGAATGGGTACAACGGCTGGAACCGAAATTCGCCAGGCACCTGACCGTAATCTGGGCATGGAGCTCGTGCGTGTCACCGAAGCTGCCGCTATGGCAGCAGCTCGCTGGATGGGACGTGGGGACAAGGAAGGCGCTGACCAGGCTGCGGTGGATGCCATAAGGCGCTGACCAGGCTGCGGTGGATGCCATGCGCGTGGTTTTGTCGACTGTGTCTATGGATGGCTTGGTAGTCATCGGGGAGGGGGAAAAGGACGAAGCCCCGATGCTTTACAACGGCGAGAAGGTGGGCGATGGATCTCCTCCCCAGACCGATGTGGCGGTCGATCCCATCGACGGTACGACCCTTACGTCCCTGGGCAGGGGGGGCGCTCTCAGCGTCCTGGCGGTAAGCGAGCGGGGGACCATGTTCGATCCAGGCCCTGTCTTCTACATGGAAAAGCTCGCCGTGGGACCAGAGGCAGCTGGCAGCGTCGACATCACCTGTCCGGTCGAGGAGAACCTTGGTGCTGTGGCCAAAGCTCTCGGCAAGTCGGTGCGGGATGTAACTGCTGTAATATTGGATCGCCCTCGTCACAGCGAGCTTATAGAAAAGGTCCGCTCGGCTGGTGCCCGTATCCTGCTCATCTCTGATGGGGACGTGGCCGGGGCAATCTCCACTGCCTGGCCTGAATCGGGGGTAGACATACTACTGGGGATCGGGGGAACGCCGGAGGGCGTGCTCGCCGCAGCGGCGCTAAAGTGCATGGGCGGTGAGATACAGGGCCGTTTGTGGCCCAGGAACGACGAGGAGCGCAGTGCTGCGATAGAGGCTGGCTATGATCCGGACGCAGTACTTTGCACCCATGATCTTGTGCGTGGTGACAATTGCTTCTTTGCGGCCACGGGGATAAGCGATGGTGAGCTGTTGCGTGGGGTTAGATACTCCGCCACGGGGGTCACCACGCAGTCACTGGTGATGAGATCGAAGTCTGGGACCGTGCGAAGGGTGGATGCACGCCATCTGTTGGCCAAGCTCCAGAGATTCTCAAGCATCCAGTTCGGCTGAGATGTTGCGAAGGGATCCTGGGAGCGGGATCCCTTCAGTCCGGCCCTTGGTGGTCCGACCCCGGCATGCATATCTCACGGCTCTTCCTTGCTGCTGGGCTCGTCGGGCGCACCGGGAGCGCAGTCCTCTGGGTTGATGGTCTCCAGCTCGACCTGAGCGGTCTCTGGGTAGTCCAGCTCGACCTGAGCGGTCTCTGGGTAGCGGGCCATCACAAGGACCCCCACTATCAACGGCATTGCGGCCAAGAGAGCCAGTGGCCGGCTTATCCCGTGGAGCGGTCCGCTTAGGCCGGCCACTGCGAGAAGACCGATGACAGATCCTACCCTGCCGGCCATGGTGATGATTCCATTTGCCCTACCCCTTACCCCAGTTGGGAACAGCTCTGGACCGTAGACACCAAGGGAGGGGATCGTGGCAGCCATTAGGATTGTGGCAATCACCGCGAAGATCCACATGAGCCATCCAGACACCAGGTAGACCCCCAGGCTTGCGAGGCTTCCGCCTATGAGCGCTGTAGCTGCCACCACGCGCCGACCGTGCACGTCGGCCAAGCGTCCCCCCACCACCAGGCCTATGCCGCCAGGAATGCCTGTGGCCACGGTGAAAAGCGAGATATGGGTTGCAGTGAAGCCGCGGGCTGTGCGCAGGAACTGGTTGCGATCCTGGCCCAGCGGGGCGAAGAAGATCTGCAGCAGGAGGGCAGATGCTATGAGCAGCCATAACCGTCCCCCGTGGCCCTCTATCTTTGCAGGTTCGTGGGGCGCAGAGAACCGCCGGCTTTCGACGAGCCTGCTCGCGATGCTCGGCAGCGCGAGCAGGCCAAGGAGCCCCGCTGCAAAAAGAATCCTCCAGCTGCTCTGTGAAAGTCCGGCCACGCCTAGACTTACCACGCATATGCCGGCCCCGAGAGCGCTCACGGCTGCCAAGAGGCTGACCGAGTAGGCCCTTGCACCGGCTGGGACCTCTTCGGCGGCAGCGACCACCAAGAGCACGATCACCGCATTGGTGCACCCACGTGCCAGGACCTGACTGGCGGTTAGCCAGGCAAGCGAAGGGGCAAGAGCCCCGAGGGCGGTAGCAACGCACCCTGCGGCGGTTCCTGCCAAGATGATGCGCCTGCGGCCCAGGCGGTCTGCCAGCGATAGCATCAATATGGCAAGCACTGCCTCTACACGTATTGCAGCCAGCGCGACATTTTGGGGCGCTACCCCTGCGTGGAACTGGCGCCCAGCGTAGGTGATCGTCTGGCCCAAAAGGGTACCCAGGTAGCCGTTTATAAGACCGATTGCGCACAGGGCGCTCAACGTGATTGTCGAGCGGTGGTCCAGGCGCACCGGCGCGAGCCAGTGGGGTATGGGCGCGTCGGGTTCCAAGCGACCCAGATAGTGGCGGACCGGCAGCACAAACAGCCACCTGAACCAAGGGATCGCCAGATCGAACTCCACAACCTGGTGCACCTCGGCCTGCCCATCTGCCAGCTCGCTCACTGTGATCTCACGGCTGTAGCGATCGAAAGGCCCTTCCTGGCCGGTAAAGCAGCCCGGACTCGTCTCGTGCTCGAGCACCAGGTCATCTCGGGGTGCAAGCAGCCTCTCGGCTCTCTCCTTTGAAACGACTGCTGTCACAGCCGTACGTGCCACTAGGCCGTCCCGGACCGAGAGCCTGCGTCTCTGGCGGTGATGACGCCTCCAGCCAGGGGAGATGTAACCTGAGGCTCGGTATGTGCCAGCTGGTCCACCCCGAGGAGCATACTTAGGTGGTGCCAGTTCCACCTCTTCAACCAGAACGCCCCTTTCCAATCCGTAAGTGCGGGGGTGGAGGGTCATTCAAAGTCACCTCAGGCCCTCCTCTCAAAGGGCGGGTAGCTGTGAGCGGAGCCAAGAACTCAGTGCTCAAGCTGATGGCAGCAGCGTTGCTAGCTGAGGGAACAAGTGTGCTCGGAAACGTTCCTCGGATAACCGATGTGGCATGCATGGCAGAGCTAGTCGCCAGTCTGGGGGTTGGCTACCGGTGGTGCGATCCGTGCGCTTCACTGGCAGATGCCGAGCCTTCAGGTCATGGGCCTGAAGATCTGCACAGCTCCAGCCACTGGCTGGAGCTGGATGTGCCTGCTCAGCTCCACCCAGTCGCCCCGCCAGAGCTTGTGGAGAGCATCCGGGCATCCATCGTGCTCTTGGGCCCCCTCCTTGCGCGACACGGGATGGTCGAGATGTGGATGCCTGGCGGGGACGATTTCGGCAGCCGACCCATTGATTTCCACCTCGGAGGGCTGGAGCGGATGGGAGCAACCTTCGAGACAGCCTCTGGGAAGCTGGTCGGTAGGGCAGGTCGCCTAACGGGCGCCCGGCTGGTTCTCGAATACCCCAGCCACACGGCAACCGACAACTTGATGATGGCAGCCGTGCTTGCCAAGGGAACCACCATCATCGAGAACGCTGCTCGCGAGCCCGAGGTGGTGGACCTAGCCGAGATGCTGGTTGGGATGGGTGCCATCATCGATGGGGCAGGGACATCTCCGGATCGTCATAGAAGGGGTTGAGTCTTTAAAGCCAGCTTGCCACGTGGTGGTGCCCGACAGAGTAGAGGCCGCCACCCTACTAGCAGCGGTTGGCCTAGCGGGTGGAGAGGTCATGGTAGAAGGGCCAAGAGCTGAGCACATGGACATGCTGCTAGAGAAGCTCAACACGATGGGGGTGCACACAGTAGCTGAGGAGGGGGGCCTCCTTGCGGTGTCAGATGGAAGGCTACATTGCGTCGACATAGCTACACTGCCGTACCCAGGTGTGGCCACTGACTACAAGCCGCTACTGGTAACCATGCTCTCTGTGTCCGATGGAGTGTCTATCGTGACAGAGAACCTGTTCAGTGGCCGGTTCCGCTACATTGAGGAGCTGAGGACATTGGGAGCTGACATTCGCACTGAAGGCCACCATGCAGTCGTGCGCGGGGTGGCTCGGCTGCGCGGAGCCACCGTGAGAGCATCAGACATTCGCGCTGGTGCAGCCCTGGTCCTGGCTGGTCTTGCAGCGACAGGAGAGACCACTGTCCTCGGTGGGGACCATATAGACAGGGGGTATGAGGATCTGGCGGGAAAGCTAGCGAGCTTGGGGGCTGACGTGAGGAGGGAGCCATGAGCTCCTCTGGGAGGCCAGAGCTCGAGGATCTCATGAACCAGGCAGCGGCAGGGGAGCGCCGGGCTCTTGCCCGGCTGCTCTCACTAGTGGAGCGGGGAGGGGACCCGGCACGTCGCATCAGCCGGCTTGCTTTGGCTCGTGCGGGGAGGGCTTATCTGATAGGGATCACGGGCTCTCCCGGCGCGGGCAAGTCGACGCTGGCTGGACGCCTCATAGCCACGATCAGATCCCAAGACGGGCCCAAGCTCCAGGTCGGGGTGCTTGCCATAGATCCCAGCTCCCCCTACAGCGGGGGAGCAATACTGGGAGACAGGGTGCGCATGCAAGAGCACGCTTTAGATGACGGAGTGTTCATTAGATCCATGGCGTCTAGAGGTCATCAGGGAGGACTGTCTCTTGCAGTGCCTGCGGCAGCCAGGGTGCTCGACGCTGCCGGCATGGATGTGGTTCTCATAGAGACCGTCGGGGTAGGACAGGTAGAGGTGGAGGTGGCCAGCGCTGCCGATACGACGGTGGTTGTGGTGACGCCGGGCTGGGGAGATGGGGTCCAGGCGGCAAAGGCAGGGCTGCTGGAGGCGGCAGATGTTTTTGCAGTGAACAAGGCAGACCGCCCTGGAGCGCGTGAGGCCGAACGGGATTTGAGATCCATGCTGGATCTTTCGCCGTCAAAAGATTGGCTTCCACCTGTGGTCTCAACCGTTGCGGCAACAGGGGAAGGAGTTGAGGCGCTCTGGCAGGCTATAGGCGAGCACAGGACCCACCTGGAGGCCGGAGGCGGCTTGGCCGCTCGAAGGGCTGAACGGATCGGAAAGGAGGTGGCGGGCATGGCCCTTGCCGTGCTGGAGAGACGGGTGCACGAGCTGCTCGAGTCATCGGCAGGTCCCGAGCTCACCTTGGCAATATCACGTGGAGACATTGATTGTCAGGATGCAGCTGAGCTGTTGGTGCAGAGAGTCTCTACATCATCCCTGGATGGGCGGGCCAAGATAACCTCTACAGCTAGGGTTGGCTGATGACATCAACTGAGCAATTCGTAACGGTGGAGCATAGGCCAGACGGGGTGGCCCTTGTGACCCTAAAGCGGCCTAAGATGAACGCTCTGTCAATAGAGCTTCTTGAAGAGCTGGCTGGTCACGCCGAGGAAATGGCGGCACAGCCCCCAGGCGCGGTCGTCTTGTGGGGTGGAGAGCGGATCTTTGCAGCAGGCGCGGACATAAAGGAGCTCTCAGGCAGCGAGCACGCAGAGCAGGTAAGCCTTCGGTTCCAGCGTGCCACCACGGCTCTCGAGTCCATTCCAAGGGCAGTGGTGGCGGCTGTGTGCGGCTATGCCCTGGGAGGAGGGTGCGAGCTGGCGCTCGCGTGTGATCTGCGGGTCGCTGGTGAAAATGCGCGCTTTGGACAGCCGGAGGTGCTTTTGGGTGTGATCCCTGGAGGGGGGGGTACCCAACGCCTCACCTCCCTGGTGGGTCCTGCGCGTGCCAAGGACCTGGTCCTCACAGGTCGCCAGGTGGGCGCAGCTGAGGCGTTCGCAATCGGATTGGTGGACAGGGTGGTACCAGATGCTCAGGTCTTAGACGAGGCCCTGGATCTTGCCTCCGAGCTTGCAGCCGGTGCGGTGGTAGCCCAGGGGCTTGCCAAGAGGGCGATCAGCTTCGCTGGCAGCGGGGCTGGCCTGGAAGCTGGCTTGGAAAAGGAGCGAGCACTTTTCGCAGAGGCCTTCAAAACCGAGGACGCAGCGATCGGGATCAGGTCATTTAAGGAAAATGGCCCGGGAAAGGCTCGCTTCACCGGCCGCTGAGTTGAGCTGATCTCAGGAAGGGCGACCTTTGTGCCCAGGTTCTCCGGCCACGGGCGTTTTGAGGATGAGCATTGGTACCGGCGCGCGATCTTCTACGAGGTTTTTCTCAGGGGCTTCTTCGATGCAAACGACGATGGATCTGGGGACCTGCAAGGACTCGTGGCCAAGCTCGACTATTTGGAGTGGCTAGGTGTTGATTGTCTGTGGCTGCTGCCGTATTACCCATCTCCGCTGAGAGACGGTGGGTATGACATAAGCGACTTCTATGGTGTGCTGCCGGAGTACGGGACCTTAGATGACATGTCAGAGCTCATAATCCAGGCCCACCGGCGTGGCATCCGGGTGATCGCAGATCTGGTGCTCAACCACACAAGTGATCAGCATCCGTGGTTCCAAGAGTCCCGCCGGGACAGGGTGAACGCACGCTCGGACTGGTACGTCTGGAGAGACGACGACCGTTCCTTTGCAGGTGCGAGGGTGATATTCACCGACACCGAGGTGTCAAACTGGACCTACGACCCGGTACGTGGGCAGTACTACTGGCATCGTTTCTACTCTCACCAGCCTGATCTCAACTATGAGAACCCAGATGTAGCAGACGCCATGCTCGATGTCGTGCGGTTCTGGCTTGACCTCGGTCTGGACGGGTTCCGGCTGGATGCAGTCCCATACCTCTTCCAGAGGGAGGGGACTGACTGCGAGAACCTTCCAGAGACGCACGCCTATCTGAAGAGGCTTCGCAAGGAGATGGACGGTTCCCACCCAGGTCGGGTTCTTCTAGCTGAGGCAAACCAGTGGCCCGCAGACGTCGTAGACTATTTCGGGGCCGGGGACGAGTGCCACATGTGCTTCCACTTTCCCTTGATGCCGCGCATCTTTATGGCGATCCGCAGGGAGCAGCGGTTCCCGATCGCCGAGATCCTTGCTCAAACGCCCGAGCCTCCCTCCGGTTGCCAATGGGCGATATTCCTGCGCAATCACGATGAGCTGACATTGGAGAAGGTGACCGACGAGGAGCGCGACTACATGTACGCTGAATATGCCAAGGACCCGCGGATGCGGCGCAACATTGGCATAGGGCGGCGGTTGGCCTCTCTCATAGACGGCGATAGGCGGATTGCCGAGCTGCTCCACGCATTGCTGTTCTCTCTGCCTGGCAGCCCTACCATCTACTACGGCGACGAACTGCTCATGGGAGACAATATCTACCTGGGAGACCGGGATGGAGTGAGAACCCCAATGCAGTGGACCCCAGACCGCAATGGCGGGTTCAGCCGTGCTGATTTCGCGCAGCTGTACCTGCCTCCTCTCATGGATCCCGTGTATGGATTCCAGGCTGTAAATGTCGAGGCCCAGATGCGCATATCGAGCTCGTTCCTCCAGTGGGTGCGCCGCATGATCCAGGTGAGAAAGGACTACCCCGTCTTCGGCGAGGGAACCTTCGAGATGCTGGCAGCTGAGAACCCATCGGTGCTGGCGTACGTGCGAGCTACGCCACCGATCGGGCCTGGTCCCCAGCCGGCACAGACAGTGCTGTGCGTCCACAACTTGAGCCGGTTTGCCCAGCCGGCAGAGCTGGACCTCAGTCGCTGGGAAGGGCGCGTGCCTGTGGAGCTTCTAGGTCGGGTACCCTTTCCAGCTGTGGCGTACCCTTTCCAGCTGTGGCGGACAGGAGGTACTTCCTATCTCTTCCTCCCCATGGGTTCCACTTCTTCGAGTTGGTCAGCCAGAGCGCGATAGTGGCCGGTACCAGCGGGACGGAGCTGGAGCCCAGGTGAGCGGTGCTTCGGGGCCCAGAGGTGGTGGATCTCGTTCCAAGGCTGAGATCTCAGCTACACAGCCAGTGTTCGGCGCTGGCAGTGTAGACCTCCAAGGAAAGGATCCTGCAGCATTCCTGGCTGGGGAGGTCCTTGCCAACCTGGTTGCATTCCTCGAGCGCCAGGAGTGGTTCCCCCAGATCCCTTTGGGCAAAGCGGCCGGCCAGCAGGAGCGCGCGCCGGAGCGGACTGGACCGCAGGTGCTAAGAGCGCAAGCCAAGGTCTACGATGCAGAGCTGATTATTGAGACCATGCCCGGCTTGCTTAGTGTGGTTATAGAGGTCAACGATGCCCGTTTCCACGTGCTCGTCGGTCTCTGCCTGGCAGGGCAGCTGTGAGCCACTTACTCGGCGCGCTTAGTGGTATCGATCCTGCACCTCAACGCGTGCTAATGGCCTCAGCAGGCCTGGCTGGCCTCACGCTGGTCTTTGACGAGCACGTGGAGATGAGGCTGTTCCGCCAGCTCAGCTCCGGTCCGCATCCAGAGGTCGAGCTGACCCTTGCCCTGGACGGGGCTGGTTTCAACCACCTTCCTGCTCCCCTTGCTGTCTGGCGGAGGGGTGGTTGTGACCTGGGTCTAGTCCGTGAGCACCTGCACGCCGCAAGCGATGGCTGGGCACTCGCCTCCACATCCCTACGCGATCTGTATGCCGCTGGTCTGCCCGCAGGTTATGCGGGAGGGGATTTCGCGCCTGAGGCGAGCCGGATCGGGGAGATGACAGCCCGAATGCACATTGCTCTGGCTGAGGCGTTTGGCGTGGTTTCCCCTACGCCGGCCCCTGAAAGGAGCCCTCGTGGCAGCAGTGGGTCCTTGCTCAGCGCTGCAGAGATCCGGATACATGGTTCGTACTCCTTAAGAGCCATCGTCCGCTCTGAGGTCGGCTGGTTCGTGAGGGACTTCGTATCCGAGGCCGGACCCGTTCCCTCCGCTGACTGGGCGCGGCACTCCCCCCTGTGGGACCTGGTCACGATGGTGGGCTCGTTCAACGATGCTGCCCGTGCAACCGCCTTGGAGCGCCAGCCGCTTGAGCCCGACGCTTTGGCAGACCTCGCCCTGTCCTGGGTGAGGCGCAACCAGCAGGCACTAACGGACGCGTACCTCCAAACCGCGGGCATAGAGAAGCTAGTCATGGATCCGCAGGCGTTTGTCTTGGAGCTAGATCACCTGCTGTATCCCAAGATCCACCGTTGAGGTTTTAACGTCGAGACAGCGGGCGCGATCAGCAGGTGGCAGGGACGCTCAGTCGCAGGTCCCGGGCGGCAAGCTCAGGAGCAACGATGTTGATCAGCATGCCGGTACCCAGCTCAAACCCGGCTCGACTAGTGAGCTTGGGCCAGATGTGGACGTGCCAATGGTAGGGATCGCCTGCTCTGTAGGGGGCCGTATGGAACACCAGGTTGTAGGCGATGTCCCCGAGGATCTGGCGCATACGGGCCAGGACGTCACGCAGGGCCAGCCCTACCGCCGTGAGGTCAGCCGGGCCAGAACGATGCAGGTGTAGACCGTGGGTTCTCGGTATCACCAGCATTTCGTAGGGGGAACGCCGCTCCAGTAAGGACACACCACGAGCACTCGTTCGTCGGCGAGGACGACACGGTGGCCCGCCTGCTCCTCGGCTTCTACCGTGGCGCAGAGCAGGCATCCGCCTACGAACCTGGAGAACCCAGCCCTTTCGTCGACAACCTCACGGGGCACGAAGGACATGCCAAGCAGCTGACCGTGAGGATGTTCCAGGGACGCACCAGCCTCTCTGCCTGCATTCACGATTGCCTGGCTGTAGCGCAGCGAAGGGGTATGGCAGTGTTCGTCCATCCGGTCGCGGATCGCGGCCATCACAAGTGTGGCCTGATGATCGCCAAGCATCGACCAATCCATTCCGTGCTCAGGTGAGAGCACGAGCACCTCGTGTATGCCACCGGCTGTGGCCTCGGTGAACACGGGACCAACGTGATTGACTATGAATGGGTCGTCGCCTTCGAAAACTGGGAAGAGGTTCGGCACTACACGAACCACCCATGCCCCCGAAGGTCCGTATGACTCAAGCGCTGGCGGGGTGGCTTCTTCGTTGCCGGCACAGAATGGACAGGGTCGCTCGGTATCGGCCTGCACTACTGCGGAGCGAGGCAAGAAGGCCGACGGGCGCTCCGCCCTGTCGGGGCTCACTATCACCCACCGACCCGTTAGAGGGTCCAGCCGAAGCTGGTTGGCATGGTCCATCTCGCTAGGTTCTCGCGCTCGGGTCTGAGTAGTTCATGTACTTAACCACCAGGTTAGCGCCGTCGTGTGCATGGGCGGTGGCAACAGGGGCGATATTTGTTGATTTTCGATCCACATTGGCCTAAGGGCAGCCGGCCAAGGTGGCACATAGGCCAGCTGAGTTCTAGGAACGGGCCCACTGCTGGCCGACTCCCTGCGGACAAGGCGACTTCCGACCTCGCACCAGGCCTTGTCTACTTGCCCCAACTGTTTCGCAGCACTCCCTGCGGACAAGGCGACTTCCGACCTCGCACCAGGCCCGGCAGAATGGCTGGATGCATCTCAAGCCACCTACCGGCCCTGCTTTCGATGTGGTGCTGGTGGCTCATGTGTCGGTGGCCTTCCTCGGGTTCGGAGCCTGCATGCTGACTGGCCTGCATGCTCTTTTGGGGCTCGTGCGCGGGAGTGAGGACCCAGTGGTGCGCCGATATTTTCGCCCCGGTACGAACTGGGCTGAGAGGCTGTTGCTCGTAGTTCCTTTGTTTGGCATAGCGCTCGTGGAGATGAGCCACCACGTCTTTAGCTTTACCCAGACCTGGGTGATCTTGGGGATTGCGATCTGGTCTGGCGCAGCTCTGGCGGCTTTCATGATCCTCTGGCCAGCCGAGAGGAGGCTGCAGCAGCAGCTTTCTCCATCCTCGGGGGCCTCGCCTGAGGAGTTGTCCTCTAGCTTTAAAACGGTGCTCTTATCATCGGCTGTTACAACAGCTGCTTTCCTGACCGTGGTTGTGATCATGTTCGCCAAACCTGGGGGCCCTACCTACTAGCTTCCCTTATGAGCTGCCCGAGGCCGATCGTGGTCTTTGGCAAGCCGCTGGCTTCTCTATGGGCCTTGTTGGCGGGTCTCGGCTCTGGCTTCCAGCTCTGCTGCCGTCAGGCCTAGTCTTAAAGTTCGTGAGAGAAGATCGGGACCAGTTGCGAAACCATGTATATCTGGATCATGCGGCCACCACCCCAATGAGGCCCGAAGTCCTAGAAGCTATGGTTCCTCATCTGGCCAGAGGCTACGGCAACCCTACAGGTGCCCATAGCGAGTCCCGCCGCGCTGCAGCGCTGCTCGATGAGGCAAGAGAGCAGGTGGCTTCCCTGCTGGGAGCCGAGCCGGGAGAGGTGGTCTTTACGAGTGGAGGCACGGAAGCCGACAACCTGGCAGTCAAAGGCGTCCATGCTCTAAAAGGCGGTAGGGCCGTCTGCTCTGCAGTTGAGCACCAGGCAGTGACAGCATCGGTTGTAAGTATCCAAGGCGACGCAGTGCCTGTGGACAGTGAGGGGGTTGTTGACCTTAACGCCCTGAACACTGTCATGGGTCCTGATGTGAGCCTGGTCTCGGTGATGCTCGCCAACAACGAGGTTGGCACCATCCAGCCAGTGGGCCAGATAGCCAAAGTGGTCCATGAGCTGGCTCCAGGGGCGCTCTTTCATACAGATGCCGTACCAAGCGCCAGCTTGGTTGGATGTCGCTGAGCTGGCGGCAGATGCCGACCTTGTATCGGTGAGCGCTCACAAGATGGGCGGTCCGCAGGGGGTTGGTGCATTGGTGGTAAGGAACGGCGCAGAGCTGCTCCCACTCCTGGAAGGGGGCGGACAGGAGCGTGGTCGTCGGAGCGGTACCCCCAACCTAGCCGGTATCTTGGGGATGGCTGCTGCCCTCCAGGTGGCCACCTCTACTCGCAGCGAGACCGTCGAGAGAGTAAAGGCGTTGCGCGACCGGATGGTGGAGGGGATCCTCTCTGGGCTCGAAGGCGTAGAAGAGACCGGGCGTGGGGCCGATCGACTAGCCAATA
>JAMCQF010000210.1 GCA_023379605.1 Actinomycetota bacterium
ACGATCCGGTCGAGATAGCCGACAAAGTCCTTGATACCCTGGGCGAGATCTCCTCCCGACTTGCGGGCACGGTGGCTGCCATTGGCATCACCAACCAGCGAGAGACCGTGGTGGCCTGGGACCGAAGAACGGGCAGGCCGCTCTATAGAGCGCTGGTGTGGCAGGACAAAAGGACTGCCCAGGAATGCGAGCGTCTCACCGAAGCCGGGTTTTCAGAGCTGGTGCGCTCGGCAACAGGGCTTGTGATCGATCCCTACTTCTCGGCCACCAAGATGTCTTGGCTGCTGGCTCATGGGGGCGTGTCCCCCGATCCTCACCTGGCTCTTGGCACGGTGGACTCCTGGGTGATGTGGAACCTCACCGGCGGAACTAGGGGTGGCATCTTTGCCACGGACCCGTCCAACGCAAGTCGCACCCTGCTCTTTGACATCCGCAGCCAGAGCTGGTCGGACGAGCTGACCGATCTCTTTGGGGTCCCTGCGCATGCCCTGCCTGAGATTCACCCCTCCTCTGGTCGGTTTGGAGCGCTGGCAGCCGGTCCCAAGGAGCTGCGCGGGGTGGCGTTGTCCGGGATCGCTGGCGATCAGCAGGCGGCCCTCTTCGGCCAAGCCTGCTTTTCTCCGGGCATGGCCAAGACAACCTATGGTACTGGAAGCTTCGTGCTCATGAACCTGGGCGCTTTCTGTCCCAGTCCAGTGGACGGCTTGCTTACCACAGTCGCCTGGGACTTGGGTGACAATGGTGGCACGAGCTTCGCTCTGGAGGGAGCCGCGTTTGTCACAGGCGCTGCCCTACAGTGGTTGAGGGACGGCCTGAAGATCATAGAGAGGGCCTCGGACACTGAGAAGCTGGCTAGGGCTGTTCCCGACAGCGCAGGTGTATATCTCGTCCCGGCGTTCGTAGGTCTGGGTAGTCCCTGGTGGGATCCGAGGGCTAGGGGCACCATAACAGGGCTTACAAAAGGAGTGGGCAGAGCCCATCTGGCAAGAGCGGCGGTTGAGGCTATGGCTCTGCAAAACCGCGACATCGTCGATCTTATGGCACAGGCATCCGGGCAACGCCTGGCCGAGCTGCGGGTAGACGGTGGCGCTGCAGTAATGGACCTACTTCTAGAGATACAAGCTGATCAGCTTCGGGTTCCCGTTGCCCGGCCGCACAACCAGGAGTGCACGGCGCTTGGTGCGGCAATGTTGGCGGGCCTTGCAGAGGGTGTGTGGGCATCCATCGATGAGCTGAGCTGTATCTGGTCACTTGAGAAGCAGTTCCTGCCCTCCCTACCCCGATCCGCCGCCGATGCCCTCCATGCCGGCTGGGTGGGCGCTGTGAAGCGCTCCTTTGGTTGGGCTCAACACGCTCCACTCCTTTGAACCCACAGCCCATACCTGCAGCTGCCTGTCTGCAATACCAGCGAGCAAGTCCAGCCTCTTGCGCTCGTGAGCACGGAATGGGCGACCCTGCCGCCCAAGAACCAGGGCTGCACTGCTGATAGCCATCTCCGACCAGGCCATGTCTTGGGGCTCACTTCCGCTTGCGAGCGAGCCGCGGGCCCCAAAGACGAAGGCGCTCAGCCATGATCCCGGTGGTGGTGCGCCTTCGAACGCCGCTATTGCCCCATCGTCTAACCTCACGACCGCGGTCCAATCCGCACCTGTTGTCCGGTTGCATCCAGAAGCCAAGCACTGCAGCACCTTGCTAGGACTTTGCTGATCTACTAAAGCCAACGCAAGCTCCAAAGAGCCCATTCCAGCATCCTGGCCGTCTCCGACCAGTGGCCATACGGCCTCTACGGCGGCGCCTTCCACCTCACGGACCTCTGAGAGCATCAGGTCCAGAACTGAGCTGTCCTCCAGGCCGACAACGAACTCATCTATAGCCAGACCTCCGTCCCGTTCCAAGATGTCAATGCCAACGACATCACCGCCAACAGCTCCTATTCGGCTGGCTACCAGCCCCAGTGCACCAGGCCTGTCGGGCAGCCACACGCGCACTACCACTTTGTCCACCGTGGTAACGATAGAGGTCGTGGGTTAACTCCAAGTTGCGCTTTGGAGACGATACTGTGACATGGCTCGCATCGAAAGCGGCCGTCACGCCAATTGGAGGTCCGCTCCAGGCCAGCCAATGTGAAGGCCCGCCGGGTAAAAACCACAATCTTGACTCCTCAGTCAAGTGTCTCCTAGCTTTCCACATATGCGACAACGGCTTACCAAGCGAGGAGAACAGCGCCGGCGCCAGATCGTCGACCTCTCAGCGCGTAGGTTTGCCACTCAGGGCTATCACGCTACCTCCATCACAGACATCGTGAACGAGCTAAAAGTGGGCAAGGGGGTCTTCTACTGGTACTTCTCCTCCAAAGAGGAGCTGTTCAGAGAGATACTTCTCACCGCCCAGCACGATCTACGGCGCCTACAGCAGGCTGCCATAGAAGGGGAGGATGATCCGCTAAGACGCATAGAGCTCGGGATCCGCGCCTCACTGGACTGGCTGGGCAAGCACCGTCACCTCTTTATGCTCTTCCACTTCGCAGCTGGCGACGAGCGGTTCTCATCCATGATCCGAAAAGGTGAGCAGGTTGCAGTAGAGGACGCAACCCGCCATCTAAAGGAGGCCATTGCCGCAGGCCAGATCCGCGAAGCCGATCCCACCGTCCTCGGCCACGCGATCCTGGGAGTTATCAACCACCTGACCAGGGTCCTCATCTTTGAGCTAGGTGAACCCATGGATCGTGTCGTCGATGAGACTATAGCCTTTTGCCTCTTCGGCCTGAAAGCAAGTACCTGCCCCAGCCCAGCTTCGAAGGGACCCGATCCTTCCGACTGACCAAGGCGCTGCCTCAGCCAAGCTTGGGCAGCGCCCGGCGGATTTGCCTTACCGCCTGCTGGGTCCGCTGCTCGTTCTCGATAAGGGCAAAGCGAACGTGGTGATCGCCGCCTGGGCCAAACCCCACACCTGGCGAGCAGGCTACGTCTGCCTCTGACACCAGAAATTTGGCGAACTCAAGCGATCCCATCTCCCTGTAAGGCTCGGGAATAGGAGCCCAGACAAACATGGTCCCCTTAGGCGGCTCCACACGCCATCCAATCCGGTTCAAGCCGTCACAAAGAGCGTCTCTTCTTCCCTGGTAGGTCTTAGCAACCCACTTGGGGTACTCGCTAGCTTCGTTCATGGCCACGATCGCCGCTATCTGGATGGGCTGGAACACACCGTAGTCCAGATAGCTCTTCAGCTTGGTCAGTGCTGCAACAATCTCGGCGTTGCCCACCATAAATGCCATCCGCCATCCGGCCATCGAGAACGACTTCGTCAAGGTGTAGAACTCGACACTTACCTCCTTGGCCCCGGGCACCTGGAGGATCGATGGCGGCACGTAGCCATCGAAGGCCAGGTCTGCATAAGCGAAATCATGCACCAAGATCACCTCGTGCTCACGAGCAAAGCTCACCAGTCGCTCCATCCAGGCCAGATCCACGCATGTTGTAGTGGGATTGTGCGGGAACGACAGCACGATGACCCGGGGCTTTGGCCAGGTGGATTCCCAAGATTCCATAAGGCCCGCAAAAAATCCTTCTCCCCCTCCTGTACCGTCCTCGTTCTCGGGATCAAGACGCACCTGTCGAACGTCTGCTCCAGCAAACAGTGGAGCGTATATATGAATTGGATAGGAAGGCGAGGGCACGAGCACAGCGTCTCCGGAAGCCAGTAGCACCCACATGAGGTGAGAGAAGCCCTCCTTGGCCCCAATCGTCGCCACAATTTCAGTGTCTGGGTCAACAGCCACCCCGAAGCGGCGCTCATACAGGCTCGCTGCAGCCAAGCGAAGCTTGGGGATTCCCCTGCTGGCCGAGTAGCGGTGGTTGCGGAAATTGTGGGCGGCTTCAGCCAGCTTGTCGACTGCAACCTCCGGCGAAGGAAGGTCGGGGTTGCCAAATCCCAGGTCGACCACATCGCGCCCTGCAGCACGTGCCTCACGCTTCAATCCGTCAATTACCGCAAAGGCGTAAGGTGGCAACCCATTTATCCGGCGAAACTCCATCGATTAAATCTACAGGCCTGCGTCGCCATGCCCAAACGCCGCAAGCCTAGATGGGGCGATCCGTGGCCCTAAAGGCTTTGGCGCGCGCCTGCCAGAACCACAAGGCCAGCCGCTCCCGGCCAAGTTGAGACTGCCCAACTGGCGCCAGCCGTGGCCAGGCTCTGCAGATGAGCCACAGCCATCTTGGTCCCAGCCCTGAAGACGCCCTGGTCCATGCCAGGAAGCTTTCCAGCCCAGGTAACCTCGCCCAATGGTGCAAGCTCTTTGACTTTGCTCGGTTCAGCCTCCCATACATTCAGCGCTGCGCCACAGCCAAGAGCTACCTTGGAGGTTGGCGCCGCACCAGCACCTATCCAAACAGGGATGCCTTTGGATCCCAGTTCTAAGCAGCACCGCATTAGGATCTGCCTGCGCTTTGCGACTGGTTCAACGGCGATACCGTAGGCTTGGTTCTCCGCGGTGCTCATGGAGTCCCCGGTGCCAAGGCCGGCTATAACCCTGGCCGGTGCCATACGCTCGAGCGACACAAATAAGCTGATCAGCTTCTGCTCGGTGACCAGTCCCACGCGGGCCACGAGCGAACCGAACCAGATGGTGCTAGTCACCGCCGCGACTGCGCCCAGCAAGGGAAAGGCCGACAGTGCCGGTCTATCCGGTCGGCCCATTGGCCAGATGTGGTCATAGACAAAGACCCCGTCCAAGCCAAGGTTCTCCGCCCGCTTGGCAGCGTCAAGTGCCGGTGTGGCCACGTCGCTGAAATGTGGAAGTATGACGCCAAGTTTCAAGGTGCGCCTCAACCATCCCCGGTCATTGCTGCCCTGCGAGCCCGTAAGAGGGATCTTCTGGCAACCACCGCCGCTCCTATGGCTCCTGCTTTCTCTCCCAACGCTGCAGCAACTATGGGAATGGGTGGGCGGAACCTGGCACCTTCGATGAGCTCTGCAAATGCAAGTCGGGCTGGTCCCAGAACGGCCTCACCAGCCTCGGCCAGACCTCCCCCCACCACTATCATCTGTGGATCGAATATCCCAGCCAGGTTCGCCAGTCCAAGTCCAAGCCACCATCCAAGCCTAGCCAGGAGAGCTTCGGCCTCAGAATCTCCCTCAGCTGCCGCCTGGGTCACGTGCTCTCCTCGCAAGCTCTCTATGCTCCCGCCGGCGCGCTCTAGGATCGCAGCGCCTCGCCCTGCTTGGGCTGCCTCTCTCGCCAACTGAGCAAGGGCATTCCCCGAGGCGTAGGTCTCAAAACAGCCGCGCTTGCCACACGCGCACATAGGCCCGCCCGGATCTATAACCATGTGGCCAACCTCACCGGCAAAGCCATGTGCGCCTCTGAAAAGATTCCCGCCAACCACGATGCCTCCCCCGATGCCGCTGCCCAAGGTCACCATCAACCCGTCTCGCACACCTCTCATAGCGCCCAGTGCCAACTCGCCCGCTGTAGCGCAAGTGGCATCGTTGTCAATCACGATATCTGGCCCCTGAGAACCCATGGTCTGGTCTGGTCTGGACGGCCCACCTGCTTTCCGATCCAGAAGGCCGGAACGACGTAGGCCCATTCTCGACCCCAGCTCTGCTCGCAGCTCCAGTCCATCTGCATCCGCAAGGTTAGGTGCAAAGCGCAGGCGGCCTTCAAGATCGACCAATCCCGGTGCTCCCACCCCCAAGGCGTCCGTAAGGAACCCAGCCGACTCCAAATCGTCTACGAGGTTGACTATGGCATCTAGCACCCCTAGCCCCGAGGCAGGGGTAGGCACCTTGGCAGCGCCAAGAACCTCCTCCCCTCTCAGAGCCACAGCCATGAGCTTGGTGCCCCCTACATCCACACCAACCACCACGGGGGGATCACAGCTTTGCCCTGCGTTCACCTTTTAGGCAGGCCGCTCATGTGGTGGACTCAACCCTGGCCCGTAGCTCCCTTAGGGCAGTCTGGCGTATACGGGTTTCAGCACGCCTTTTCACGAAACCTGGGATAGGAACCTTGAGCTCTACTTCTAGGTGGTATGTGACCTGTGTCTCTTGGTCACCAATCTGCTCGAACTCGTAGCGCCCGTCCAGCTTTGTGGTGAGATCCCCCTTGGTCTGCACCCACGATAGAACCTGAGGAGCCTGTCCGTAGTTGTAAGACAGCGTATAGCTGGTGCTTCTCCCAAAGGCAGCTGCTCTGTAGGTGACCACAAGCGGCTTGCCCTGTTCATCGCGCTCATCTACCGTAACCTCCTTTACGTCTGCCGCCCACTGCGGATAGCTCTCGAAGTCAGCGGCGACGCGGTAGCACCGCTCTAGTGGGGCTGCCACCACTGTCTGCTCCGTGGCTGTGTCTGCCACCTGGACTCCTTCCCTCGATTGCTAACTACAATTACCACGCATGGCATGTGATCTTGCCACCCAAACCGTGAGCTCAGGTCACTCCAACAACGCCATCAAGCGCTTTGCCCAGTCGATCGGCGAGCACATCGTAATCAAACTCTCGTTCGGCCCGCCTGCGTGCCGCCTCACCCATCCGTTGCCTCAGCTCCTCATGTGCAAGGATCTCCCCGATCGAAGCCGCAAGCGCCGGAGCGCTTTCGGGCCTGTCAAGAATGAAACCAGTCACCCTGTCCTCGACAGCTTCCGCCGATCCCCCGCTGCGCCCTGCCACCTGGGGGATCCCGCAGGCTGCCGCCTCCAAGAAGACGATCCCGAAACCCTCCTGCTCCAAGCCTCCCCAGCGGTTCCGACATGCCATAGCGAACACATCGGCGCACCCGTAAAATCGCGCCAAGTCCGCGTCGGACAAGCTCCCCATGAGTCGCACAGGCGCTCCGCTGCGAGCCACTTGAGCGGCAAGGTTGGCCCTCTCCCGGCCATCGCCGCCTATAGCTACTACCAAGTCGCTAAATCTCCTGCTCAGGATCGCAGCTGCCTCAACCAGCACGTCCATACCCTTTCTAGGAACCAAGCGGCTCACGCTAACCACCAGCGGTCCGCCAGCTGGCAAGCCAAGCTCCACTCGAGCCCGACGGCGCTCGGAAGGCTCCATCGGACGGAAGCGGTCTATGTCCACTCCAGGGGGGACAAGGACTGACTTAGGCATGCGGGGTCCCGCTGCTCGCTCAGCCACGAGCTGGGGATAGGTTCCTGCGCAGATCGCCAGGGACGACCTGGCAAGCACGCCTGAGAGAGCGTGCTTCAAGACGGGCAGGCTGGCTGGAACCGTCACCTCAGCCCCGTGCAGGACAAGGGCATAGGGTGCGCCAAGGCGCCCTCCAATGAGCCCCAGGGGCAAGGCCGGGTCCAGCACTACCAGGCGCGCCTGTGTCCTTCTCACCAGCTCCCGGGCGCGCTTTTCCACCGACCACCTCGCTTTCAACTTCGATGGTCCAGGAACCAGCACTGGTAAATCCATCCTCTCGATAGGAAACGGCTGGGATCGGTCAAACTCGCCCGCTGCGGGATGCGACGCAGTAAGCACTGTGAACGAGAACGGATCAAGCCTCCTCCATAGCTCCCAGAGATAGGACTGGATCCCACCGAGCTTCGGTGGGAAATCATTTGTCACGAGAATATGTCTCACTAGCTTTCAAATCTCTCGCGCAAGGGGACCTCGGAGATTGCTTCAAGCTCATCAAGCACGCGTGGGTCTGACTCGTTGTGCCTAAGCGCACTGAGCAGGCTCTCCATGCCAAGTCGAGCACAAGCCCAGACAGCATGCCCTCTAAGGAGCGGATCGCTGCTATTCAAATTGGCATGAAGCGCAGCCCGAACGCGTGGATCCCGTGGATCAGCAGTGTTGCCCAGCACCAAAAGGGCATTGCGCTTCACAAAGCGCGCTTCCCTCTTGGGCACGTACCACCGCCCCAATCGGGCCATGATCTCGGTGTCTGTAGCACAGAGAATCCATAGGACCTCTACGAAGGGCTCATCTGCCTCATCAGCCACTGGGGGCTGCTCACGACGTACCCCTATACGGTTGTGCGGGCACACATCCTGGCAGGTGTCACAGCCATAGAGGCGATCTCCCAGAGCGACACGGTGCTCTCGTGGAAACCACCCTGGGGACTGGAGCAACCATGCCAAGCACCTTCTGGCATCCAATATGCCCGGCCGGTTCAAAGCTCCCGTCGGACAGGAGCGCATGCACCTCTCGCAGGTCCCGCACCAGTCGCTATGGGTCTGTTGTGCGGGTAGGACAAGGGCATCTGTCACCACAGAACCAAGAAGGAACCATGAGCCACGCCTGGGTAGCAATATCAGGCTGTTCTTGCCATACCAGCCAAGGCCAGCTCTGTAGGCTGCCTCACGGTCTACCAGTGCGTTGTCATCAGCCACTACGCGTGCCCTGTACCCGCGCTCCTCCAACCACGCCGCAACCCCTCCCAGGGCCTCGCGCAACTCCACGTAGTGATCCCTCCATGCATGCCTGGCAACCCTACCGAGGATGGCTGGCTGGCCAGTTGCGCCCCTTGAGCTCGCTGGGTCCTCAGAGGGCAGCGCGCGGTAGTAGGCGATGGCACCTACCACCAAGGAGCGAGCTCCTTTAAGGATGCGACCTGGATCAGTAGAGCGCTCGGGATTGCCATAGGTAAACCACATTCCCCCGTGCAAACCAGCAGCACGGCGCTCCTCTAAGATCGCTCGAGTAGAGTGAAAGCGGTCTGCAGGTGCCACGCCTACTTCCACAAGCCCGGACCGAAGTGCCACAGAGCGAAGCTCCACTGGCTCCACAACGTGTTCACCTGCCAGCAACGTCACCTGCTACCTGCCTCCCAGCGCTGAGCCGGCTTTGTGGAGGTAGCGCGGCTCTCTGTCGGCGATCTCCAGGGAACGATCCACCTCTGGAGACGCTCAGCCGGCTCTGCGGACGTGGCGTAGTGCCGGCACCAGGCCAGCTCTGGCGAGCATGTCAATTGCTCGGAACTCATCTGCCTCCATGATCATGACCTTGTGCGAGCCGCCCGAGCCAGGCTGGGATGCTCTGTTACCATAAGCTTGCTGGGGACTGTGTGCACTCAGACTTGAGGAGGTCTCGCCCGGAGATCGTACCGTGGAAACCCCCTTCGCCAACGTATCTCGCTCTCCTGCCAAGCCGTGGTGCCCGTCCAAGATCACCGCCACCACGCAATGCTCACATGCCGCGCTCGCCTTCATGATGCACTCGTCGCAGTCCACAAGTAGGCTGTCACCGAGAGCGCCTCGAGGGTGATTTTCCACGTCTATGACGCGTGGCTCCTCCTGAAGCTCACAGGATCCTGCTTCGGACCCCCTGGCTGCATCACCAGACCCAATCGCCGCACCGCCTGTCCAGAGCTGAGCTTGCATCTCCTCATCCTCCTGTCATCGTCAAGGCTCCAGCAAAGCCAGCCCCAAGCCACAACGCCAAGGCGGCCAAGCCTGTAACAGACGATGGCAGGTGGGTGTAACAGTGACCTACCTAGCTCCAATCTAAGCGGCTCCTGTCAGCGTTTGGCCCCCAGATTTGACCACGTCACTCACTTTAAAAGAGCGGACCCTGGCAAAGCCGGGCTAGCTCACAGTAGCCCCGCAAAGGCGTTGGCCAGCTTGAGTCGCGCCGGTTAGGTGCCGGTGTTTCCAGCTTTTAGGGCCTCCGCCACACCGCTTGGATGACCAGCTGCTTGGCCATCTCGATCCAACGTATCACGCTTTATAGGAGAGCTGCCTGCAGGCCCGGGCCGATCAACCGAAGCCGGTTCACGGCCAAGGCCGCCGGCCGGGGCTGGCACGATCTCCACCGCTCTTCCATTGCCACACCAGCGGCATATCACCGCGGACACCTTCTCATCTATAACCTGGGTGTCCTCAACTGACAGCTCACCAGAGATGCTGAAGTGGTGATACTCCCGAGTCGTCCGAGTTATGACCACGTCAAAGCGTGTAAGGTTCCCACAAGCCTTGCATCGGTAACGCCTGCCGTTCACGCCTCTCAGCGTAGTGCAGGTCGGCGCCACTCGGGCGCAACCACAGCGCCTTGGACGGCTGCCACGCACCATCGGTGTCGCAGCGAAGTGGCAGAGTATCCAGATGACACATGCGGCCAGACCTGGGCCGGTGGCCATGGAAGAGCTGCCGCTCATAATATCCTCGGCGAGGCTTCTTGTCCTGGACGTGGAGACCACCGGATGGTCGCCCCAGGTAGAGGCCATAACCGAGATCGCCGCAGTTCGCCTGGAAGGTGCAAACCGCTTTGTAGTCATGGACACCCTCGTCGATCCAGGCTTTTCGATCCCTGCATCCATAACCTCTCTCACAGGGATCAGCGATGCCACAGTGCGAGGTGCCCCGCGGATCTCTGAGGTCCTGGACACTCTGCTCAACCTAGCCAGCTCTTCTGTGATTGTGGGCCACAACGTGGGTTTTGACCTCGGCTTCATCAACATGGCGCTACAGCGCAACGGCCGCCCAGCCCTGGGCAGGCCGTGGGTGGACACCGCCGCTCTTGCTCGCGCGACCGTCCGCCACAAGGTTCCCAACTGCCGCCTCTCCACCCTGGCGTCCAGCCTGGCTCTTGCTAACCGACCGTCTCATCGGGCGCTTGCCGATGCCCTTACCACCGCCGACCTTCTAGAGCACCTCGTTAGCCTCATGGACACCTCATGAATAAAGACGGCTGGCTCAGTCCGACTTCAAGCTGAACGTCTTCTTTGGCGAAGGATCCGCCGGCGCTCACGCTCGGTGGCACCCCCCCAGACCCCGTCCTTTTCACGGTGGGCCAAAGCGTGCTCCAAGCAAGGCTGGCGTACTGGGCACCCTGCGCATATTCCCTTGGCCTCTTCAGCTTCTTCATCAGAGGATGGGTAGAACACCTCGGGGTCTATGCCCCGGCAGGCGGCACGCTGGCGCCAAGTCGGGTTCATTGGGACGTCACTTCCTTGCTGCTGCTCAACCCGGTTCGAGATTGGTTCAATGGACATTCCCCCTCGCGAGCACCGGGCACTCGCCCAGCTCCCACCAGGAGGGATGTCCATAATGCACCAAGGCAAAGGTGCCAGTCCAGAGCCGTTTGCCTCCGAGAGCCGTCACGGCCCTACTTGGGGCCGACGTAGGTCGGAGACCGCCGAGACTGGATAGCCCGTTTGCCTCCGAGAGCCGTCAC
>JAMCQF010000211.1:0-7121 GCA_023379605.1 Actinomycetota bacterium
GCCTCAGGGTTTGAGTGCGGTGTAGGGCTCTCGGACTTCCAGGATCTGAAAGAAGGTGACGTCATAGAGACCTATGAGGAAAGAGAGGTTCCCCGCGTCTAGTCGCCGTCGGGAGCGAAGAGGCGCGCCTGGCTACGCGCGAACTGCGCGGATCAACGAGGTGGTGCGCGAGGTCCTGGCCGACGAGCTTGTGCGCATTGCAGATGTGGATGAGCGACTTGACATGGTGACAGTGACAGAAGTTGAGGTCCACGGCGACCTCCGTCATGCTGTGGTCTACCTAAGCCCTCCGAGAAGGAACGTGCTTGAGATACTTGAGGAGCACCGCGGCCGGCTCCAGCGTGCCGTGGCTCAGGAGGTCAGGCTGAAGAGGACCCCGCAGCTCACTTTCAACTGGGACCCGAGCGTCATCGCGGCAGCAAAGGTGGAAAGAGCCCTTCGCCGCCTTCGCCGCCCAGATCCCCCCGGTAGCCTGGTTCCGGGTCCTCCCATACCGTTTGGCTCCAACGGCTACGACCATGAGCCCGGTGAGCCTGAGCCGCCCAGCCAAGCTCCAGATTCGCTCAAAACAGCGCCTGGTACCGACTGTGGTTGGGGGGATGAGCAGTAGTGGACGGCCTTGTGCTTGTCGACAAGGCGCAGGGGTGGACTTCCCATGACGTGGTCGCGCGCTGCAGGCGCATCTTTGGTCAGCGCCGCGTCGGACATGGTGGCACCCTGGATCCTCCTGCAACAGGCTTGCTCCTGGTCGGGCTCGGAAGGGTGACCCGCCTGCTGGGTTACTTGGCAGCTGCGCCAAAGTGCTACGAGGCCGAGGTGGTACTTGGTGTGTCGACCTCTACCGGAGATGCGACAGGAGAGATCCTGGCAACCTGGGACATGGCGGAGGTGCCGCTTGCGCAAGTGCGAAAGGCCGCAGAGGCCTTGACAGGCGAGATCCTCCAGGTCCCCCCCATGGTCTCTGCGGTGAAGGTGGGGGGGAGAAGGCTCTACGAGCTGGCCCGTACCGGTGTCGAGGTGGAAAGAGCTGCGCGCTCAGTCACTGTTTACCGCCTCGATCTTCATTGCACACCAGAGCCAGGGGTGTTTCGGATGGAGGTGGAGTGCTCCTCTGGAACTTATGTCCGTACCCTGGCCACTGACCTGGGGCAGGCACTGCGTGGGGGAGCGCATCTTAGAAAGCTCCGCAGGACCCGTATAGGGTCATTCGGGGTGGACCAGGCATATGTAGTCGAGGAGCTCAGCCCAGATGCCGTGCTCAGCCCAGCGGAGGCTATGAGGGACTTGGAAAAAGTTACAGTTTCTCCTCCGATTGCCGCACGGGTGAGGAATGGCCTGGCGATGGATCGCACGGCATTGGCGGGATCTGGTGGCGGCCCGTGGGCTGTGGTGGACGAGACAGGGTTGCTCCTTGCGCTTTACAGTCCCAAAGGCACAGATAGGGCTGTGGCAGAGGTCGTCATAGCTCCATCGAGTTGACTATGATGGATGCTCTTGGGAACCCAGCTACTGGCTGGTGATAGGACCTACTGGCGTGGGTAGTCACGGCCTCAGCTAGCGTGTGAGCCGATGGATGTCATCTACGACCTGGGGGATCTGGCGGGCAGGAGTTGTCCGCGTGCTCTAACGATAGGCGAGTACGACGGGGTCCACCGTGGTCACAAGTATGTGATTGCTGAGCTGTGTAGGCGGGCCGAGCCTCTTGGCCTAGAGACGGTCGTTCTCACCTTCGACCGCCACCCAGCTTCTGTGGTGAGGCCGGAGTCGGCCCCTGAGCTCCTATGCGACATGGACCAGAAGTTGGAGCTGCTCGCCGAGACCGGTGTGGATCTGACCGTGGTCCTCACCTTCGACCACAAAAGGGCAGGCGAAGACGCCAGGGATTTCGTAGAGGAAGTCGTCGTCGGCGCCCTTTCTGCCAGGCTCGTTGTCGTTGGTGAGAACTTCCACTTCGGCAAGAACAGGTCAGGGGATGTGCCGCTGCTGGTGGAGATGGGTGCTCGGCTTGGATTCGAGGCAGTTGGCCTGTCGTTGGACAAAAAGGACACGCCGGCACTTGCCAGTTTGCCGGCTTCCCAGGCGTCAGCTGAGCTGGTCGGCAAGCGAGGGGCAGACCGATCAAGCGCTAGAGGAGGCGAGCCCGAGAGCCCGGCAAGCGCTGGGAGCTACATGCCTGTTTCATCGACCCTGATCCGTCGCCTTGTCTCTGCGGGTGATGTCGTTGGCGCGGCGGGTCTGCTGGGAAGGCTTTATGAAGTGCGTGGGGCAGTTGAGCATGGGGACGGTCGAGGAGGAAGGGAGCTGGGGTTCCCAACTGCCAACGTGGCTGTTCCAGAAGGGATCCTCCTCCCGCGTGAGGGAATATACGCAGGTTGGTACCTCTGCTCTCCGCCTTTAGGAAGCGATCATCTAAGGGCAATGCGTCATGTAAAACCGTCAACTCAGCTGGGCAAAGCGATGCCCGCGGCCATCTCGGTGGGATGGCGCCCCACCTTTTACCGAGCGCAGAGTGCTAAGCCGCGGCCGCTCGTGGAGGCCTACATTCTCGGATTCGACGGCGACCTCTACGGTCAAGATGCCAGGGTGAGGTTCGCCTGCAGGCTTCGTGACGAAAAGCAGTTTTCAGCTGTTGAGGATCTTGTCATACAGATGCACCAGGATGTCGAGGAGACGGCCAAGGTGCTCGGCATCTAGGAGGGTCGCCATGAGCTGCCAGGATCCTGCTAGTGTGGTTATACCTAAAGAGCACTTGGAGCTGTTTAGGTTGACCCTGGTCTCCGGGAAATCGGAGGCTGATTCCCGATCCGGCGCTGAGCGCCGTGACCAGAGATGAATGGCGAGATGCAAGAGAAAACGGCAACCATCGCCGAGTACCGGCTACATGAGAAGGATACGGGCTCTCCCGAGGTGCAAGTGGCGATCTTGACTAGTCGCATAAACCACCTGACGGAGCACCTGAAGGTTCACCGTGGTGACCATCACACGCGCCGTGGGCTGATGCAGCTCATCGGCCGCCGCCGCCGGCTGCTCGACTACGTGCGCCGCAATGACGTCGAACGGTACAGGGCGCTTATCTCGCGCCTTGGCATACGACGCTAGGGCAGCTCGCAAATACATACTGCGGTTTAGGCCGCTTGGACATAAGAACCGGGTTCCGGCAGTTGCCAGTTGTCAGTTGCCGACCACCGGAGCTGTGCCTGGCACCGCAGGGTGTCTTGTAGAGCCAGTTCCCGGTGGCCGACCACTGGGAACTGGTCCGCTAGGAGCCCTCGAGCCCTTAGGAGCGCAATGGCGGACGCCATCACTGTGTCGGCCCCGATCAGCGGGACCGACCGCACACTGACATTTGAGACCGGCAAGTTGGCCGGCCAGGCTGACGGAGCGGTCGTAGGCCGCATTGGCGACACAATGGTGCTCGCAACAGCAACCGCAGCCCGCAAGGTTCGCGAGGGAACGGACTTTTTTCCTCTCACGGTGGACATCGAGGAGCGTATGTACGCCGCGGGCAAGATCCCTGGCTCTTTCTTCCGCAGGGAGGGAAGGGCCACCGATGAGGCCATCCTTACCTGCCGGCTCATAGACCGCCCTCTTAGGCCATCATTCCCAGATGGATTCCGCAACGAGGTCCATGTGGTAGGGACGATCTTTGGTGCTGACCAGGAGAATCCCCATGACGTGCTGGCCATAAACGCGGCCTCGGCAGCCCTTATGATCTCTGGCATACCATTTGACGGACCGGTGGGCGCAGTTCGCATCGCCTGGTCTTCACAGGGAAAGTGGATACCTCACGCCACCTATCAGGAAGGAGATGCCTCGGCCTTCGAGCTTGTGGTCGCCGGCAGGGCGTTAGGGGAAGGACCCGACGCCGAGATTGCGATCATGATGGTCGAAGCAGGCGGTACCGAGGCGGCCTGGCAGCTATATCAGTCCGGGACTCCCATGGTTACTGAAGAGGTAATTGCCGGGGGGCTCGAGACGGCTAAGACCTGGATACGTGAGTCCATAGAGCTTCAAAGGGAGCTGGTGGCAAAGGTAGGGACTCGCCCGCCCATCGAGTTCGAGACCGTGGTCGACTACTCCGACGATGTTTACTCGATGGTGGAGGCCCGAGGTGGAGAGCGGCTGGCCCAAGCCAATGCTATAACATCTAAGCAGGAGAGAAATGCCGCGATAACCCAGGCCACGGATGAGATTTTGGAAGACCTGGCCGAAGAGCTTCCGGGCAAGGAGAGCGAGATAAAAGCGGCCGCGCGCTCGGTGCTCAAGAAGATCGTGCGCAAGCGGATAGTTGAGGAAGGGGTACGCATAGACGGTCGCACAACCACCGAGATCCGTCCGCTCTCAGCGGAGGTCGGCCTTATCCCGACGGCGCATGGATCCGGCTTGTTCGAGCGCGGAGACACCCAGGTGCTCAATGTCACCACCCTTGGGATGCCGAGGATGAACCAGCTCTTGGACACCATAGGGATAGATGACTCCAAGCGCTACATGCACCATTACAACTTCCCGCCCTTTTCCACCGGTGAGACAGGGTTCATGCGCGGTCCCAAGCGGCGTGAGATCGGGCACGGCCTTCTGGCAGAGAGGGCCCTGGTGCCGGTGATCCCGCTAGCCAGTGAGTTTCCCTACACCCTAAGGCTTGTCTCCGACGTCCTCAGTTCCAATGGGTCCACGTCGATGGCGTCTGTATGCGGCTCGACCCTTTCGCTCATGGATGCCGGCGTGCCGATCAAGGCGCCCGTGGCTGGGATAGCCATGGGTCTGGTTCATGCAGAAGGTCGTTATACGACACTTACTGATATCCTGGGTGCTGAGGATGCTTTCGGCGATATGGATTTCAAGGTTGCAGGCACAGCTGATTTCATTACTGCTCTGCAGCTCGACACAAAGATTGACGGGCTACCCGCAGAGGTGCTCGCCCAGGCTTTACACCAGGCCAAGGAGGCAAGGCTTAAGATCTTGGAGGTGATGCACGAGGCAATCGCTGAGCCTCGGAGAGAAGTGAGCGCCAATGCGCCCAAGATAGTGAGCTTAGAGATCCCTCTTGACAAGATCGGAGAGGTTATAGGACCCAAGGGCAAGGTGATCAACACTCTCCAGCAGGAGACGGGCGCGGATATCAACGTAGAAGATGATGGGATGGTAGGCACGGTGACCATAGGCTCCAAGGACGGAGCCGCGGTAGCCGAGGCTCGTAGGCGCATCCTTCTTATCTTGGATCCACCCACCGCTGAGATAGGGGTGACCTATCAGGGCAAGGTGGTCAATATCACTAGCTTTGGCGCCTTTGTGAACATCCTGCCGGGACGCGACGGCTTGCTTCACATATCAAAGTTGGGCAGGGGAAAGCGTGTCGAGCGGGTCGAGGATGCTCTCACTCTTGGACAGGACATAGAGGTCACCGTCGAGGATGTGGATGCCCAAGGCAAAGTTTCGCTCTCACTTGCTGGAGAGCTTCCCTTCGGCTCTGAAGAAGTAGAGGGCCACGGCAGCTCCAGGGGTGAGGATCGCCCGAGGGATCGGGGTGAGCGGAGTCGTCCTGGTGCCAGCCGGCCCAGCGATAGCCGGTCCAGTGCATCTACATCACAAACGGTCTCTTTTGAGGATGCATTCGATGCGGAGCTGGCCGAAGCCCTTGGGGATCTGGGTCCTGGCCTGGATAGCCTGGGCCGCTCAGCGGAGCCACCTGGTCGTGGAAGCTCAGGAGGTCGCCACCGGAGTCGCCGTAGGAGCGGTGGGGGAGGTGGCTCGCGCTGAGGGTGGGATGGCCTCTATGAAAGAGGTGACCAGCCTCGATTTCGGGGTGCATGCTGGGATGCGGGGATCAAAGAGCAGGCAGCTGGCCCTATGATAGAGGTCACCACCCTCGACTGTGGTGTGCAGCTGGTAGCTGAGCCAATGAAAGAGGTGGCTTCGGTCAGCGCAGGGTTCTGGGTTGGGACCGGCTCTCGTGACGAGCACCCGTTGCAAGCTGGCGCGTCCCATTTTCTTGAGCATCTTCTCTTTAAGGGAACAGCCACGAAGAGCTCAAGGTGGATCGCGGAGTCGATCGATGCAGTTGGCGGGGATATGAATGCCTTTACGACCAAGGAGTACACCGCCTTTTACGTGCGGCTGCTCTCCGAGCACTTGGACCTAGGCCTAGATGTCCTATGCGACATCATGTGGTCTCCGGCATTGCGGCCAGAGGAGATGGAAGCAGAGCGACAGGTGATCTTGGATGAGATACTCATGCATGAAGATGAGCCATCCGAGGTCGCGGCTGAGCATCTGGCTGCGAGCCTGTTTCCAGACCACCCTCTAGGCTCCGAGGTGTTGGGCGAGCGAGAGACGGTGGGATCCATGACAGTGGAAAGCTTGCGGGAGTTCTTCGAATGTCACTACAGACCCGAGAACATGGTGGTTTCAGTGGCGGGAAGCGTAGATCCAGCTGAGGTCGCCCTTGGCATTGAGAGACGTTTTGCCGGCAAGCCAGGTGGAAGGCGTCCTCTGAGGACACCCCCCACACAGCCACCCCGGCCCCTCACAGTGGTTACCCGTCCAACCGAGCAGGCCCACCTCGCTGTTGGGATGCCAGCGCTCACACGTGGGGATCCAGCTCGGTGGACGCTCTCTGTGCTCGAGCACACGTTGGGGGGCGGCCTGTCCAGCAGGCTCTTCCAGGAGGTGAGGGAGAAGCGGGGGCTGGCGTACGCGATATGGGCCGAGCGAGCTGCATTTGAGGATGCAGGCACTCTGTCTGTGTCTGTGGGGACCGCACCTGGTCACCTGAGTGAGGTCCTAAAGGTTGTGAACGATGAGATGGACAAGCTCGCAGCAGATGGGATCACAGAGAGAGAGCTTGAGGTGGCAAAGGGCCATATAAGAGCAGCCACCTTGCTTGCGGTAGAAGACTCGGGATCTCGGATGAGCAGGATAGGAGCCAGCCTTCTACTCTACGGAGAGGTCCTGACTTTGGAGGATCTGATGGCCAGGGTAGAGGAAGTGAGGTTGGAGGACGTGTCATCTCTGGCATCCAAGGTGCTCTCAGGGCCGCGCTCGGTGGCAGCGGTCGGACCGTTCGACGAGAGCTGCTTTTCCGACCTTGTGGCTTCCAGCTAAATCCTGGCGATTCAAGGCTT
>JAMCQF010000211.1:7131-8168 GCA_023379605.1 Actinomycetota bacterium
TTAAGTGACGAAGAGGCTTTCGACAGCCCTGCTGCCTAGACGAGCTGCTCATTAGGCGACTCTTCGACCGTGTTTTACTTAAGAGAGTGTTTCCGCGGAAACTCAGTTCTTTCCTGTGATCAGCTGGTCTCACCGCCAATGCCCGTCCCTCAAAGCCGCGGGCACAGAGCCGGTGCTGGGCAGCCTCATTACCGGTGGGTGTTCCTCACCAATGTCCCTCCGAGGTGAGGGCACAGAGCCGGTGCTGGGCTAGGGTGTGGTCTGTGTTGCGCGTAGGTGTCTTCGGTGCTGCTGGGCGGATGGGCACAGAGGTGTGCCGTGCTGTGGCGGGCGCAGAGGATCTTGAACTGGTTGCGGCGGTGGACCCGAAGAGAGGGGGAGTTGCCCTCGCCGATCTGTGCGGCAAGGAGGTGGGCACCCTTGCGATATCCAAGGACGCCTCGCAGATGTCTGAGGCATCCGCTGAGGTCGTGGTGGACTTCACAGTTGCAAGCGCTGCGCGTGCCAATCTCGAGTGGGCAGCTTCGCATGGGATGCACTGCGTGATCGGGACCACAGGCCTTGGCGCTGCCGACATCGAAGCTCTCGGCCGGCTGGTATCTGCAGGTGGTGTCAATTGCATAATCGCGCCGAACTTCGCTATCGGTGCGGTTTTGATGGAGCATTTTGCTGCAGTGGCAGCCCTGCACATGGAAGGAGCCGAGATCATTGAGCTCCATCATGACAAGAAGCTGGATGCTCCATCAGGGACCGCCATAGCCACAGCGGCCGCCATGGCTTCGGCGCGCTCTGAAAGGGGCATGGAACCATGGGGGCAGCCGCAAGACATGCCAGGAGCTGCTGCTGAGCCCAGTGCTTCACAACAATCCTGGAACGAGATCTTGCCGGGGGCCAGAGGTGCCAGCTCCAATGGGGGGATACGGATCCATTCGGTGCGCTTGCCAGGCCTCGTCGCCCATCAGGAGGTCATACTCGGTGCGCTGGGCCAGAGCCTGACTATTCGCCACGATTCATACGACCGCCGCTCGTTCATGCCT
>JAMCQF010000212.1 GCA_023379605.1 Actinomycetota bacterium
ATGTCATCTGCAGGCTGCGCTAGAGGATGGGTTCCAGGAGCGGACTCTATGATCTGGGGATCCTCTAAGTGGGGAGCCGCTTTAACAGCGGAGGCGAACTTGGAGGAGAACTCTCCGAAGCTGAGGTGCTGGCTACGGCGTCTTACCAGGCAGAATGTGGCTATGTCCCAAAAGCATGTGCTGCCGCCGTTACCGAGCACAACCTCATAGCCATCGGGTGCAGAAAGCAGATCAGCCAAGCCCTGCCTGAGACGACGTACCACCGAGCGGACGGTTTCCTGGCGATGACTGGTGCCCAGGTAGCCAGGCGCAGCCCTTTCAAGGGCCGCCACGGCTTGCGAGCGGACTTTGGACGGGCCAGAGCCAAAGCGGCCGTCCTCTGGGAGCAGGCTGGAGGGAATGGCGATGTCAGGGATGTCTGTCACGTGTGCAAGCATGTCACCTATGAGTAGCTCAGAAGGAATCAGGGAGCCACATCGGACTGCTAGGCGGATCTCTACGAGGGTCGCTTCTGTAGCGCCGTCGGCGACGCTGGCTGTGGACGCGAAGGCCAAGGCTTTGAAGGCGGCAGGAGAAGATGTCATCGGCTTCGGAGCGGGAGAGCCCGACTTTGCGACTCCGAACCAGGTGGTCGACGCTGCAGCAGAGGCTTGCCATGATCCGCGCAACCACCACTACAGCCCTGTCGCAGGCTTGGCAGAGCTCCGAGCTGCCATAGCGGAAAAGACCCTTAGGGATTCGGGCTACAAGGTAGAGCCTTCCCAAGTGCTGGTTACCAACGGCGCCAAGCATGCGATCTACAACGCTTTTGCCACCCTGGTCGACCCAGGTGACGAGGTAGTGGTGCCAGCTCCCTACTGGACCACCTATCCCGAAGCCGCAAGGTTGGCTGGAGGCGTTCCCGTAGTCGTGCCAACAGAGGAGTCAAGCGGCTTCAAGGTGAGCGTCGAGCAGCTCGAGCAGGTTAGGACCCAAGCGACGCGCATGGTCATCCTCTGCTCTCCTTCGAACCCGACCGGGGCTGTCTACACAAGAGATGAGATGGAAGCCATAGGGACCTGGGCCTTGGCCAACGAGGTCTGGGTTATGGCTGATGAGATATACGAGCACCTGGTTTACGGAGAGCGGACTCAGCACTCCCTTCGGTCACTTGTGCCTGAGATCGCTGAGCGGTGCGTGGTCATAAACGGGGTGGCCAAGACCTACGCGATGACAGGATGGCGGGTAGGATGGATGATTGCGTCTCCTGACGTGATAGAAGCTGCCGCCAACCTCCAATCCCAGGTCACCTCCAACGTGGCCAACGTGTCTCAGCGCGCCGCGCTCGCCGCGTTGAACGGCGACCTCTCGGCTGTATCTGAGATGCGGGAAGCCTTCAATCGGCGGCGGGTCACCATGCACAAGATGCTGAACGAGATCGACGGCATAAGCTGCATAGAGCCCGAGGGTGCCTTCTATGCGTTTCCGTGTGTGAAGGGATTGCTGGGACGCCAGGTCGCTGGCCGGCGCCCGACCACTACATTGGAGTTGGCAGAGGTGATCCTAGATGAGGCCAAGGTAGCAGTAGTGCCAGGCGAAGCCTTCGGTGCGCCAGGCTACCTGCGCCTTTCCTACGCGCTCGCAGATGGTGAGATGGAAGAAGGGATCCGCCGCATAGGCAAGCTCGTGGCCAGGATGGCCCAGGGGTAGGCCCTGCAAGGTCATTGTGCAAAGGCCACTGAGGTCCGTATAGACGAGCGTGGCCGGGCCATGTGCAAAGCGACAGGAACGAGAGGAAGGTATAGAGACCACCATGGCAAGGGTTCTGGTAACAGAGAAGCTGGCTGAGACTGGGTTGGAGGTGCTAAGGCAGGCTGGTCACGATGTAGACGTGCAGCTCGGCCTCAGCCCCCAGGCTCTGCTGGGAGCGGTAGCAGGTGTCTCAGCGATAATTATCCGCTCTGCCACCACCGTTACCGCTGAGGTGCTCCAAGCGGCTGGAGAGAGCTTGGTGGTGGTCGGACGGGCCGGGATCGGCCTGGACAACGTGGACGTAGAGGCGGCCACCCGCCGCGGCGTGATGGTGGTCAATGCTCCTGAGTCGAACATCCTCTCTGCTGCGGAGCACGCGATTGCCCTAATGCTGGCCCAAGCCCGCAATATCCCACAGGCCCATGGCGCTCTTGTGGCGGGCAATTGGGAGCGGTCCAAGTGGCAGGGGGTGGAGCTTTACTCCAAGACCCTCGGCATCGTGGGCCTGGGACGGGTCGGGGCGCTTGTGGCACAGAGGGCAATGTCGTTTGGCATGCGGATCGTTGCCTACGACCCCTACATAGCTGCTGAGCGCGCAAAGAGGATGGGAGTTGAGCTCATGAGCCTGCAAGAGCTTTTCCAGCAATCCGACTTTGTAACGATACATCTTCCAAAGACCGCTGAGACAATGGGTCTGGTGAACGCAGAGCTGCTCTCGCTGGCCAAGCCCGGGTTGCGCATAATCAACACCGCTCGTGGGGGGATCATAGATGAAGAGGCGCTCGCGAAGGCAATTCGCTCTGGGGCTCTCGGTGGAGCCGGGCTCGATGTGTTTGCTACCGAGCCACCGACTGGATCCCCGCTTTTAAGCCTCGGATCTGTTGTTGTGACGCCGCATCTCGGAGCGAGCACGGTCGAGGCCCAGGACAAAGCTGGTGTCACCATAGCCGAGCAGGTGAACCTGGCTCTGGCAGGTGAGTTTGTCCCCTTTGCAGTGAATATAGGTGCAGCGGCGGCTTCTGAGGCGGTAAAGCCCTTCCTTGGCTTGGCAGAGGAGCTGGGAAGGTTCTTCTCGTGCCTGAACGACGGTTTGCCCGACAAGCTGGAGGTTGAGTATCAAGGAGGATTGGCAGGAGAGGATACCCGCATCCTCACGCTCTCGGTTCTAAAGGGCGTTTTTGCAGCAGGGACCGAGGAGCCCGTTTCATATGTCAACGCCCCCCAGCTGGCCAACGAGCGCGGCCTCGAGGTGCGTGAGTCGATAACGGCCACTACCAGGGACTACGTGAACCTGATAACGCTTCGCAGCACTGCTCACGCCGTGGCGGGGACTCTGTCTGGTCCGGGCGAGTCTCCGCGGATCGTGATGGTCGATGACCACACAGTCGAGGTGCCCCCTGCTTCGCATATGCTTGTAGTTCGCAACGACGACCGCCCCGGGATGATAGGGGTGGTTGGCACGGTGCTGGGCCGGAGCGGCGTGAGCATATCCAGCATGGCTGTAGGACCCTCGGCGGGTGCGAGCACCGCTTTGATGCTGCTCTCTACTGACCAAGCCCTTCCCGAGGGGACTCTGGCATCCTTGCGGCAAGAGCCCGGCATCTTGGACGTACACCAGGTCGAGATCACATCCCTGGCCTGACCTAGGATCCCTATTGTGACTTAAGATCTCTGGCCAGGCGTCAGCGTGTCGGCATTCGCGCCGAGCAGAGGTCGATCTTCTCAGTGGCCCGCCAGGCGTGCGAAGCTCACGGCCGTCAGCACCATCGCTATTACCAGGTATACCCTGAGCACGCTCAGTACGAAGCGCCGACCTTTGGACATAGCAGGCTTGGTCATGAGCACGTCCCTTGGGGTAAGCCAGTCCTTCCGGCGCTCGAGGTCTGCTGGATTGGCAGTCCAGCGGCCAGCGCGAGCCCGCTGGACCAGCGCCACGGTGGCTGTCGATCCGAGCACGATGATCCCGGTGGCCAAAGTGAGGATGGTCACGTTGACAGAAGGGTATACAGTGGCCACAGTGAGCACCAACGAAAGCTGCAGCAGCAGAGCGACGATGAGGCTTGCCAGGGTGTTTACCCAGGGCGAGTTGACCCAAGGCCCAAGCAGCTCTCTGTCATTGCACAACAGCACGAGGAAGCCGAGCGCGCTCGGGAGCAGTATGCCGGCTAGAACCTGCACACCTAAGTTTATTAGGCCAAGAGGCAGGCTTGGTATGAGGACGACCCCGGCTGCAATGACTACGAGTGCCATATAAGACGCGTAGAACCCTTTTGCGTCTCTCACCTTGGTGTTGAGCGAGTTCGAGAGCCCAAAGAGGTCTCCTAACGCATAGGAGGTGGAGACCGTCACCGTGGCGGCTCCAATCAGAGCTGCCTCCAGGAGGATGATCGCAAAGATCACACCCGCTGCAGGCCCTATGTAGTGGCCGAAGCCTCTCGCGATCGCAAGTGCGTTGGAGGACTTGCCCGAAAGCGCAGTGTGGGCAAACGCGAAAGCAGCTGCTATCATCACGGCACCCCCCGCAACGTTGGTCACCACCGAGCCGATCAAGGTATCGGCCCTCTCGTAGTTTGTCCAACGGGTGCCGATATGCTTGTCAATTACGTTTCCCTGCTGGAAAAATAGCTGCCAGGGGGCGATAGTGGTGCCGACGATGCCAATGATGAAGATCATCGCAGTCGAAGTCAGCCCGCCCTTCACAGTGGGGAGAAGCGTTCCATGGACAACTTGACCCCAGTGGACCGGGGTCAGCAGCATGAGTGGGATAACCAGAAGGCTCACGATGATAAGCACGTACATGAACCGTTCCCAGCGGTAAAGCTCGCCGCTCACCACCATCAGCACCATCGCTACAGCAGCGAGGGGAACCGAGATGAAAGGGCTCACGCCCAGATAGGACAGAGCCAGGTCCACTCCTATGAACTCGGTGAGCAGTGTGAGGAAGTTGAGGAGGAAGAGATCGAAGACCGAGAACGCAGCCCAGAACCTGCCGAAGCGCTCCCTTATTAGCCGGCCATGGCCGACCCCCGTAACAGACCCCAGGCGCGCAACCATCTCCTGTGCCACGTAGAGAACCACTAAAAGCAGCAGGAACAGCCATAGCAGGCTTACCCCGTATGCTTGTCCGGCCTGCGCATAGGTGGTGATGCCGCCTGCATCGTTGTCACCCACCATGACGATAAGCCCTGGCCCCATGATGGCAAGCAGGGCCAGGAGCTTCCTGCCCATAGAGGGCCGGGTGCGCAGGTCGCTCCCTGAGATCCTTCCCAGAGCGCCCCGGATGGTCTCCTCTGTGGTCGTAGGCACCACCGCTACTGCCTCATCAGGGCGAGCTGGTGAAACTTTGGAGGCTGCTGTGGCTTCTTGTGGCCTGTCAACTTCGGTCTTGGCGGCTGTGGGGAGACCGCCTTTGGGGTCGGCTGGGCCTAGAAGATGGAGGTCGCTTATGATCCTCACCTCCTTTACTTGAGCTAGTGGGTGGACGGTTCGTACCGCGCCCGCACGTGCTCGCTCAAGAGGGAAGTTGAGGGAGCGAATGCCCTGATCAGGTGGGCAGCGAGTCGGGCGCTCGGTGAAGGGTGCTACTTCGTGGGCGTTTGCGCATCCATCACCTCCTAAGCCGATCCCAACCGATGACGCCACAGAGCAAAGCCCTGCAATGGCTGCTGCTTGACCTCGACGTCCTGCCCTAAAGGCATCGGGCTACGCCGTTGCGCTAGAAAGGGCAATAACAGTATAGCACTTAAAGAGCGCCCCAGGGACACTCAGGCTTCCGGGAGAGCCTCCACGCGTCTGCGCCAACCAGCCGGAAGGACCCGGGCCAGGACGTCATCTACGGTGACGATCCCGAGCACTGTATCGGTCTCATCGACCACAGCCAGGGATGTGAGGTTGTAGTCGGCCATCGTGACAGCGACCTCCACCAGATCCCTGTTGGGTCCGACGCGCGGCGGATCGGGCTGCGCTATGTTTGCCAGCACGACGGATGCCTTGGCGGTCAATATCTTGGTCAGCGCCACGTAACCGCTCAAGTGGCCATCTGTGTCCCGCACGAACACACCCCCGAGGTTCTCAGGAAGGTCTGTGCGAGACCTTATGGCATCCAGTGCGTCCTGCACCGAGGCCATCTCTGGCAGGCACACCACCGAGGGGGTCATAAGCCCCCCGGCGGTCTCGGGGTGGTACCCGAGGAGCGAGGTGACAACTTTCTGCTGGGGAGCTGGTATCAGCTCGAGCACCCTGGCCCTGCGTCCCTGGTCGAGCGAGGTGAGCAGATCGGCAGCGTCATCGGGGGCCATTGCCGCCAGCAGCTCGGCGACTTCTGCATCGGAGCGGTCCCGCACAGCATCGAGCCTGTGCACAGGCTCGAGCTCTTCAATGACGTCCGCCTCGAGTGCCTGGTCGTCCTCCAAGGCATCCAGGATCTCCCGGCCCTCTTCTTCCGAGGCTTCCTCCAGCAAGTCTGCGATTTGTGCGGGGTGCATCTTTCGCAGCTTGCGGAGGCTGAGCCGCCGCCGGGCCGTGGGGACATGGGCTACGAAGGGCTCGAGCTCTCCCCATGGGACAAATGTCGCAGATGATTCTACAGTCTCTTGAGCCGGGGAGGTCTTGAGCAGGTGGCGCAGCCGGCGTTTTAGACGGTGGACGCCTTCGGCCACGTCTATGCCTGTGACACTCCATCCTTTACCGGCCGGGCCCGGGCCCAGGACTAGATCATCGGCTCTCACCAGCCGTGGGCGCAGCCGTGAGTGTATGAAGATCAGCTTGTGGTCGAGCAGGTCCCTTCCGAGCAACACCTCGCCGGCCCGGCGCTCGAAAGGGTCCAGCTTTGGTGGCTCGCTGCTCAGCTCCGCTCCCGTCTGATCGATGCGCTCTAAGTAGCGTGACGGAATGAACACAGCCTGGCCATCCCGCTCGGCCACCAGCCCAACCAAGGGCGGGTTGCCGAACTCCACTAGCCGCACTACGCCGTCGGCGATACGGCCAACTGTGACATTGCCAGACCTCACCGCCTGTCCCGGTAGCGATGAGAACCGCAGACGGTCCACCACGCCCCAATGCTAGGCCAGTTGAGTCGTGGTCGTCACCATCCAGGCCGGGCGGCGGGACTCGTAGGCTGAGATAGCCTCCTCATGGCGCAGTGTCAGGCCAATGTCGTCCCAGCCATTTACTAGGCGCTCCCTTGTGGACTCGTCCATCTCGAAGTGCGCCTCTATCCCAGCGGCCGGAGCGGCCACAAGGAGCCTGGGAATATCCACTGTGATCTCAAGATCAGGGTCGGCAGCCACCGCGTCCAAAAGAGCTCTCCCAGTTCCTGGATCGACCCGGACGGGAACCAAGCCGGACTTTGTGGCGTTGTTGTAGAAGATGTCGCCAAAGCGTGGGGAGATGACAGCGCTGAACCCGTAATCGGTCAGCGCCCAGACAGCGTGCTCACGTGAAGAGCCGGTCCCGAAGTTCGGTCCAGCGACAAGAATCGTCGCTCCTGCGTACTCTGGCCGGTTGAGAGAGAAGTCTGGAGTCTCCCGCCATTCAGAGAAAAGCCCAGCCCCGAACCCGGTGCGCTCCACACGCTTTAGCCAGTCGCTCGGGATGATCTGGTCGGTGTCTATGTCTGAACGGTCCAGCGGGACAGCTCTTCCGGTTACAACTGTGACTGGCTTCATCTTTAAAGGTCCTCCGGGGTTGCAAAATGTCCGGCCACAGCTGTGGCAGCTGCCACAGCAGGCGATACGAGATGGGTACGTCCCCCCCTGCCTTGGCGTCCTTCGAAATTCCTGTTGGATGTCGAAGCGCACCGTTGCCCCGGAGAGAGCTTGTCGGGGTTCATGGCAAGGCACATCGAGCATCCAGGCTCGCGCCACTCGAAGCCTGCCGAGACGAACACCTTGTCCAGCCCCTCTGCCTCGGCCTGGTTGCGTACATGGCGCGAGCCGGGCACTGCAAGGGCCCGTACTCCTTTGGCCACATGTCTGCCCTCAAGGACTTTAGCTGCAGCTCTTAGGTCCTCTATGCGGGAGTTGGTGCAAGATCCCACAAAGACAGTGTCCACCGGGATGTCTCGGATCAAGGTGCCGGCGGCAAGGCCCATGTAAGAAAGAGCCCGGGCTGCGGCTTCGCGCTGTCCTGGGTCATCGAACTGCTCCGGGCTTGGAACCTCGCCGGTGATGGGGGATACCTGGGAAGGGTTTGTCCCCCAGCTGACGTGCGCTACGAGCTGGGTGGCATCTATCTCGACGGTACGGTCGAATACAGCGCCCTCGTCGGTCGGCAGGGCTCGCCACTGCTCGAGAGCCTCCTCCCACGCGGCGCCCTTGGGAGCGTATGGGCGGCCCTCAAGGTAGGCAAAGGTCGTGTCGTCTGGGGCTATCATTCCTGCACGCGCCCCTGCCTCTATGGTCATGTTGCAGATGGTCATCCTGGCTTCCATGGAAAGTGAGCCGATGGTCGAGCCCCGGTACTCGATGACATGGCCTATGCCGCCGCCAGTGCCGATCCTGCCTATCACCGCCAAGATGAGGTCTTTTGCGGTCACGCCTTGTGGAAGTGCACCCTCTATCTCGATGGCCATGGTTGCGGGTTTGCGTTGTGGAAGTGTCTGTGTGGCCAGGACGTGCTCTACCTCGCTCGTACCGATCCCGAACGCAAGCGCTCCAAAGGCTCCATGGGTGGAGGTATGGCTGTCTCCGCACACCACGGTCATGCCCGGTAAGGTAAGGCCCAGCTCAGGCCCGATCACATGTACTATCCCCTGGCGGGCATGGCCCATGGGAAAGTAGGTAATGGCGA
>JAMCQF010000213.1 GCA_023379605.1 Actinomycetota bacterium
GTGGTATCTATAGGTGCCACGTGCAATGTACTCCTTTAGGATATCGTTCTGGATCGTACCACCGAGAAGCGATGGGTCGATCCCGTTCTCCTCGGCAACAAGCTGGTAGAGAAGAAGGAGTATTGCTGCTGTGGCGTTGATCGTCATAGAAGTCGTCACCTTGTCCAAAGGAAGACCTTTGAGCAGAAGGCGCATATCGTCTAGCGAGTCGATTGCCACACCTACCTTGCCCACCTCCCCTTCCGCTCTGGGATGATCGGAGTCGTAGCCCATCTGGGTGGGAAGGTCGAACGCACAGGACAAGCCTGTCTGGCCGGCATCGAGGAGGAACTTGAAGCGCTCGTTGGTGGCTTCGGCCGTTCCGAAGCCCGCGTACTGCCTCATGGTCCAAAGGCGCCCACGGTACATGTTCGGGTAGATCCCGCGTGTGTATGGATAGGCTCCTGGCTGGCCAAGGTGGCCGTGAGGATCCCATCCGTTTAGATCTTCGGGACCGTAGACCGCTTTGACTTCGATCCCAGAGTCCGTGCGCCGTTCACCTGAAATGGGTTGAGAGGCTTCCTTGGGACTCGAAGACTCCGGCCCGCCAGAGGACGGCGCTGGCGTGGGCGCCGGAGCTCCGGGGCGCTGATCGGATCCAGCCATGGCTAGACCTGCCTGTCACATTTGGGTCTCACATGGGCCAGTTTAGGTCGCAACACACGCGCCAGAGCCGGCACCCACAACCTGCGGATCTCTGGCGCAAACCTGATGGCGCCCTCAGCAAGCTACGGCTACATGCGGCATGCAGAGCTCGTCGTACTCCGCGATCTGGATCTCGCCGGCGTTCTCACCGCACGCTGGGCACTGTGGATCACGCCGAACCTTAAAAGTGCGAAATGTCTGCTCCAGCGCGTCATATGCGAGAAGCCTGCCAATCAGCGGATCCCCCAAGCCCAAAAGCAGCTTGATCGCTTCCAGCGCTTGAAGGGAACCGATGACCCCACACAGGACGCCGAGAACACCAGCCTCGGCGCAGGAAGGTGCAAGCTCCGCTGGAGGCGGCTCGGGGATCATGCACCTGTAGCAAGGTCCGTTGTAGGGATCAAAGACTGTGACCTGACCATCGAAACGGAAGATAGAGCCATGCACAACCGGGATCCGCTTTAACAGTGAAGCGTCGTTGACCAAGTATCGAGTGGGAAAGTTGTCGGTCCCATCCACGATCACGTCATAGCCGTCGATGATCTCAAGCACGTTGTCTGCACCCAGGCGCAGGTCATAGGTGGCCACGTCTATGTCAGGGTTCATGGCAGTAATGGTCTTCTTGGCAGAGTCGACCTTGCGATCGCCTACCCTGTCCAGGTTGTGGAGGATCTGCCGCTGCAGGTTAGAGGCGTCGACAACGTCCATATCGATGATGCCGAGTGTGCCCACCCCAGCTGCAGCTAGGTAAAGCGCCGCCGGTGATCCAAGCCCCCCAGCACCGAGCAGCAGCACCTTGGAGTCGAGCAGTTTAAGCTGGCCCTCCTCGCCGACCTCTGGAAGCAGCAGATGGCGATGGTAGCGATTGCGCTGGTCAGGGCTTAGGGTGCGCGGAGTAGACCAGGGTTTCCCGTGGTCCTTCCAGCGGTTGAAACCCCCGGCGAGGGACACCACGTCGGTATAGCCGAGCTGCTGGAGAGTGTGAGCGGCCAAAGCTGACCTGCCTCCTACTGCGCAGTAGACCACCACGGGCGTTGAGTGATCAGGGATCTTGCCCTCGATCTGGAACTCCAAAAAGCCACGCGGTAGGTGTATGGCGCCTGGGAGAGCGCCTTGCTCGTACTCGTCAGGCTCTCTGATGTCAAGGAACACGGCGTTACCGAGCATCTCCTCGGCAGCCTCGACGTCTATTTCCCTTATCTGTTGCTTGACCTGGATTACCAAGTCTCTGGAGCTAGCCATTGGCCTCTAGTCCTTCGTGATCGGGTGGTTAGGAATGCTTGGAGTAAAACCTTACCAGATAGCTCGACATTCCGCTCGCGGAAGTTGGCCCAGGCTCGGCAAGTGCTCTCAGCGCGTAAAGCTGATCAGGCTAACGGACTAGCTGGGAACGGTGAAGGCCAGCTGAGCATCTGTACCGTTAACCGTGCCTTGGCCTATGAATGCCGCCTTGCTCTGTTCACGGGTTTATGGAGGCGCTGCACGAGCTGGTAACGTCGTGCCGCTCGCAGAGCAGCTCCGAGACCTCCCGTGGCAAGGTCACCTTAGGGCGTGAGGGTTATAAGGGTGACTCCCTCTCCGGGGAGGGTAAAGCTGAGCTGGCCGCTGGGGCCCTTCAGTGTTCCGTGACCGACCACGCTGCCGTTGTGGACGGCGTCCACAAGCGCCTGGGTCCAGTTATAGGTTCGCGAGCGCTTCAGGCCGGAGAGCGCCACAGTGACGATGCGGTCGTATGGGTTGGGGTCGGAGGTACCGTAGTTGCCGGTAGGACTGTAGGCCATGAAGTTGTAGGCGAGCACGGTGACCCGACCGTGAGGCCCGACTGAGGCGACCGCGCCCACCCTGCCGCTGGGACGGGAACTGGTCTGGGCTGGAGAGAGCGTGACCGGGACCTCTCTTTGTGCCATGGCACTCCAGAAAGCGAAAGTGTAGTACACGGGCTGTGGGGTGAAGTTGGGAGCCAGCAAGCCTTGATTGGATTCGGCCGCCGCAAAGCCACCCCCCCCACTTCCCTGAGGATTCCAGGCATCGAAGAAGCACATGCGGTCAAGCCCGGATGTCTGTGCGCTGTCCAGGACTGCTGCTGCAAAGGCAGCATCGAAGGGCTGCCCGTTGCGGGCATCATACCCAACCCCGACGTTCCACTCGTCGATCCAGAGTTTGGGGTGCAGTGACGGAAAGGAGGCGAGCATGGCCCGCACCGCTGCCACCTGTTCTCCGTAGGACTTTGCGCTAAGCGCCGGATCGTACCAGTAAGGGGGCGTGCCCTTAGGGGGCATCGGGATGGGGCCGACGGGGCCAATCATCGGGTCACTCGCATACCAGTGCCAGGAAAGGAAGCTGAGCGGCAGATGGTTCTTTGCGACAAAGGCTAGGAAAGGTTCGATCCAGGTTGGGTCTGCTGCGAGCAGCGCAGGCCCTCCCACTTCTATGTGCGTGTGCGCGGCTGCTGCTGCTCTCTCCAAGACTGTGGCAGTGTCGGCGTATAGGTGTAGGTAGCCAGCCAGACCGCCGAACCAGAACTCGCCGTCAGGCTCGTTCCAGATCTCGAAGATCCTTACCCCTTCAGCAGTTATCTCGTGGTAGGCCATCTGGTACACCAGGGCATCCCATTTCGGCTGATTGGCACCTAGATCAGGCGGCTCGTATTGGGAGTAGGTGGCACCGATTTGTGGCATGTTGGCAAGACATGAGGGTGTGTAATCCACGATCAGCTCCGAGGTAGCCCCGATGGCCTCTATCTCCTTGACTGTGGTGTCAAGCGGGATGGGGTTCCATCCACCAGTTGCGCAGTTGTAGACGGGCTTGCCGTCGTAGCTGCCCTGGAAGCTCACGTCGGTTCGTACATAGCGCAAGTGCAAGGCCGTCAGCTCGCTAACTACCGCTGGAGCTGCCGAGTCAGGGCCATCGACGCCGAGTAGGTCCCTGTTGATGAGCTGGCCAGGATGAGATGTGTCGACGGTTATGCGCACCGGGCTCCCAGCAAGGCTCGCTAGCGTGGCCTGCGCACCACCTGGCGATGTTGCAAGGCCGGTGTTCAGCCCAACCTTGGATGACAGAGCTCCGCTCTCGCCTGCTCGCAGGGATATGCGGGCTGATGCTTGTGACCTTGGGTTGCTTTGCTGCGGGCCTGAGGCACCAAGCTTGGATCCGTTAGCAGTCGTGGTGACGTCGCTCAGGCTTCCATTGCCCAAGGACGACACCGAGATCAGCCCAAGCTGGCCTATAGCTACTAGTAACAGGGCTCCCACCACACAAAAGCTAAGCCCTGCTCCTTTGCATCTGCGCACTCTCGCCATGACCTCCGCGGACTGGGCCTTGGTATCTGCTTCTTTGATCCCCAAAGCACCTCGTTACTCGGAGGGAAACGAGGTGTAGTGCCAGATCTTGCGGTTGCAGCTTGCTGAGTGCTCAGGTGCCTGGGCTGTGGGTCTCGGCTGTGGTTACCGTTCTAACCTGCGCTCGGCGTCCCTCGCCGGGATCGAGCTCTTTTGGAACTGCTCTAGACGGGCGTAGAACGATCAATGCCGCCAGAAAGGCCAGGCCGGCTGCAATCGCACCGCCACGAAGCGCAGCCTGGAATCCGTACACACCTGCTGGTGATGACAACGTGCCTCTCACGGCATCCAGGGATGCCACATGGTTGGCAAGGTGGTCCCTCGTCACGATGGCAGCGACGCTCACCAGGGCTGCAAGGCCCAGTGACCCTCCTATCTGCTGGCTGGTGTTGAGTAGCCCTGATGCGAGACCTGCCTGATGGTCACGGACTGCAGCTACGGCGTTAAGGGTCAGCGGCACGAACGAAAGGCCCATCCCCAGCCCGACCACTACCAAAGGCCCAAAGACCACCGGGTAGGCACTGTGGCTCGTCAGGTCAGAAACCCACCATAGCCCACCAGCTACCAAAAGCGGCCCGACAATAAGAAAGGGCCGTATTCCCACCTTTGAGACGAGCCTTGAGACAATCAGCCCAACGCTTCCCACGACAATTGGGAGGGGAAGATAAGCAACTCCTGCTTCAAGCGGGCTGTAGTGCAAAGCTTCCTGGAGGAACTGAGTAAGGAAGTAGAGCAGGGAGAGCATCGCTCCCCCAAGAAGCAGCATGACGGCAAACCCACCGGCTCGATTACGGTTGCGAAGAAAGCGCATCGGCAACAGCGCATCTGCTCTGTGAGCTTCCAGCAGAACGAAGATGCTCAGGAGAACAGCAGCTCCGACAAAAGCAACCAGGGTCAGCGAGTCCGACCAGCCTGCACTCGGAGCGCGTTCAAGCCCGTAAACCAGTAAAGCCATTCCGGCGGATACCGAGAGGGCGCCCGGCAGATCCAGCTTGCCCCTTTGGCCGCTGCTGGCAGGGAGCACAAAGGGTGCTGTGACCATGAGAGCCACACCAATGGGCACGTTCACAAACAGCACCCACCTCCAAGAGGAAAAGTCAACCAGCAAGCCGCCGATCAGCAAGCCGAGCGCTCCGCCTGCACCCGACATGCCGGCATAGACAGCCATCGCCTTGTGGCGAGCCCTCCCCTCCGGGAAAGTGGTCGCTATGAGTGATAGAGCGGTCGGAGATGCAATAGCCGCACCTATTCCCTGAATAGACCTTGCGGATATCAACCAATCCTGGCTGGTTGCCAAGCCCCCGGCCATTGAGGCCAACGTGAACAGTCCTATACCGATAATTAGCATCCGCCTTCGTCCAAAAATGTCCCCTGTCCTCCCCCCCAAAAGAAGAAGGCCACCGAAGGCAAGGACATAGGCGTTCACCACCCACGACAGGTCGGTGACAGAGAAGCCCAGCGCCTTCTGCATTGCTGGTAGTGCGATGTTTACGATCGTTAGATCCAGCATGACCATGAGCTGGGCGGTAGCGATCACCACCAGGGCGAGACCACCATGACTGGTGGTGCTGGCTTTCGAGATCTGTGGTGTGGTGTCACCGTATGTGGTCACCGGAGCCTCCTTGGCCACGCCGGGCCAGAGAGCCATTGTTGGCTCAGGCACCGCTTGAGTAGTAAACCGTAGTAATGTCTACAGTATTCCCGGAACTCAGCAGAGTCGCTAGCTGCTGGTGTTCACAGATTCGATCTGCTGGACCGGCATTGGCACCGAAGAGCGGGTGACGAGCGCAGGCAGGCCTCCCCCAGCCCCATTGCTTGCCGACCAGCTTACCTGCCAGGTGATGGTTGCCGTGAGAGTGAAGGAGTCATCGTTGGGGTTCCCGTCTGGGCTGGGTTGCCCAGCAGAGCTCTTGCGCCACGTATACGAGCAGTAAGTTGACTGATCTCGCGCCGGGATCGACCGGTCATAAGGCGTCCCTGGGCCTTGGCAGTCGACGCCGCCGCCGTCCCCGGTATCCCAGTAAACCGAGGTTGGAACTGCAGAGGCCGTAGCCGTAAGGCCTCCAGCAGAGGCAGAGGCGCTCCAGGGATGCCAGATTCCAGCGTTAACCCAAAGCCAGGTCGGAAAGTTGACGACGGTTCCAGGAGATCGACCCACCCTGGATGGGCTGGTGTTTATTGTGGGCGACGGGAGGGCTATCTCTCCCTCGGCCTGCTGGGCCAGCTGGGCTGGCGAGAGCGCTGGAGGTGTGGTTGTGGGTGGTTGCTGTACCCATACAGGTAGCTCTTGATATCCGCTTCCACCATCCCGAGCGGTGCAGATCTGCACATACCACTCACCTCCGCTCTGTCCTGTGGGAGCGGGTCCGAAAGCCTGGTCAGGCTGCCAGGTGCATTGGAACGGGGGCGGACCACTAGCACCAGACTCGCTGCTTCCCCCTGAAGCCCCCGCCTCGACCCCTCCGGGGCACTGCGCAACTGGGCAAGCCGGCCCACCTGGGATCGTGACGACCACATAGACGGTGCCACCCCCGCCGTCTCCGCCGCTGGCACTTCCACCGCCACCACCGTCGTAATTACTAGCTCCAGCTGCTATTGGGCATACCAATTCAGCTACAAGCCCAAAAATTAAACCCAATAATAGCGAAGACAATAAGAGATGACCCCTCATTAACATGACGCCACATCTTTGACAGTCTGAGATGTAACTTTCCAGACATTATCGACTAAAATAAGGGATGCATGTACTTGTACCTTGTCCGCTTTCCCTAGCGGGCCCGGAACTGGTAGCCCACTTGCTAACTCCTCAATCTCATTTCCGATTATGCAAGCTTTAACTGCTGCTATATTCCCACGTACAGACAACAGTCTCGGAGCAATGATTTCATTACTGCCCCGCGCTGAATAATCCAAGAGATGCCACGAATAAAGCCTCGATCTCAGTATAGATAATAGAGGATTGGCAAACGTTGCCTCTAGTGCTGGTGAATTATAGTCCGATGTAAGTGAAGCGTTATCGAACGCTTCAGCGGCTGCCTTCCAGGCTGTGACAATCTGCTCATCCTCGACACTCCGGGCCGAAAGCGTGGTCGGCGGTGCCTTGTGCGCTCGAAGTGCGGTAGCACCGGAGCCTCCGCAACCGGCTAAAGCAACCGCGAACATGCCCACCGCGAGCCAGCCTGCAGAGCGCCTCATCTTGCTCCCTCCTCTCCTGCTGGAGGCGCAACGTAACACCACTACTTCAGCGGGGAAAAGGGGCTACCCGCAGTAAGTTTTTATTTTTTGAAAAGTGCATGGCATCCAGCTGGAAAAGCTCAAAACCCGGTGAGCTGGGTGGCCAGACCGCAACAACGGGTGACTTTTTAAGCACCGTGCGACGTTCCTACAGTCCCAGACCGTCCCGCTCTCATAGTGCTCAGGTACCCGCGACCGCGATATCCTCACGCGGGTGGAGCTCACCGAGGCCATACGCCGGCGCCACATGACCAGATCGTTCACCAAAGATCCACTCCCAAAGGATCTGCTCGATGACTTACTTGCCCTGGCGACCAGAGCACCCTCGGCGGGAAATGCACAGGGGCGTGACTTCTTGGTCCTCGAGGGTAAAGAGCAGACAAGCACGTTCTGGGAGCTGACCACTACTTCACAGTGGTGGGAGCGCAACCCACGCAGGAAACCTCTGCGGCACGCCCCTGTAGTAGTCCTCCCTATCGCTAACCAGCAGTGCTATCTCAGCAGATACTCGGAGGCGGATAAGGCTGGCTCCGGTCTGTCGGACCCTGCCAGTTGGCCTGTTCCTTTCTGGCAGATCGATGCCGGGTTTGCGACCATGGTTCTTCTGCTTGCGGCCCAAGATGCCGGCTTGGGCGCTGCATTCCTGGGAATCTTCAGAGGAGAGGACCGGCTTCTTGCTACCTTCGGTATTCCGGAAGGATGCAAACCGATAGGAGCAGTTCTGCTTGGATATCCAGCCCAAACAGACCCTCCTTCGCCGTCTACCCACAGACCAAGGCGAGCTTTCGAAGACGTGATCCACCGTGGACACTGGTAAGCCGTCGACACTGGGATCCACCGTAGACACTGGGATCCACCGTGGACACTGGTAAGCCGTCGACACTGGAGTGGGCAGGGCGGCAGGCTTCGCTTTTGGTGAACCATAAACGCTGCTGAGCTGGCTCGATCGCAGCGATATCAGCGCGGGCGGCTGCGGCTGCCAGTCCGCACGCCGCCGAAGCGATGACGGGCGAAATCGTCATTTGCAAAACAGAAATAGCATGATATGCTATGAAACAGCTAGATAATCATAACGAGCCTTAAGGAGGTCATCCCCATGGTCACCACTGCTCTGCGCCCAGTAATGAGTGTCCCACTGGACCGAACGCTCAAGGAAC
>JAMCQF010000214.1 GCA_023379605.1 Actinomycetota bacterium
CTAAGAGAGCTTGTCCGGATCACTGAACCTGGTGGGATCGTCTTTTTCAATTACACAGCCTGGCTGAGCCCGTGGGGTGGCCATGAGACTGCACCCTGGCATTACCTGGGTGGGCACTGGGCAGCGAGGCGGTACGAGAGGGTCCATAGGCGGCCGCCCAAGAATGTGCTCGGGAAGAACCTCTTTCCCCTTGGGGTCGGCGAGGTACTGGACATGGCAAGAGGTCTTGAGAGATCTGGCTTGGTCCAGATCCAGGATGCGTTTCCGCGCTACCTGCCACCTTGGGCACGTCCGCTGGTTAAGGTGGCAGGTCTGAGGGAGATCCTTACCTGGAACATGGCAGTCGTCCTTGTGAGGAGCGACAGGCAGGAGCGGTGATGGATCCTCCTGGGAGCAGCCCGCCAGAGAAGTGGGCCACCAGCTGCAATGAGAACATACCAAGGGACCTCCAAGACCTCCTGAGCGCAGATAGGCCGCATGTATGGCCTGGAGAGGATTCCATAAAGCCGGTGAGGATAGAGGAGGTGGAGCTGTGGAGGCTGGAGATCCCTATGGAGGAGGCAGTGTCAGCTGCACATGGCTCGTTCCATTCACGCTCTTTGGTCCTCGTGAGGGTGGTTGGTGGTGACGGCGAAGGCTGGGGCGAGTGCGCTGCTCTGGGAGAGCCCAGCTACTCGGAGGAGTTTGCAGATGGTGCCTATCTGGTGCTGGAGACACATCTTGCACCAAGGCTGTTAGCGGCGGGACCTGTCGAGCCCAGCGACATCGGACCTGTGCTAGCTGGGATCAAGGGCAACAGGATGGCCAAAGCTTCACTGGAGATGGCCGTTCTCGATCTCTCGCTAAATCTCGCGGGTCGCTCACTTGCCAGCTACCTTGGCGCTACCAGGAAAGAGGTGGCGGCAGGGGCCGTGATTGGCATACCTAGTGGGAGCGGTGAGCGAGAGCGACTTAAGGCATTGCGCAAGAGCGCGAAGGCGGCTCTGGCTACTGGTTCGAAGAGGCTCAAGGTAAAGATCTGTCCAGGTTGGGATCTTGCGCCGCTTTTGGAGCTACGACGGTCCTACCCAGACCTTGTCCTGCTGGCGGACGCCAATGGCTCCTATAGCCGTTACGGCATTGAAGGCGAGGAGGCAGCAAGAAAGGCCGCGACCTCCCTTCGAAGGCTGGAGGGGCTAGAGCTGGTTGCCATCGAACAGCCATTGAGCGAGGATGACCTAAGGGGCCACCGCGCTCTCGCTGCGATGACAGCGGTCCCGTTGGGCCTTGATGAGTCGCTGAGCTCCCTTTCACGATTGGAAGATGTGTTGGAGCAGGGCGGATGTGCAGTGGTATGCATAAAGCCCTCGCGTCTGGGTGGGTACCTAAATGGAGCCTGTGCAGTGCTGCGTTGCAGGCAGTCGGGCGTGTCCACATACATAGGGGGCATGTACGACAGTGCTCTTGCCAGGAGTGCCAATGCGGCACTCGCTGGCCTTGATGGTGTGGATCTACCCTCTGATCTCGCCGGGGGGGAGCGTTATTTCGGGTCGTCGCTGTGGCCTGGCCATAAGGTTTCTAGGGGCCAGATAGTGGTGGGGACCGCGCCAGGAATAGGGACGAGGCCTCCTCCTACGCTCTTGGAGAGTTGCACGGTGCGCCGAACCAGATGCCTCCGCCAGCTCTACCCGAGTGATCCCCAGCCCTGTTAGTGCAATAGGAACGGTGTGTCTTTCACCAGCATAGAATCAGCAAAGTGATTCGTCCCCTGCTAGGGCGTCCTCTCATAGAGCACCGGCTGCGTGAGGTCCACGATCGCCTCCGGCGAGCGCGTGAGGAGCTGGCTATCATCGACGAGCAGCTGATCTCTCTAGAGGAGACGGCCGAAGATGCGCGCATTCGCTCACTGGTCTCAGAGACCCCCCTTGCTGAAAGGGACTGGATTGAGGCTCAGCGCCATGCAGATGCGCCAGGCGGTCGAAAGAGACGACGGTTGCGCTCATTGGCGAATTGGAAAAGCGCCGAGACGAGCTGCTAGCACGCCTGCCTCCAGCTGCGGGTCTTGGCGGTAAGCCGTTTTGAGCTGGCCGAAGACCAACGAGGTTCGATTCCGTGCAGAATGTCGGCGGTGGTTGCAAGCTCCGAGCACAAAGAGAGGTCGCTCTAGATGGCGGTAAGGGTGGTGATCGCAGAAGACGAGGCGATCTTGAGGATGGACCTGAGGGAGATCTTAGAGTCCGAGGGATACGAAGTAGTTGGAGAGACTGGTCGCGGTGACGAGGTCGTGGACTTGGTGGCACAGAGCCGGCCCGACCTTGCGATCCTCGATGTAAAGATGCCCGGCCTGGATGGAATAACCGCAGCGCGGAGGGTCGGTGAGCAAGGGGAGGTCGCTGTTCTCCTGCTCACCGCCTTCAGCCAGAGAGATCTGGTCGAAGCCGCTCGAGATGCAGGGGTTCTCGCATACCTCGTCAAGCCATTCCAGCGTGAGGAGCTTATTCCTGCGATCGAGATTGCCCTGGCGCGCTTTAGCGATTTAAAAGCACTCCAGTTTGATAATACGGGCCTTGCAAAGAAGAACGCTGCCCTAACCGATCGGCTCGAGACTCGCACCACCGTTGACAGGGCCAAAGGTATCCTCATTGACAACTACGGTCTTCGGGAATCGGAAGCGTTCGCGTTCATCCAGAGGCGGGCAATGGATGAGCGGAGAAGGATGCAGGACGTGGCAAACGATGTTATTGAAGGGTCCATAACCCCTTGACCCTTCAGTTTTGCAGGGCCGGATCGTCTGGAACAGAGCTTGCCTGTGCCGTTTGGCTGAGCACCTTTGGGCTGAGACTTTTCTAGCCCTACGATGTCGGCAGTGTCCACATACTTCCTGCTCGATGGCAGCTCCCTTGCATTTCGCGCTTACTTCGCGCTTCCTGAGGAGATGGCAGCACCGTCAGGCGAGCATACCAATGCCGTCTTTGGCTTCTCATCTATGCTAGCGAACTTGCTTAGAGACCATCGGCCTGATGGTTTGGCGGTTGCCATGGACCTGCCTGGACCCACGTTCAGAGACTACATAGTCGCTGACTACAAGGCAGGCCGGCCCTCTACCCCTGACTCACTGATCGACCAGATCGAGCTGATCGAGGAGATGTGCAGGGTACTCAACATAAAGGTGATGAAGGCGCCAGGTTATGAGGCTGATGATGTGCTGGCCACCTTGGCCACCATGGCGCGTGACGCCGGCCAGGATGCAGTGGTGGTGACTGGCGACCGGGATTGCTTCCAGCTGGCAGAGGACCCCCATGTGCGCGTCCTTTACAACCGGCGTGGGGTAAGCGACTACGTGCTTTACGATGAGGCCGGCATAAAGGAGCGGACTGGCATCAGCCCGGCACAGTACCCGGACTATGCAGCTATGAGGGGAGACCCGTCCGACAACTTGATAGGGATCCCAGGCGTGGGGGAGAAGCGGGCGGCTGAGCTGCTCAACAAGTACGGGACGCTGGAGGCCATTCTCGGTCATGTCTCCGAGCTGACACCCAAGCTCAGGGAAGCCTTCGTTGAGCATGCTGATCGAGCTCGAAAGAACGCCCAGGTTATTCCTCTCAGACGAGACCTGGATCTTGGAGTGAGCCTGGACGATCTGCGTTTTGGACCGTGGGACAAGCATGCAGCGGACAGCTTCTTTGAGAGATTGGGTATACACGGTCCATGGGCTCGCTTGTCGGAGGCACTTGGGTTCCCAACACAGGAGGCCAGCGTCGGAAGTGGCGCAAGCTCCAAAGGGCTTGACCCTGGGGCTGTGGCCGAGCATTCCTCTTTTTCAGGGCCAGACCTTTCTGGCACTCGAGCACCCAGTGATCAAGCGCCATTGCCGGCCCAGGACCTCTCCCCAGCGGCGCCGGACCATGCGGAGCTGGTCTGTGCCACCTCTGAGGCCAGCGCAGCTCGCCACATCGGTTCTTTGCAGACAGGGCACGTTCTGATCGACGGAGGATGGAATGGGATGCCAGGGCGATCACCCCTTGTGTTTTTCGCGGTGGCCCCTCTGGTGGGAACCGACCAGGGGTTGCAAACAGAGACTCACCAGCCAGGCCTCATCGAGAGGGTCGAGCAGGCCACAGGGGTTTATCCCGAAACCGATGGGGGGCCGCGCTCTTCAGGCATCCAGCTAAGCGGCGATCTTTTGGAATCAGAGGTAGTGCTGCGGGCTCTTAAGGTCCTGCTTGAGGAAAGGACACCCAAGGCCTCTGCCTACCGCGCAAAGGAGCTGGCTGTGTCCTTGCAGGCACTTCGCATTGACATGCGTTGCTTGGATATGGATGTGGCCGTGGCTGCCTACCTGCTGGATCCCGACCAGGGAGGCGCATCTTTGGAGACTTTGGGCAGGCGCCTGGGGGCGCGCCAGGAGATCCAGAACGGCTTGGAGCTGAGCTTGGCAGGTGGCCAGGAGAACCGGGCCAGCACGAGCAGGCGGCTTGCGGTGCTGGGCAGGCTCGTCCCCACCCTGCGCAGGGAGCTTGCTGAGGGGGGAGTGATGAATCTCTACGAGGAGATCGAACGACCCTTGGTCCGTGTGCTTGCACGAATGGAGACGGCGGGCATACGTGTGGACACAGAGCGGCTTAGCCAGCTTTCCAAGGACCTTACGGATCAGGCCTCCAGGCTGGAAAGGGAGATCTGGCGCCATGCTGGCGAGGAGCTCAACGTGAACTCCACCCCCCAGCTTCGCATCCTTCTCTTCGATAAGCTGGGCCTTAAGCCCAAGCGGCGGACCAAAACCGGCTTCTCTACGGACGCTGCCACCCTTGAGCAGCTACGCGATGAGCACCCTGTGGTCGAGGCGCTCATTCGCTACAGGGAAGTGGAGAAGCTGCGTTCCACCTACTGCGAGAGCCTGCTTGCCGAGGTGCAGCCAGATGGACGCATACATGCGAGCTTTAATCAGACTGTCGCTCGTACTGGTCGCCTTTCCTCTGATCATCCAAACCTTCACAACATTCCTGTTCGCACGGAGGAGGGCCGGCGGTTCCGGGAGGTATTTGTCCCTAAGCCAGGATGGTGGATGTGCGTGGCTGATTACGATCAGATAGAGCTCAGGATCATCGCGCACCTATCAGGTGATCAAGGCCTGCTCTCGGCGTTCGCAGCCGGAGTCGATGTTCACCGTCAGATTGCTGCGCAGGTCTTCCACGTCCCATCTAGTGGGGTAAGCCTTGCACAGCGAGAGCGAGCCAAAGCCGTCTCCTACGGGCTTGCATACGGCATGGAAGCCTATGGGCTGTCGCGCCGGCTAGGAATGACCGTGGATGAAGCGACCTCTGTGCTGGATGCGTATTTCACCGCGTTTCCCCAGGTGAAGAGCTACATGGAAAATGTGGTGGCTGAGGCCAGGTCAAGGGGCTACACCGAGACAGCCCTGGGCCGTCGCCGCCCTCTGCCCGACCTGAGATCGCGCAATGCCCATCTGCGCCAAGCTGCAGAGCGCCAAGCTATGAACGCGGCTGTGCAAGGGCTGGCGGCGGACATATTCAAGCTGGCTCTAGTGCGGCTCGACAGTGCCCTGGAGTCCTCGAAGCTCTCGAGCAGGATTGTTCTCCAAGTCCATGACGAGGTGCTCGTGGAAGTTGAGCCGTCCGAGAGAGAGGCAGTGGGGAACCTGGTAGAGGTGGTGATGAAGGACGCCTACCCTCTCAGCGCTCCGTTGGCAGTTCACGTTTCTTGGGGTAGGAGCTGGGCGGAGGCCAAGAAATGAGGCACCGCCGAGCCTATGGCCTGGCCCTGATGCTACGCTATGCAGGGCCGCGGGCTCCTGAGCGGGACCTCGGCTTACAGCGCTGGCACCGGACGCAAGCGAGACGGTGACAGCATAATGTCACCACTCTCGAACTACCCGTAAAAGAAAGGGACCAAGACTACTCATGCCCGAAGAGCGCGCTGGAACCGGCGCTGCCATAGACACCCTGCCCTCTCCAGCCACTGCGCTGGTTCCAGCTCCCCAGTCCAATGGGGCTGGGGAGGAGATGGGATATTTCGATGAGTCGGGTGTGTACCACCCTCGCCAGGTGGTGCTCGATGATCTCGACGGGCAGTCCCTGGCAGAGGCGATAGAGGGAACCATCGTCGAGTTCGACGATGGCGATATCGTCTCAGGAACCGTAGTCAAGGTCGACAGGGACGAGGTCCTCCTAGACATCGGCTTTAAGTCAGAAGGCGTGATTCCAGTACGTGAGCTGTCTATACGCCACGATGTTGACCCCAGCGAGATCGTCTCACTGGGGGAGCGGATCGAGGCAATAGTTCTCCAAAAGGAGGACAAAGAGGGCCGGTTGGTGCTCTCCAAGAAGCGTGCTCAATACGAGCGCGCGTGGGGGAACATAGAGAAGATCAAAGAAAGCGGCGGCGTGGTGAGAGGACCTGTGATCGAGGTGGTCAAAGGCGGCTTGATCATCGACATAGGGCTAAGGGGATTCCTGCCGGCCTCTCTTGTGGAGTTGCGAAGGGTGCGCGAGCTCCATCCCTATATAGGCCGGACGCTGGAGGCCAAGATCATCGAGTTGGACAAGAACCGCAACAATGTAGTGCTTTCTAGGCGGGCATGGCTGGAGGAGACCCAAAAAGAGCAGAGGGGCGAGTTCCTTGTCAACTTAAAGCCCGGAGAACGTCGCCGTGGTGTTGTGTCCTCTGTAGTGAACTTCGGCGCGTTCGTTGATCTCGGAGGCATGGACGGGCTTATTCATGTCTCCGAGCTGTCCTGGAAGCATGTTGATCATCCCTCTTCTGTGGTGGCAGTTGGCGACGAGGTCGAGGTGGAGGTCCTGGACGTAGATCTGGCCAAGGAGCGCATAAGCCTCTCGCTAAAGAACACCCAGAGCGATCCGTGGCAGGAGTTTGCCGAGGCGCACAGAGTCGGTGAGCTCGTCTATGGCAGGGTTACCAAGCTGGTGCAGTTCGGCGCGTTCATACAGGTGGGTGATGGGATAGAAGGTCTCGTCCACATCTCGGAGATGGCAGCGCACCACGTAGAGCAGCCAGAGCAGGTCGTGGCAGTAGGCGAAGAACTATGGGTCAAGATAATAGAGATAGATCTCCAGCGTCGGCGGATTAGCCTTTCTATCACCCAGGCAGCCGAGGGTGGTGAGGTGGCCGAGGAGTACCGCGAGGCGTTTGGTGCCCACGCCTACGATGAGGAGGGAAACTACATAGGCGGCTACGATTATTCAACCGCTGATTTCGAGCCTGAGACAGAAGCCCAAGCAGCGTGGGCGGCAGAGTACCTGAACCCCGAGGCCTCCGCAGCCAATTCCAGCTCTGCGGTTATAAGCGAACCCTTCCCGGGATCCCCCGATGGGGCAGTCCAGGTGGCCGACTCGGGCGAGGATGGCATGGGACCCGGAGAGATCTAGCCTTTCTTGTCTGCCGTGGTGGTCATGGTTGCGCCGGCTGCCAACGGGAAGTGGCAGGCGACTTGGTGATTAGGACCTATCTCTGACAGCCTGGGAATCTCTTCGCTGCAGCGTGGCTGTGCGTACTTGCAGCGAGTGCGAAATCGGCATCCTGACGGTGGCGCAAGCGGGGATGGTAAGTCACCTTGAATCCGGGCTGTCAATGTGGCGGCCCTGGGATCTGGGCTTGGGATGGATGCGAGCAGGGCCTTCGTATAGGGGTGGGCGGGATTGGCGTAGAGCTCATCTGCCGGCGCGGTCTCGCAAAGACGGCCAAGGTACATGACAGCTATCTTGTCGCTTACATTCTTTACAACGGCCAGGTCATGGGCTATGAACACCAATGTGAGTCCGTAGCGTCTCTTTGTGTCCTCAAGAAGGTTGATTATCTGAGCCTGAACTGAGACATCTAGGGCCGACACCGGCTCGTCGCAAATCATGAGCTTGGGATCGGCCGTAAGTGCACGTGCGATGCTTATGCGTTGGCACTGTCCTCCCGAGAACTCATGAGGTCTCCGTGAGCCCGAGATTCTCGGATCCAACCCGACTGCTTCCATCGCTTCATGAGCTCGATTACGGCGTGATCTGCGGTCGCCTACCTTCCAGACCTCGAGTGGCTCTGCCACGATCTCTGCCACCGTTCTTCTCGGGTTGAGTGATGATATGGGATCTTGAAATATGAGCTGGATTCCCTTTTTCGCGTGGCGAAGCTTCTCGCCCGCAAGCTCTGTCAGCTCCTTACCATCGAAGATCACTCGGCCTGAGGTGGGCCTAGTTATTTGGGCTACTGCCATTCCAGTTGTGGATTTGCCACATCCCGACTCTCCAACCAGCCCAAGGGTCTCACCTTCCATGACGCTAAAGCTGACATCGGACACGGCTTGGACCCAACGAGCGCGACCTGCCGGAAACTCGACTACCAAGTGCTCGACTGAGAGTAGAGGCTCTGTGGTGCCCGTCACTGGATCTGGCCTTCTGGGATGGCCGCTTGAGAGCTGGTCACTGAGGTCGGAGCGCGAGGCAGATCTGTGACGGAGTCGGTGTAGCTCCAAGATGCCGGCAGCGAGCCTTTGCGAGGGTACCAGCAGGCAAAGAAATGGCCAGCGCCAGCTTCTTCCAAGGGCGGCTCCTGCGTGCGGCACCGGTCTTGGGCGTATGGGCACCGAGGAGCGAAGCGGCAACCCGGGGGCAGGGCGCTCAGGTCGGGCGGGCGCCCTGGAATAGCTCCAAGGCGAGTGTGGCTGGGGAGATCGAGCCGAGGGATGGCCCTGAGAAGCGCCTCCGTATAGGGCATGAGGGGATGGTGGAACAGCACGGAGGTGGGGCCCTTCTCCACGATCTTTCCCGCATACATGACAGCAGTCTCCTCAGCCCTTCCTGCCACCACGGCGAGGTCATGGGTGACAAGTATCAAGCCCATGGATCGTCTTGCCTGCTGGGCGGCGAGCAGATCGAGCACTTGAGCCTGGACAGTGACGTCCAAGCCTGTGGTTGGCTCGTCAGCCAAGAGAAGTTTCGGACCACACGCCAAAGCAATTGCGATCATCACTCTCTGGCGCGTACCGCCAGAGAGTTGGTGCGGATAGGAGCTTAGGCGCCTATCGGGCTCTGGTATGCCCACAGATTCCAGCAGCGCCACCGCGGCGCTTCGGGCTTCGGCTCTTCCTATGCCCAGATGTGCGCGCATGTGCTCTGTGATCTGGCGACCTATACGCACGACTGGGTTTAACGCCGTCATTGGATCCTGGAATATCATGGCGAGCTGGGCCCCCCACAGATGGCGCAGCTGCCTGGGGCTGAGCTGGCTTATATCCTGGCCATCTAGATTCACTTGTCCACTCTTTGTTACACCAGAGCGCGGTAGCAGACCCATGATCGAGCGGGCCAGGACTGTCTTACCTGATCCAGATTCACCTACCAGACCAAGAGCTCGACCACGTTCCAAACTGAACGACACGCCATCGACCGCATGGATCAGGCCCTGACCGGTGTGAAAGCCACATCTTAGGTCTTCGACCAGAAGAAGTGGCTTAAAGGCAGGCCTGTCTGACGATCCGGTGTCGTTACTTATGGTATCGAGCGGCGCTGTCCTCATAGCCTTCCCTCTCTTACATCGAAGTATCGCTGAAGACGGTCACCGGCCAGGTTGAGAGCGAGCAGGGTCATGAACATGGCCAGAGACGGCCATAGTGTTATTAAGAAGTCGCTTCTTGCCAGCGACGACTGACCCTCAGCGATGATGTTTCCCCACGTAGGGGTAGGAGGAGGGACGGAAAGACCTAGGAACGAGAGTGTTCCCTCGGCTACTATTGCGATCGCTACTGCTATGAGCCCGATAGAAAGGGCGGCTGGAAGAACGTTGGGTAGCAGCTCGCGGGTCATAATGCGCCAGTGGCTTGCACCGATTGCCCGGGCTGCTGTCATGTATGCGG
>JAMCQF010000215.1 GCA_023379605.1 Actinomycetota bacterium
GGAGTTGTGCTGTGGCAAGCTTCTTATTGCATCGACAGACAAGCGAGGTTTGTAGCGTTCGGACTTTGTGACAGTTTTCGCCTGGTCCCCACGGGAGGTGGAAAGTGTTGCCAGAGACATCTCGCCGGACATCTGCTCAATATCTCTCAACATCGCAATGTCCTTGGATCCACCGTAGACAAGTTCAGCAACCGCCGCCTGGCGAATCGTTTGAGCATGATGAGGCCCAAAGCCCTCGACGAGCTGGGAGATGGACTGCACAACTGCCACCGGGCAGATCCCCTCGCCTCGCCCCGCCGTATAGATGTTGGCGAGAGATCCCAGGCGGGCTATGTTGGCGACTTCATCCAGCCACAAAAGAAGGGGCGGGCGCAGAGGCTGTGAGTAGTTGCGAGCCTGCTCCAGGAGATCTTCCACCATCGCTGCGACTACGCCTTGCACAGCACCTTGGGATTCAGCAGATCCTGTTATGTAGATGACGCCACGGTCCTCGATCCATCTCTTAACAGAGAACGTCTCGGATCCAGTGGGAGAGCAGATGGAGACCAGGTCGTCGGAGACAAAACCGTCGAGGGCAGATGCCACCACACCCTGGACAGACGCTGAGTACCCACCGCCATCTGTGTTGCCCAGCGTGTCGGCTAAGACGTTGCGTCCCTCGGCATATCCGTGCTCCTCTAGGATCTGCATAGCCACCGCCAACGTCGAGCGATCAAACACCCACCTGCGCAAATCCCTAAGTCCCAGACCGTCGCCTGGGCTGGGCGATGAGTGTTTGTACCTGCCAAGGGATGCTGCAAGCAGCAGCCAGGTGAGCACGTCTGCTGCCTTTACCTCCCAGTGGCGATCCTCTGAGCTCAGCTGCGCACCGTGGGCAAAGCGCTTTGCCACTTTCCGAGCTGCAGACGGTGTTGCCATGTTTAAAAGCGGGTCCCACCGCAAGACCATCTCGGGGGCGTGATCGCAGAGTGCGCCATAAAAGGCCCCGTCTGTGTCGAAGACCCATACGGGGCGCGACTGCCTTAAGAATTGGCCTGCGGTGAGCACGAACAGCTCAGGCTTGATGGAAGTGACAAAGGCTGGTCCTGGTGTAGACAAGATGTTGCGCACAAGCCACGCGGACTTGCCTGTGCCTGGCTGGCCCACCACAAGGACCGGCTCGTCGTAACGACCGAAATGCTTGTCCCCGTAGATGATGCCTTTGTGCTGAGCAGATCTGGCACCAAGGGAGCGGTTCTCCCTTTCTTTATGCTTGGCAGACAGCAGCGATGAGCGCTCTTCCTTTGTGCCACCTACCATATAGCGATAGAGCCGGTAGCCAGCCAGGAGGACGCCAACCAGGATCACCACAACGAGCACAAGTGCTGCATAGGTGTCAAGGAAAGACGGCACAGGGTGGGTCCCCACGGGGTATAGCGCTGAAGGATGGGTGAGGTGAGCGATCAGGGAAAGCGAGTTGGTGATGCTATAGGGCAGATGTGCTCCTGCGAACAGCGCCGCTATGGTAGGCACGGCAGCTAGTGACGCGGCCAGGATGACCACCGATGCAAGGACAATCATCGTGGACATGCCTTCTGGGTAGGAAGATGACTTATCCACCTTTTCTTGCATCCACCATTGCAGAATCGGTGTCTACTATCGAACGCTCTTTTGCCGACAAGACATGTTCGACCACTGCTGCTTGGCGCCCGACCCGCCAAAGTGCCTGGTAAGGCGGCATGTGAAGCACTCGGTCGGTCTCTTTTTCGCTCAATCCGAGAACGTTGCGAAGAGAATCCGTCTCCGAGTCGGGCTGAGCGTAGATAACACGTGTCTCACAGTCTGCCAGAAGACCCTGCGCCTGGCGCCACTGCTCTGTGTTGGCATCTGCCTGATTGGCGAGATCAGAGACACGGTGAGCCACCAACACGAGAGCGACTCCGTATTGGCGAGCCAGCTTTGCAGTGGCTTGGAGCCAACGAGTTACTGTCTTTAAGCGCAGCACAGCCCATGCCTCATCGAGCACGATAAGGCTCTTGCGACCGGAGTAGCGGCCCAGTGCTGTTACCTGCGCGAGCCAGGTTCCTGCACAGATCATGACAGGAGCCAGGGCGTCCGAGCCGAAGACAGCAGAGAGGTCGATCACAAGACCTTTGCCGTCCCAATCAATCTCGATGTTGGTCGGTCCGTCGAACATCCCTGCCAAATCGCCCGAATACAGCCTGAGGAGCTCCAGTGCAGGCTCACGCACTTGGGTGCGGAGCTCCTCAGTGGAACACTTGAGCATGTAGGCCAGATCGCCTGGCGGACTGAGGAGCACGTTAACAACATCTCCAATGGTTGGGGAAGCAATCGAGTCTCCAACATAGGACACGGCAATGGCTATGCCTATGCGCTCCGCTGGAGCGAGATCGCGGCCCATCCCAGACGCTGCGAGCGCCTGGACCATCTCAACCTGGCGAAGACGGACTTGGCTTGCAGGTAGGCCCGCAAAAGGCGTTGTGTCCAGTGGATTGATCCGCACAGCACCAGAGCCAGGAGACAGCGAGACCGTGGGCACTTCCATTGCATTGGCCCACGATCGGTACTCACCTTTGGGATCACAGATGTAGGCTGAGCGCCCAAAAAGCATCTGGCGTCCACTGAAAGTCTTCACAAACGAGGACTTGCCCTTGCCAACCTGGCCTAGCACGATCATATTCGGGCCTGTGATGATGCGACGGTTGTACAGTGCCCACGGATCAAAGCAGAACTTGGTCCCCCCCGCCAGGTGGTCTATACCGATGACCGGGCCGACAGGTGGCAAGCCCGGTTGGCACTGCCAGGGGTAGAGCGAGGCCGAGTGGCGGGTAGTGATCGAGTAGGTGTCAAAGGAGAGCATCACCAGCCCCCGAGTCCCCTGCGGAATCCCACCTGGCCGATCGGCAGCGCAGCGGCATAGCCATCAGGCTGCTGACCGTAAAGCGGTCTTAAGTCGATCCCCGACGTAGAAGCTCCTTGGATGACTCGGCGGGTGCCGTCGAAGAGAAGGTCAAGGCTCGGAGCCGAGATACACACGACAGCGCCTATGCGGTGCTCACCGTATCCGGCAACAAGCTCCTGTTCACGACGCACCGCCTCGCTCGCTTCGCGCTCTGTCTGAGCTGAGCGGATGAATCCCCACCGAGCTCTGGTCTGGCGTTGCATCTCAGACTGTGTGATTGCCATGCGGACCCTGGTCCGTGCGAGAGACGGGGGAGTCGGTTGAAAATGCAGCGCCAAGTTCCGGGTGACGCCTTGGATCTGGGCAGACAGGAGCGGGGAGAGCCAGGATGCTCCAACAGGCACCCTGGGCCAGGAGCTGACAGCGAGGCTGCGGTGATAGAGCCCATCGATCGCGAGATGCGACCACTGGGCATCGAAACCTAGCGGTACAGCTCTCCCAGGAGATGCCCCGGACTCCAAGTGACGGGGCATACCCTCTAGATGGGCAGCGAGAGTCGCGTAGAGATCATCGGCGCTCAATACGTGCATCTCCAAGCCGGTGGCTGCCAGGCGACCAAAGAAGTGCAGAGCCTCGTACTCCAGCTCCTGGAGTTGTTTGTCTTTGTCCCTGGCCTGGGGTGAGATCGTGATTGTCGCGTAGACTTCGTGGCTCATCGCTGCCGAATCCAGCAGCACAAGCAGGTCTGCGTAGTCCTCTATCTGCTCCTGGGTCCCTCCATGCAGACTGGCCTTGGAGACATGATCTCGCATCCAAGACTCGGCCTCGCCTGAAATGTCAGGCACGATGCGCTCTACAAAGGAGAATCGCCTTATCACCGAATTGTCCTGGCAAGTCTCTCGGAGGACTGAGCCGAACTGGGAGAGAATCGCGAACTTTTCATCAGCGCTCAAAATCCCAAAAGGAGACGTAGATGAGAACTGGGCGACGACCGTGAAGGTTTTGTCCTGTCCGATCACAATGCCTGCACGCAGCGCTCGAAGCTGGGCCTCTTCGATCGCCAGATAACGCAAGATAGGTGGCAGATTCGCCTTGGCTTTTTTAAGTGCCTTGGCATCCATGTCTGACTGTTGCTTTAGCATGTCGGTCTTGGCGAACATCTCCATTCCTTTGTCTGGATCGATCGTGATAACTCCACTGGGACAAGTGGCCAGGGTTGTGTGCTCTGTTACTAGATAGGCGAGGACGGGCCGCACCCATTCGATTAGGACCACTCCGCGAATGCGGACAAAGCTCAGTGATATGAACAAAAGACCTACTGGCACTGCCAGGGGAGCTACTGCTGTGGCGAAACCTATCGCGATAATCAGGCCAGCGATCACTACAGGAATGGTCCGCAGCATCGATAGCGACAGCAGAATGCCCTTGGTCGGTGGAACCGAGAAATCATAGGTGACTGAAGGCTGGGTGGTGCTCATTTTATGACGGCTTCCTGGGAACCTTGAGGTTGGACAGATCAGGAGGAGCTGGCTGATTGGACACCGGGGCCTGTGGCGGTGGGGCTTGCGGAGCCGGTGCCTGCGGAGCGGGAGGCATCTCAAAGCCTGAGGTCGAAGCGGCAGGGGATGGGAGGGGGTCTTTGGGCAAAGATGGCTCTAGCAGAGGATTTTGGGAACCCAAAGGGTTGGACCCTGCCATGGGCTGGGGTGGTTCAGGCGGGGATGGGGGCGAGGCAAAGATCTGTTGCGTGGAGGGCTGAGGTCCATCAGCATCGGTGGTGCTGGCAGCAGCGGTGGTGCTGGCATCGGCAGGAGTGGCAACAGGCTGGAGCGGGTCGACAGGGGCGGTGGTACCTGAATTATTTGTGAGCGTGTGGTTCAAAGGAAGAGGTTGAGGCGGTGTGGCAGTTGAAGGCTGGCGGTGTGAGGAAATCGAGTGTCCGATCACCGCACCGCCCAGTCCAGCTAGTCCACCCGAGGCAAAACCGCGTAAGGCTGCCATTTTCGCTTCCGGGGATATAAAGCCGTGTGCTGCAAGGCTTCGTGAGCCACGGAGGGAGTCTTTATCCTCAAAGTGAGGCATCAACAGGGATGCATCATTGGAACTGGAGGTGGGAGAAGTGGCCATCTGCCTCCCGGTTGCGGCTGCTTTTTTAAAAGCCTCCTTTGAAGCCATGATTGCTGCTCCCGCAATTGGCACGGCCCCGGCACCAGCAGATGCGACTCCAGCTTCGGCGGCTTCCTCACCTGTAGGTTGAGACGGGGAGAAGGCATTTGGCGAGACGGACGGTGAGCCATCCTGGGACATCTCGTTTGCCGTGTAACGACTACCCGTTTTTAGATGACTGGACGAATGGCCGTAGTGAGTGGCCGCAGCCAAAGTCATGGGGATAACGGACATCGTCATAGGTATGGCAAATGCCGCAATCAAAAAGCCTGCTAGTGACACAAGGGCCGGCAGGATCGAGTTGCCCAGATTCGTCGCAACCAACGCCGCTAGTGCAATTGCAAGGATCAAGACAACCTTGGAGAAGACAATCGCCAAGAACTTCTCCGATGCCGAGGCGAGCCACGATCTCGTCCTCGGCCAGAACACTCCACATACCATAAGCGGGAATACCAACACGATGAGGTACACGAGGACTGCACGCACCGCCAACTCCAACAGCACGATCAACACGACTGGGATGAACAGCACGAGCATGATGATCGCCACAAGGGCACCCGCGATGTTTCCCATCAACTCATTTAGCGAGTTGGCTGTCACAGACAGCGGCAAGCCGAGGCCAGAAGCCAATTTATTGGGCGTGAGGATGTTGTTGAATGTCGCGGCTGAGAAGCCGTTTGCCAGAACGATCCCTGGAATCTGATTCGCTACCCAGTTGGTGAGCTCGACTACCATCCCCGCCACAGCCAGGGCTCCTGTGGTGAGCACGAAGGCAATCACTGGAGCCACAAGAACGCGATGGGCTACTTGGCCTGGTTGGCCTTTTACCACTGCGTCGATGATCCCGAGTACAAGTACAGATCCTCCAAGCAGCGCCGCTATGGGCATGAGATGACCGTAGGCGTTGCCCAGGGCTTGAAAGGACCCGCTGTTTAGAGGATCCACTGATGAACCAGCAGAGGTTAGCCCAGAGATGATAGTGGAGATCACTGCTGAGACGATGTCCCCAGTAGCATGGGAGAAGGTGCTCATCACGGCATTTATGATCTTGGCGACAAGATCCAACGGATTCAGCAGGTCGTTGATCAACGTCTCGACCGCAGAAAGCATCTTCTCCAGTGTGGAGATGCCAAAAAGAGCAACGAGTGTGCACATTACGGATGGCCAAAGAACGCCATGGACACGATGGTGGAGATAGCTCCGATGCCCACAGCTCCAAGCATCGCCGCTGCAATGCGCGAGCTTCCCCAAGCGCCGAACGGCACTCGACCTGCACGACTCCCGAATCCGAGCACCGCTGCACCCACGGCGATAGTGCCCACACAGATCAGCAGCCCCACCCAGCCGAGCGTCCCAACGAACTGTTCTATCTCGACCTGCGACGCGCCCAGCAGCATGGAGCCTCCTTCTAGGTTGGATGCGACAGGTTCAGAGCCTGGAGATCTCAGAGCTTTGCGCCGATTCCCATGCCAAAGGTGACCAGGGCTGAGGCACCGCCGATCAAAATTGCGGCGACCAGGGCTGAGATTGCCATTCTGTGCCCGTCGTGAGTGCGAGCGATGTTTCCGGATCTCGAGGAGACAACCCAGATCACAGCAGCCCCGAGCACACCGAGAACGGCGAAGATCTCCCCCAAGAACAGCAGGGTCCCAACGAGGTCCTGGAGGAAGTTGACTCCTGGCAGTGTCTGACCCGAGGACCCAAGTGGGTTGTTGCTGATCGGGATGTTGAGCTGGGTTGCAAGGAAGGTGACCATGATGCTCCTTTTTTCTTGAGGGACGCAGCATGCATAGGCACAGAATCGATCAAGATCGCGTGACAGATGAAGATTTCGTGCCAAGATTGCGTGACATTTTTCCTAGCAGGTCCCGCTGGCCTGCCAAGTGCTCACCGTGGCTAACGCTGTGGGCAGGTAGGCCAGGTAGGCTCCCTCCCAGTAGGTAACCCAGGGCTGGAAATCAGTTCCACCGTTGGACACAGCCAGAGCGGCAGATGCGTTGTCTGCGGGCAGGAACAGCTGGGAGCTGTGCGTGATGCCGTCCACCCCTAAGTGTGTGGGCCAGTTGATCTGATAGATCCCTATGTCCACGGTTCCGTTGGAGTCATGACCGGTGGCAAGCGGATGTCCTGACGATTCGGCTAACGGCACAGCAATGGCGGTGGGCAACGACGAGGTGGGAAAACCGGCTGCGAGGGCCAGCTTCAAAAGCCCGCACGGGCCATAGGTGTGTTCCATTAGCTCAATCTCTTCCGATATCGAGGCCTCACTGGCGAGCACGGCAGAGGTTGCAGGAGTAGACAGGTTCCCATCTGCAGACACGAGGGCTGCTTTAAGCGCAGCGAAGAGATATGGTGGCTGCCAGCTTTTGAGCCCACTGGCTAACGCAGTCAGATCTGAGGACGTGAGGTCAGAGACAAGGAGCTGAGCATGCGCCCAATTTGTGAGAATCCCCGAGCCCGACACAGCAGAGGAGCTTGTGGACATCTGTGCAGCGAGGGTGGCTTCGTCGGTCTTGATCGTGATAACGAGGGCGGGGGGTAAGGTTTTAGCAGTGCTGGAAAGATCGACCACAGCTTGGATCAGATCCTTGATAAGCGGGGTGAACAGTGGTGAGTCGGGGTGCCAGTTGGCCATGTATGCCTCAAGGGCTGGCAGATTCCCTGCCAGCGCAAGGTTGACCAGCTGTTGCGCACGATACCAACCAGCCTGGGTTGAAGGAGGGGGAGTCGGTTTGGCAGAGCTCGATGCCAACGAAAGCCCATTGAAACCCAGCACGACAGCAAATAGTGTGGACGCAATCAGGCCGACGATCACCGCCGCCACCATCCCTGTGAATCCGAGAGCGAGTTTTAACCACTTCGAGCTTGGGCCTTTAGGCACCGGACACGCCTGTCGCCTTCCATCCTCTATACGAGTGCTCCACGGTTATCACCAAGTGCAAGGTCTCACTAGCTATGTGCGGGTGGGTGTTTGTGGACACTTCGAGCAAGACGCTTAGATGCGCAGTGGTGGGCGAGGCCCACTTAAGACTGGCAATCGACAAATGAGATTGGATCTGTGCTGCCTGGGCGGAATCGTGAGCAGCTCTGATCTTGGGGGCGAGCGTCGAGGCCAGAGTGGTTGTCGCAATCCGTGCGAGCGCTGGGGTGAACTTGGCACCGAGCAATTCAGACGCGAGGTCTTCCACAACAACATCTTTGGGGATGGCTGCCTGGGTGGGACAGGTGTGGCTGATTGTGGCGCGGGGAGCTGTCCTATGCAGCGTGGCCTGTAGTACATGAAAGCCAAGGATTGCACCTGTCAACACGATGACAACGCCCCCAAGCGCTGCTATGAGGTTGGTCCGGCGCCCAATCTGCATCGCTATCCTGCTGCTGTTTGGCGTTGGGAGGGGGCTTTAAGTTTCTCGATCAGATCGTGCAGCTCTCTCCAGGATGCGCATTGGGGTGCACCTGCCATTTGTGCACAAATGCGCGCTATCAGATTGCCAGCAGGAAGGTCGTACCGTATAGAAAGATGCAAGAGCCGCTTTGCGAGGTTCGTCCAGACCTGTTCAACACGTGCAAAGCTCTCAGGCGGTACATTTGCGAGGTTGGGACAGGCAAGGAGCCCTTGTCGACCCACGAGAGCCATGAAGTTAGGTGGCGCTCCTGCCTTATCCATCTCGTCCATGCGTTCTATGGTGCTGGCCAGTACTTCTAGGATAGTTCCGACACGATGTGTCACAAACCACCTGTAAAAGTACGGGTTGTGTTGGCTAAGGGAAAGCTCTGAAA
>JAMCQF010000216.1 GCA_023379605.1 Actinomycetota bacterium
CGAATCGCTCGAAGCTCAACAGGCGCTAGCTAGACAGGGGGGCGGTCCCCGTTACCTGTCCCGGCACAGGCAAAGAGGTAAGCTGCTCGCGCGTGAGCGCATAGAGCTGCTCTTGGACCCTGACTCTTACAGAGCATTACGGAAAAGGCGCCGTGCTGGTTCTCTCCGGAGGCAGTGAACCGGCCGACGCGCTGAACCCAGAGATAGTTGCCGTGCTGGAAGAGCGTGGCCTGTCAGCATCATCAGAGTCTCCCAAGCTGCTGACCGCAGAGCTGGCAGAGGGAGCCGACGTTGTGGTGACTATGGGATGCGGGGAGACCTGTCCCGTTTTCCCCGGAAAGCGGTATCTCGACTGGGAGATAGACGATCCAGCTGGCAAAGATCGAGAGACGGCCAGAAAGGTCGTAGATCTGATCGACTCGAAGGTAAGAGCCCTGCTCAAAGAGATGGGGGTCAAGCCGGGCACCGACTCTGTAGCGTGATTGTGCTGACACGGCTCAACAGCCAGGACCCTCCAGCACAGCCAAGAGCCATCATCGGCGCGCTCACAGACCACCAGAGCATGCGTCTGGAATCTGCCAAGCGCTACTGTATCCACCCGTGTCCGTACTGACATCTACCCTCGAGCACAGGTCGCACACGTTCCAGTCCAACCGGGCTGCGATGCTCGAGCTCCTCGAATCGCTCGAAGCTCAACAGGCGCTAGCTAGACAGGGGGGCGGTCCCCGTTACCTGTCCCGGCACAGGCAAAGAGGTAAGCTGCTCGCGCGTGAGCGCATAGAGCTGCTCTTGGACCCTGACTCTGCGTTCCTGGAGCTCTCCACTCTGGCTGCCTGGAACACCAGCTACACAGTGGGCGCCAGTGTCGTGACCGGCGTCGGTGTGGTGTCTGGAGTCGAGTGCGTGATCATAGCTCATGATCCCACCGTGCGGGGAGGCGCTATCAATCCCTATGGGCTGAAGAAGATCCTTCGGGCCCTGGAGATAAGCAGGGAGAACCGCTTGCCGCTGATCAACCTCGTAGAGTCCGGCGGAGCGGACCTTCCAACTCAGGCCGAGGCATTCATCCCTGCGGGCAGGCTGTTCCATGACCTAACCGAGCTCTCAGCGCTAGCGATACCCACCATAGCCCTCGTGTTCGGCAACTCTACGGCTGGTGGAGCCTATGTACCTGGCATGTGCGACTACGCGGTCATGGTAAAAGGCCGGGCCAAGGTCTTCCTTGGTGGCCCACCCCTTGTGAAGATGGCGACCGGTGAGGAGTCCTCCGATGAGGAGCTCGGTGGTGCAGAGATGCACTCGAAGACCTCGGGGCTCTCGGATTATTTCGCGCTGGATGAGCATGACGCTATAAGGATTGGCCGCGAGATCGTGGCGCATCTGAACTGGCGAAAGCTCGGTCCTGGTCCAAGCTTATCTGGCGACGATCCTATTTATGATCCAGATGACCTGCTGGGCATTGCATCGGTGGATCTAAAGATCCCATTCGATGCTAGAGAGGTGCTGGCCCGAATCCTCGACGGATCCCGGCTGGAAGAGTACAAACCGCTATATGGGACAAGCCTTGTCACCGGGTGGGGCTCTGTGCATGGCTACCCGATAGGGGTGCTCGCCAATCACCGCGGTATCCTATTCAATGAAGAGGCTCAGAAGGCAACCGAGTTCATCATGCTATCAAACCAGATAGACTTGCCGCTCGTTTTCCTACAGAACACGACCGGCTACATGGTAGGCAAGGCATACGAGCAGCGGGGCATAATAAAAGATGGGGCGAAGATGATAAATGCTGTCACCAACAGCACCGTGCCCCATCTAACCATCAACATGGGCTCTTCTTATGGTGCGGGCAACTACGGTATGTGCGGAAGGTCCTACGGTCCTCGCTTCCTGTTCTCCTGGCCAAATGCCAAGGCTGCTGTGATGGGTCCCCAGCAGCTGGCTGGTGTATTATCTATCGTTGCACGTCAGGCTGCTATTAGCAGCGGCAAGGAGTTCGACGAGCAGGAGGATGCAAGGCGGACCAAGGCTATAGAGGATCAGATTGAACGCGAATCTCTTGCGTTCGCCAACACGTCCAGGCTCTATGACGATGGCATCATAGATCCTCGCGATACAAGGACCGTGCTTGGGATATCGCTCTCTGCTATTCACAATAACGAGATACTAGGCCAGCGCGGCTGGGGCGTCTTCAGGATGTGATGGATATAACGATGCGGACCATAACGAAGGTACTTGTGGCCAACCGATCCGAGATCGCGCGACGTGTGATGAGAACGTGTCACGAGATGGGAATAGGCACAGTAGCCGTCTATTCAGATCCGGACCGGGAGGCTCCATTCGTGAGAGAGGCCGACGAGGCGGTCGCCTTGAAAGGATCCACACCTGCAGATACCTACCTGCAAATCGACTCTATAGTAGATGCTGCGCTAAGGACCGGGGCTGACGCAATACATCCTGGGTATGGATTCTTGTCAGAGAACCCCGAGCTCCCAAGATCCTGCGAAGCGGCGGGCATCTCCTTTATAGGACCTCCTGCGTTAGTGATGGAGAAGATGGGCTCCAAGCTCCAGGCCAAGGCGATAATGAGCGCAGCGGGCGTGCCTACCCTGCCAGCAGTTGAGGTCGCTTCCTTTGACATCGAAGCCACTCTTAGGGGATCCAGTGGCGTTGCTGTGCCGAGCTCGCCAGGCGCTCATCGTGCGCCAGCGGGTAGCTTGCCCGAAGCCAGGGGCGTTTCTTCCCAGGAAGAGCTCTTTGATGCCTCCGAGAAGCTGGGCTGGCCTGTTCTGGTCAAAGCTTCCGCAGGCGGTGGGGGCCGCGGGATGCGCATAGTGCGCAAGCACACAGAGCTGCTCGAAGCGGTGCTAGCAGCCCGGCGGGAGGCGGGCTCTGCATTCGGTGATGAGACAGTCTTTCTGGAGCGCTACGTGGAGGCACCCCGCCATGTCGAGATCCAGATATTCGGCGACCACCACGGCAATGCGGTCCATTTGTTCGAGCGCGAGTGCTCGATCCAGCGAAGGTTCCAGAAGATCCTGGAGGAATCCCCATCAGTAGCAGTGGGAGGCGAGCTGCGGGAAAAGATGGGGGCCGCAGCGGTCGCAGCAGCCAAAGCGATCGGCTATGTGGGAGCTGGCACCGTGGAGTTCCTTCTTACCCCTGAAGATGAGTTCTTCTTCTTGGAGGTGAACACCCGCCTTCAAGTGGAGCACCCAGTGACCGAGGCGATCACGGGTCTGGACCTGGTGCGCCTTCAGATACTTGTGGAAGAAGGCGCAGACCTTACAGAGCAGCTCCACGGGCTCAGGATCAACGGGCACGCTATTGAAGTGCGCCTTTACGCCGAAGATCCAATGAAGGGCTTCCTTCCCATGACCGGAACCCTCCACCGCTTCACTGCGCCGGAGCTCCCTGGGCTCAGGATAGATGCCGGGGTGGAGCAGGGCTCTGTGGTGAGCCCGCATTACGATCCTATGCTGGCCAAGGTCATAGCACACGCTCCCACTCGCACCGAGGCGGCACGGCTTTTGGCAAGGGGCCTGGCTTCCTTGCAAATACACGGCGTGGTCACCAACAGAGACTTGCTGGTCGGGCTGTGCAGAAATGAGGATTTCCTGGCCGGGCGCACAGACACCCATTTCCTCGAGCGTCACCTCCCCTCCGATCTGCAGTTCCCACCAGGGTCAAAACTGATTCGAGAGGGCCATGCCGCAGCTGCTGCACTCGCGATCCAAGCCAGATCCCGCCAGCAGGCCAAGGTCCTCGCATTTGCCCCCTCGGGCTGGCGAAACAACTTCTCCCAACCCCAAAAGACAGTTCTGCACTCCCACTCACCAGAGACCGAAGAGATCGAGGTTGCATACAAGATGGCGGGCACACCGATGATAGAGGTGGGTGGCCATAAGCTGGAAGTAGGCCAACTCTATAGCTGTACCCCAGAGCGCGTTGACCTAGAGCTGGGCGGGATCCGCCGTAGCTACGCTGTCCATCAGGTGGACAACGCGATCTATGTAGACTCCTCCGACGGATCGAGCGCCTTTTCCATAGTGGATCGGTTGCCGGGTGCCCAGCCAGAGGCAGTCACCGGCTCGCTGTCGGCACCGATGCCGGGAACCGTGGTGCGCGTTGCGGTGGAAGCCGGCCAGCGGGTGGAGGCAGGCGATGTCCTTTTGGTCATAGAGGCGATGAAGATGGAGCACTCTGTGGAAGCACCTGCACCAGGCATAGTGACCTCAGTTCGAACCGCCAAAGGCGAGCTGGTCGACACCGGCGAGATCCTGGTGGTCCTGGATGCAATCGAGCCCGAAGGCGAGAGTCCCCCTAAAACCTCCTAGCACCCAGCGGCTCCAAAGCACTGAGCATCCCAGCCCGAACGAGCTACAGTTCACCATAGAGCCGGGCTTGTGGAGCCTGCCTATAAAGCCCGCCTGAGCCCGGGGATGGTTAAAAGAGGAGTGTGATCCAATGGAGCAACACATCAAGCAGGATCTCTATGCCAACCTCATACGCCGAACCAATGTAGGCGACACCCTGACACGAACGGCCGCTCGCCTGCCCAACCAGCTTGCCATCGTAGAAGGCGAGCGGCGCATGAACTACAAGAGCCTAGATGAGCAAGTCAACCGGATGGCCTGGGGCCTTGTCGCCTCGGGCTATAAGAGAGGAGATGCGCTGGCTCTGATCGCCGGCAACAGCGTGGAGTTCCTTCTTACCTACTACAGCTGTGCAAAGCTCGGGGTAGCTTGCGTGCCAGTGAACCTCGGATGGAAACCAGCCGAGGTTGCCTACGTGCTCGAGCACTCAAGGGCGCGCGGGGTGGTCATAGAATCCCAGCTTCTTGAGAGCCTTGCAACGGTCCTGCTCGACGCAACTAGGCTGGAGGACATAATCGTCGCCCCGGGAACAGCTCAGTCGGGAGCAGGTCAGTCCTGGAAACCACCGGGCTCCACCAAGCGCTTCTCAACCCTGGAGGACCTCCTTCAGGCTGGCAATGAAAGCTCGCCTGAAGTATACGTAGAAGACCGCGACGCCATCACCTACCTGTACACCTCCGGCACGACAGCGGCCCCCAAGGGAGTGGTGGGCAGCCACCTATCTATATACATGGAGTCTTTGACCTCTGCCATGGAGAACCGCTTCGGGCCAGAGGATCGCACCGTGGCGATGATGCCGATGTTCCACACAGCGCAGCTTAACGGGATCATCACCCCTATTGTGATAGTAGGTGGAACGATTGTGATCATGCGAGCCTTTGAGCCTGCGAAGATGTTGGAGCTGATCGAGCGCGAGCATGCCACCCACATCTTCGGCCTACCTATGATGTACCGGATGGTGCTCGACCATCCCGATGTGGCAAAACGCGACCTATCAAGCCTGAGGCGAGCCACATATGCGATGGCCCCCATGCCAGACGACGACCTGCGAAGAGCGATGAAGGTCTTCGGATGCGAGTTCTCTCTTGGATTTGGCCAGACGGAGATGGCTCCCATAACCACAGTGTTCCAGCCCCACCAGCAGCTTACCCACACCGGCTCTGTCGGCACGCCTTCGTACAACGTGCAGGTCGCGATCATGGACGACGAGGGCCGGATCCTTGGGAACGGCGCCACCGGTGAGATCGTCTACCGTGGCCCGCACGCCATGGAGGGCTACCTGCGAGACGAGGCTGCAACAGCCGCAGCCTTCGCTCATGGGTGGTTCCACTCTGGCGACATCGGGCACTTCGACCAGGATGGGGTGCTCTGGTTCGAGGATCGCAAGAAAGACGTGATCAAGACCGGTGGGGAGAACGTCTCCTCCATCGAGGTGGAAAAGGCTCTCTATGCCTGTGACCCTAGGATCCAAGAGACCGTGGTCGTGGGGTTGCCGCACCCCCGCTGGGGCGAGGCCATCACGGCTGTGGTGGTGCCCAAGCCCGGTGAGACCATAAGCGAGGCAGAGGTGCTCACAAACGCCAAAGAGCGCCTCGCTGGCTTTAAGGTCCCAAAGGCGGTGGTCGTAACAGACCAGATGCCTCACACCTCAACAGGCAAGGTCCAAAAGCACGTGCTGCGTGACCAGCTCCGCGACTACTACACAGATCACCAGCGCGCTTAAGCCCGCACCAGCCTTAGTACGACTTGGGCAGACCAAGGCTGTGCTGGGAGACATAGTTCAAGATCATCTCCCGGCTCACCGGTGCAGTGCGCATGAGGCGCAGAAGACCCCATAGCGTGGAAAGCCCGTACTCGGTTGCCAGGCCGTTTCCCCCGTGGATCTGTATTGCCTGGTCCATTGCCAACAGGGAGGCCTCTGCCGCAGCGTACTTGGCCATGTTGGCGGCCTCTGCCGCCTGGGGAGATCCCTGGTCGTGGAGCCACGCTGCCTTCTGGGTCATAAGGCGCGCCAAGCTGACCTGGATCGCTGCGTGGGCAAGGGGATGGGAGATACCTTGGTGGATCCCTATCGGCACCCCCCAGACCTGGCGCTCACGGGCGTAGCTGGAAGCCTTCTCGAGGGCGTAGCGAGCGATGCCGTTTCCCATAGCCGCTCCCATGATCCGCTCTGGATTGAGCCCGGTAAAGACCTGGTGAAGCCCGTCCCCAGGGGTGCCAATAAGGTTGGTTGCAGGCACGCGGACGTTGTCGAAATAGAGGGTGAACTGCTTCTCTGGAGCTGTTATCTCCACTGGGATCACCGTTCTTTGAAGACCATCAGAATCGGTGGGGACCACAAGCAGCGAGAGCTGGCCCCTACCGTCTTCAGCTGTAGAGGTTCGGACCACCACAAGGACAGCTTCGGCTTCGTCCACGCCGCTTATGTAGTACTTCGTGCCGTTTACAAGGTACTCATCGCCATCCAGGGTGGCAGTCACCGAGATGTTGTGCGAGTTGGATCCGGCGTCAGGCTCGGTGATGGCAAAGGCCATGATGGCATCACCGGCTGCTAGCGGCGGAAGCCACTGCTGCTTTTGCGAAGCGGTCCCGTAGGTCTGGATCAGGGTTCCACATATTGCGGGTGACACCACGGTCAAAAGCAGCGGGCAACCGGCAGCAGCTACCTCTTCCCCTACGATCTGTAGCTCGTATAGCCCTCCCCCTCCCCCGCCATACTCCTCTGAAAGATTGACCCCTATGAAGCCCTGACGGCCCAAGGTCTGCCAGAGCTCGGTGCTCTTTGCACCGCTACGCGCTTTTTCCAGGTAGTAGGCGTGCCCGAACA
>JAMCQF010000217.1 GCA_023379605.1 Actinomycetota bacterium
ATCTCCCCGACAGGCATTGGCAGGGGCATCCCGCGAGGTATGGCTGCCAGCGGGCGAGACATCCCGCGAGGTATGGCTGCCAGCGGGCGAGACAGCAACCATCCCTGAGGCCCAGTGGTATGCAAGCAGCCAAATAGTAGTTGTGCGCTGCAAGTGCTACGATATTTGCCCAGGTATTTGACAGCTCATAGCTCAACTATTTCCATGACGGTGCCGATGGCCTTAACTGGCAGATGTCATCTGGACGAAAGGGGTCTCACGTGGCTGACACGGGTATTGCTCTACCGGTAGGGCTGGGTGGGTTCTCTGTGCGGATCGATCCAGGCAAGGGCGCGGCCATAAAAGCTACGAACGCTATTGCGCTCGTAGGCGTGCCGCCGCCAGGTGGCGAGCATGTGGTAGAGCGCATGGTCATGCTACTGGGCCCGGTGGGCGACGGCGTCGTTCCAGCACGACCGCTGGCTCGCCAGCTGGCGGGCCTATTTGCAGCTGAAGAGCCAGGATGCATGCCCGATTTCGCCACCGTCGCGGTAGCGGAGAACGGCCTTGGCGTGCTCTTGTACGGCTCAGTTGACGCCGAGATCCACATCGCTGGGGGCAGGGTGGAAAGGCTATCGGGGCAAAACGCTGCGAGCTGGGTGGACTTCATTGTCACCCCTCAGGTTGAGCACATAGTGCTCACACTCACAAAGGAGAGCGTCGGCCAGAGGGTGTCGCCGCCATTGGTCCCTGAATCGATCTCGCATTTGTTCGATCTACGCTATGGGGTGGTACCTGCCAGGGCCGTCAGCCTCGTGTCACGTCATTCGGCCCCCATGATGCCAACCAGCCCACCAGCCCAGCAGACGACCGAGTCCAGAGCCGCGACCGAGCGGACCTTTACAGCACAGAGCAGCTACATGCCTCCAGCTCAATTCCAGCAGAGGGAGTATAGGGCCCAATCGAACGGATCTGCCTTCCAGGGCGGGACCCACGACCAGGGCAGCGGACCCTACCCAAGTGCCGGTCAGCCTGGAGTGGCGAGTGACTGGTTCTTAAGGATGGACAAGCCCCCCGCAAATGCCCCTGTGGCCACTGGCTCGGCTGCTCCGCCGCACGGGCTTGCCGGCTCGGAACCGGCAGACCTGGTGCTAGTCATGGATGACGGTAGCGTGTTCACCCTTGCCGCTGACAACGTGGCCGGTCGTGAACCAGGTGATGACTCCAAGGTGCTCTCAGGCCAGGCCAAACCCATCCCAGTTCCAGATGTAAATGGGACCGTATCGCGCATTCACATGGAGCTCTGGAGAGACGGAAGCACCGTATCGGTGCTGGACCGCGGCTCATCCAGTGGGACATGGGTCATGCCACCCGGGGGAAGCTGGCAGCGCTTGGAGCCCGGGATCGCAGTGACGATAGTCCCCAATACCCAGCTTTCCGTTGGAGCCAGGACCATGGCTTTGCGCTCGCTGTCGGAGCGGCCCACGGTCAACTGAGCGCTGTCAGCCAACCATGGGGCCGCTCTTTGGAGCTTGCGGATCGAGATGGCAGATCGCCGGCCAGACAGCGACAAGCTGAGGTGCCGTCCTCGCTGGTGCTACCGGGCAGGTCTTAGCGAGTCGCTTTTGGTCGGTCCATGCCACCGGCAAGGGTGGTGTAGAGCACCGGAGCCACCCGCTTGGCAAAGGCAACGTTGACCTCGAGACGCTCGAGAACCTGGCTCACGGTTTTCTGGCCAGTGCGCACCGGATGAGATCCTAGGAACTCCCTCACCTGGGTTGCGAGGTCGTCGGGGCAGCACAGAGACTTTGCCCCTTCCAGCATGCGGGGGATCGTGCTGTCTGGGAACCTCTCTATGAGATCGTCCCAGTGCTCTTCTATGAACTCCCAGGTCGCTCTGGAGGCCTTGCGTTGTCCGAGCAGCTGGGAGAGGAGGAAAGGCGCGTTCTGGGTGCGCACCTGAGTAATGCACAGCTCGAGCGTACGCTCTAAGAGCTCGGGTTCTGTGAACCCTGCAAGGCCATAGAGATAGCGCATCTCTTCCTGGGGAGTCTGGGGCGAGAGATACCTGGATAGGAACGTCTCATAGGAGTCATGCCCTCCAACGGAAGCAACGACGGAGACTACCGCTGCTGCCAGATCCGGATCGAGGCTCTCGCCTTGAAGGAATCCACGGTGGAGCTCCTCCGCAGTGGCGCGCACTTGGGGATCCTCTGCCAGAGCTCCTAGAGTCGTAATTGCCAGAGAGCGCAGCTTGGGAAGCTCCTCTGGCTCGCCGACCACCGCCTGCCAGCCGAGCCTTTGTAGAACAGGCGAGAAGAGCTGCAGCGCAGCTGCCTTGACCGAGTCTCTCGAGCGCTCATCTGGGGCCACCCGGTCCAGCATCGCAAGGACCGAAGACACGATCGACCACACGTTTGGGTCGTTTTCGGGCCCTAGCCTGCCTGCCAGGGAGACAATATCGGCCAGCTCCGAGCTGCCAGCCAGCACGGAGGCCCAGGTGTCGGCCACCAGACCAAAGCGCTCCAGGGGCGAGAGCTGCTCCAGCGCGCCTGTGAGCTTTTCCAACAGGTCGCGCTCGTAGCGAACGCGGTAGAAACCGGTTCCGTTGGCGTTGACCACCACCGCAAGACGCTTGCTGGCATCACCGCCTGCCTGAAGGGTCCCAGCTGGATCCGAGAGCAGCGTTCGAGCATGTTGGCTGTTCCCGTCCGCGGCGATGGTGCGTACGAGCACGGGAATAAGCCAGCTATGACCTATGGAGCTGCTCTGGTCCCCAGGGCCGGCTTTGGGCTCTGGGGAGCCCGAAGCTCCAGCGCTGGTCCGGGGGAGGTTCTTGCCGTCGGCAACATCTGACCCAGCTCCCTGCGGTGCTATAGAACCGCTGTAGCAAAACGGTGCCTGAGCCAGGCGGATCTCACCACTGTTACCGGCGCTGACGGTCACCAACGGATAGCCTCCCTGGAATATCCAAGAGTCCATGATTGCCCGGACAGGCTCGGGCTCACTGCCGTCGAGCTTGGCAGACCTGGCGACGCTGTCTTCTATTGCATCCCAGAGGTCGGTGGTCTCGGCGTTGCCGAAGCGATGACCGTCCAGGTAGGCCCGTATGCCGCTCTGGAACCTCTCCAGGCCAAGGTACTGCTCTATCATGCGCAGCACGCTCGCGCCCTTCTGATAGGTGAGAACATCGAACATGCCCTGTGCCTCTTCAGGCGGGCCAACGGGGAACTCGACGGGTCTTGTTGCCTTGAGGCCGTCCACGCTCATCGCCGCTTCTCTCTCCAAGCCGAATGATACCCAGCGTCTCCACTCAGGCCGCAGGTCGTCCACGCAGGCGAGCTCCATGTATGTGGCGAATGCTTCGTTCAACCACAGCCCGTTCCACCACTTCATGGTGACCAGGTCGCCAAACCACATGTGTGCTATCTCGTGAGAGACTACATCAGCCACCCGTTCCACTTCCAGGCGCGAAGCTCGACTCGGATCCACCAGGAGAGCAGACTCCCGAAAGGTCACACATCCCAGGTTCTCCATCGCCCCGAACGCGAAGTCTGGGATCGCCACAAGGTCAAGCTTCTGACCAGGATAAGCAATGTCGAACCAGTTCGTGAAGAACGAGAGCGCATGAGCGCCAGCTTCGAGAGCGAATGCTGTCAGGTCCTCTTTCCCAGGAGCATGCACGACTCTGAGCGTCACGCCGTTCACATTCCTAGGCTCGGTTGCCACGAGCGGGCCCACTACGAAGGCTACGAGATAGGTGGACATAGCAATGGTGTCTGCAAAGCGCACCCTCCGGCGGCCACCGCCCAGATCGGTCTCCTCGGCAATCGGGCTGTTTGAGACTGCCAGCAGCTCGTTTGAGACGTCCAGGCTGATGGAGAACACGGCCTTTAGATCCGGCTCGTCAAAGCAAGGGAACGCTCTTCTGGCATCGGTCGCCTCGAACTGGGTGGTGGCGATCGTTCGCTCCTCGCCACTTTGATCGAGGTACTTTGACCGGTAGAAGCCGTGGAGGCGGTCGTTCAAGATACCTGTGAAAACCAGGCGCAGTTCTGCTGGACCTATGGGCAAAGCTTTGTCCAGGTGCAGCTTTATGCGCTCCTGGCTCGCGTCAGAGGTGATCTCTACAACTCGTGGCTTTCCAGCGGGGCTCTCCAGGGAGATCTCGGCGGCTGATATCTCGAGCTCGACACAGTGCAGCTCTACCACAGCTGTCTGCTCTTTGACCTCGACTGCGATCACAACCTCGCCGGCAAAGGTGGCTCTTTGAAGGTCGGGGTCGAGGTGGAGGCGGTAGTGGCGCGGGATCAGGGTCCTTGGGAGCCGGTAAGCAGTGGAGGGGTCGACTAAATCCCCTGAAGGCTGTATTTCAATTGAGGTCACCTCAGGCACGTTACTGCCATCGAGCCCGCCGCGGTTACTCCCAGGGAGCGAGCCTGGCCAGGTCGCTGCAACTCCAGGCTGGGCGCCATTGACCGGTGGCCGCTTGCGTGCGGTTCTCGGCGCCGGCCTTCCAAGGCGAAACCGGGCCAAGGTGGCTCTCGTTTGAGCTGGTGGCGGCTTGCGGCGCCCGGTGCCGGTCTTCCAAGCCCTTAGGTTGGGTCAGGTGAGCTCTTTCCCTGTCCCTTCCGAGCAGCCCGGCTTGGCTGCACCCAGTGGGCGTGAGCCCGGTGGGTGCTATGACGTCGTGGGCATCGGCAACGCGCTGGTGGACATAGTCGCAGTCATAGAGGAGTCGGAGCTGGCTCTTTACGGCCAGCCAAAGGGGACCATGGCCCTTGTCGACTCAGAGCCAGCCGATGCCATCTACGCCAAGGCTCGCCATCTAAGCTCGACCTCTGGAGGGTCGGCTGCCAATACGATGGTTGGGTTGGCAGCTCTGGGGGCTCGTTGCGCGTTCATGGGGCGGGTCGCCAACGATTCCCTGGGCGAGCTCTTTGCCTCGGACCTGGCCAAAGCTGGCGTGGAGTTCCTCTCCTTTCCAGGAGGACAAGACAGCAGCCCGCTCTCTACCGGCAGATGCCTTGTGCTTGTCACGCCCGATGCAGAAAGGACGATGCTCACCCATCTCGGAGCCGCTGCGCATCTGCGCAAGGAGGATCTAGACATGGGTGCGCTCTCAAGAGCCCGGTTTGCCTACCTGGAGGGATACCTATGGGACCTACCCGAGGCCAAGGACGCCTTAAGGGTAGCTGCCGCCAGGACCCACCAGGCAGGAGGGCAGGTAGTGCTCACGCTGTCGGATCCCTTCTGTGTGGAGCGGCACAGATCTGAGCTGTTGGAGCTGGTCTCTGATGGCGTGGACGTCCTGCTTGCAAACGAGGCTGAGATCTGCCTATTGGTGAAGGCTCACTCCTTTGAGGATGCCGTCAAAGAGGTAAAGGGCCTGGGTGTGAGATGCGGGGGCCTGACTAGAGGCGCGCAAGGCTCGGTGGTGGTCTTCGAAGATGAAGCCCTGGCCGTTCCAGCGCTTGCCTGCGAAGAGGTTGTCGACACCACAGGTGCAGGGGATCTTTACGCAGCAGGATTTCTATACGGCTTAACGATAGGTGCGGATCCGGAGACATGCGGACGTCTTGGGAGCCTATGTGCTGGAGAGGTCATCAGTCACCTGGGGGCTCGTCCCCTGACGCCGTTGGGCCAGTTGGCGAGAGAAGCTGGCTTACTGTTCTGATCTCAAGCGGTATCCTACGATATGGCCGGTAACCGTTGGCTGGAGCGGAGAGTGATCGCATATGCCCATCAGGGCGGGGCATGGGAGGGCCCCTCTTCCACTTTGTGGGCGATAAGGAGCGCGCTAAAGGCTGGTGCAACCGCAATTGAGCTTGACGTTCACTGCACCGCCGATGGCCACTTGGTGGTGTGCCATGACGATATGGTGGACAGGACTACCAACGGCCATGGCGCCATAGCATCAATGACACTTGAGGAGCTTCGCGTCCTGGACAACGCCTACTGGTTCGTTCCTGGGGCCGATGCAACCCCAGGTAGGCCAGCAGATGCTTACCCTTTGCGGGGGCGTGCTCCCAAGGACAAAGATCTGCGTATAGCCACATTGGAGGAGGTGCTCGAGGAGTTTCCCTCCGTTGTGCTCAACTTGGACATAAAGCAGACGGCACCGGATGTGGTTCCCTATGAGGCCAAGCTAGCGGATCTCCTGCGTTGCGCAGGGCGCACTAGCGACGTCATAGTCGCATCCTTTCACGACTCAGCGACCGATGCCTTCTCGGCTATAGCCCCCGAGATAGCGACCTCGGCGGGCACCAATCTCGTCACCCAGCTGTGGCGGGCGTCCAGGGATGGCAGCGATCTGCCGGCCACAAGGCACGTTGCGGTCCAAGTCCCTGCACGCATGGGGAGCATGGTCGTGGTCGATGAGATCTTCGTTGCAGCAATGCATGACCATGGCCTTGCCGTGCATGTCTGGACAATCAACGACCAAGAGCAGATGGAGTCACTAGTTGGGCTCGGAGTTGACGGGATCATCACCGATCGGCCGAGCTTGCTCGCGAAGGTCCTGGACCGCCTGGGGGCTGCCTGGGTCGGCTAGGTGCGGGCGCCTCACTAAAGGACCCAATCAAGGCTCGTTTGCCACACTGGGGATGGCTGGTCCACTAGGTGTGGAGGCTCAGCCTCTCCCGCAGTTGGGTCGCTTGCCGTGGTTGGCCTTTTTCTTGCTTCGGATCTTGCGCTTGGTAGTTCGTTTGGACACAGAAGCGAAACGCTACCCCCTTGCCTGGGTAGTTGTCGAAACCACAGCTATGAGCCTCCAACCTGGAGCACCGGGGCAGTTGGAGGCCGCTAGCCTTCTTCGCTGTGGAGCGCATTGGGCTGGTGGGCATGGCAAACTCGGGCAAGAGCTCGCTTTTCAACGCGTTGACGGGTGCAGAGGTGACTGTGGCAACCCATCCATTCTCCACCACCGAGACCTCCAGCGCCGTAGCCCAGGTGCC
>JAMCQF010000218.1:0-9615 GCA_023379605.1 Actinomycetota bacterium
GTGGGTGGTCTTGCCGGCGCCGTTGGGACCGAGAAGCGCTAGCACCGTTCCTGCCTTTACCGCCAGGTCCACGCCATCGAGCGCAACCACTGACCCAAAGGACTTCTTAAGCCCCTCTGCCTTTACAATCACCTCCCCGCTGCGGGCCCTGGAACCCACGCTGTGCCTATCCGGGGTCGAGGTCGAAGCCACTGAGGTGATCATGTGGCCCTAAGCCAGCCCGGCGGAGGCCCCCAGAGCCAGATGGCGAACGAAGAAGTCCCTTGCGAGGCTGGCCACCGCCTCCAGTGTCCCTGGCTCGGCGAACAGGTGGGTGGCACCTGGCACTACGGCAAGCTCGTTCTCGCAGCGGAGCTGGGTCTGTGCCTGCCGGTTCAGCTCGAGCACCACGCCGTCGTTGCCACCCACGATCAAAAGCGTCGGCGCCCGCACCTTGGCAAGGCTTGGCCCGGCCAAGTCAGGCCTGCCTCCTCGTGATACTATGGCTGCTACTGAAGACTCCGGCTTGGACGCTGCCAGCAGCGCCGCCCCTGCGCCGGTGCTCGCCCCGAAGTATCCTATTCGTGCAGATCTTGTCTCTGGCCTGGCCTTTAACCAAAGCGTTACCTCTTCCAGCCTTGCTGCAAGCAGCTCGATGTCAAATACGTGGGAGCGATCGAGCTCCTCTGCTGGCGTCAGCAGATCAAACAGCAGCGTCGCCAGTCCGGCCTCATTCAGCACTGTCGCAACTAGGCGGTCCCGTGGGCTCATTCGACTCGAGCCGCTACCGTGGGCAAATATCACATAACCTCGTTGTGCCGCAGGCACGCTGAGGTGACCGGCAAGGTTGCTACTGCCAATGCGCACCTCGACGTCTTGGTCATAAAGGAGTGGATCAGAGTCAAAACCCCCAAGCTGGCCTGGAGGATCCACAGGCGACGCCCCAACAGCGCTTGGAGGAGGATCGCCTTCGTAGGTCGCTTCCGGCTGGCCTGGAGGATCCACAGGCGACGCCCCAACAGCGCTTGGAGGAGGATCGCCTTCGTAGGTCGCTTCCGGCTGGCCTGGAGGATCCACAGGCGTCGCCCCAACAGCGCTTGGAGGAGGATCGGGCCCTGTGTAAGGATCCGAGCTTTGTAGTGCCGGCTTGGACATCTCCGCCTTGGATGTGGCCGCCTTGGCCGCAAGGTCCAACAGCTGCAGCACCTCACCGTCGGAAGTCTGCGAGAAGTCCCGATACCACTGCCCGACAGCGAAAAAGGGATCGGGCGTCTCCACGCACACGACCTCATCGGCGTACCCTGCGATCTCTGCTACTGCAGAGCGAGGTGCCACGGGCACTGCCAGCACCACCCTTGCCGCGCCCTGCGCCCTGGCCACTTGGCAGGCGGCGCGAGCAGTGGAGCCTGTGGCCATGCCATCGTCGACAATGATCGCCGTTCGACCCCGCAGTGGGACCCTGGGCGCATTTGCTCGGAAACGCCTCGCCTGAGCTTCCAAGACAGCCCGTTCCCTGCGCTCAACACCGGCAAGCTCCACGTCACTGATGCGAGCCAGGTGTATCACATCTCTATTCAAGATGAGCACACCATCTTCCCCAATGGCACCCATGGCCAGCTCAGGCTGGAAAGGCACCCCAAGCTTTCGGACGATAATAACGTCCAGAGGCGCCCCGAGAGCCTGGGCCACCTCGAAGGCCACCGGCACCCCGCCCCTCGGCAGACCGAGTACCGCTACATCCTGATCTCTTATATGGGTGAGCTTGGCCGCAAGCCTTCTTCCTGCATCCAACCGGTCGGCAAACTGCATGCCCACCTCCTAGCCGAGCTTCTCCCGGATAGCTTTCGTATTGTCCCGGCGTAGATTCAATAGATCTCTATAAGATGGATTATCTGTATCGGCTATCTCGCTGCTCATGTTCCTCAGGGTCTCATCCAGGATCGCCTTGAGTTCGGCGGCCTGCTCATCAGTCAGCTGCAGTTCCACGCTAGCCTCCTCGACCTTGTACCTATTGGCTCTTGATCCCTACATGGACCTTGACCCCAGTCTTTACCAGGTGAGCTGTCCCCGCCAGGGTACAAGGTCCCGAACATGCCAGTTCGGGTCCAAAGACCCTACCACCTCGCCCGAAGGGGACCCATCCTGGACAGTACCCACTCGCACAGCCCAAGCGCAGCCATCTCGCCAGAACGGAGCTAGGAGATGTCACCGAGGTCACATATGCCACTTAAGGACCTGAGCGCGTCCGAACCGCTTGAACGGCCGGGCCTCGCTCCCGCAGTCTCACCCCAGTTCCGTTGCCCCGTGCATTGCGCCCATCCCTCCGCTGGCGGGCAGCTGCGCATAGCCGTAGTTGCCCCACCATGGCTTCCGGTTCCGCCCAATGGCTACGGCGGCACCGAGCGGGTAGTGGCTACGCTGGTAGAGGAAATGGCTGCAAGGGGCCACGACGTCACCCTGTTTGCCGCTCCCGGCTCTGTCACAACAGCCAGGCTGGTGACGCCTCTGGCAACCGCTGCCTCAGTCGATGGGATGAGCACCGTTGCAGATGACCTATTCCACACCACATCGGCCTACCTGCGAGCTGACGAGTTCGACCTCATCCACGACCACTCCGGCATGGGTCCCGCGCTTGGGGCCATGCTCTACGAGCACACCCCGGTTGTGCACACGCTACATGGTCCCTGGACCAGCTTAAGCCGCCGCTTCCTCGGCTTGGTGCATAACCGGGTGCACCTGGTTGCGATAAGCAGAGCACAGCGTGAAGCCAACCAACAGGTTTCCTACTCAGGGGTCGTCTACAACGGGATCGATCTTTCCGCCCACCCATTCAGCCCCGTAAAGGAGGACTTCCTGGTCTTTTTGGGCCGCGTCAGCCCTGAAAAGCGCCCTGAAGTTGCAGTTCAGGTCGCAAGGAAAGCTGGGCTTTCTCTTGTAATGATGATCAAGCGGACCGAGCCGGCTGAGCGTGCGTATTTTGATGAGATGGTCGCGCCTTTGCTTGGCCGCGATGTGGTTGTGCTCGACCAACCACCCCATGAGGTCAAGGTGGATGTTCTCGGACGGGCACGCGCTGTGGTGTTCCCCATCGATTGGCCAGAGCCCTTCGGTCTTGTCATGGTAGAGGCGATGGCATGTGGCACCCCGGTGATCGCGAGCCCTTTTGGGGCTGTCCCCGAGGTCATAGACGATGGCGTGACGGGATTCCTCTGCTCTACTGAAGGCCAGATGGTAAGCGCCGTTAAGGCTGCAAGCGGGCTCAACCCCGAGGACTGCCGGACCAGGGTGGAACGGTTCTTCTCAGCCCAGGCGATGGCGTCTGGCTACGAGCTGATCTACCACGAGGCACTGTCTTGTCTGGGTGCGAACGCCCGGAGCACCGCTGCGCTCCACATGCTATGACCGGGCACCAAAGCCACCACGATCACGACCGGCGACCCGTCGCGGCGATTCGCCACTTCAAAGCCTCAAAGACCCGAGGGAAAGGTTTCAGGAGGCTAGCCACGTAGCCACATCTCAGTGGGCTCCAACGGCTCCAAGGCCCTAGTGCGGTCTATGTGGATCACCGCGTCGAACTGATGAGCGATCTCTGCTTGGAAGTAGTGGCTCTGCAGCTCGGTCTCGGGACGGTATATGACCCCTATCGCCCGCTCCAAACGAACCCCTGACAGGACTGCAGCGGCACTGTCTCCTGCTGTAGCGAGCCAGAACTGCGGAGTCGAGACCACATGCAGGAGTACCTCATAGCTTCCAGGCAAGCCAGGCCGGACATGCTTTCGTTGTGGGGTATCTCCCCAGTTCGATGCGGCTGTCACTCGCCCGTCGAAGGTGGTCGGCCCTACGAGAAAGGCTTGGGTCCCATAACGCTGGCGCACGAGTTGACCGACATTGAGCTCGCCTCTAAGTGCCATGGAGGTAGCTCTGGCGTCACCAACGTGAGAGTTGTGCTCCCACACGACCGCCTTCGCGTGGCCTAGCTGGTGGTCCAGATGGGCGATCAGAGCGTCCAGGGTGGCCACCATATGGCGATCGCGCAGGTTCCATGAGGAAACCTCTCCCCGGAACATCTGCTGGTAGTACTCCTCTGCCTCGCGTACCACAACAGCGTTCTGCTCTATGTAGAACTGCTCATCCTCGGCAACCCACCCGTCTCGCCGCAGGTAGGCATCGGCACGACGACGGAGCTCGATAAGCTGTTGCGACGACCTCGTTCTCGCATGGAACAGCCTTTCCTACAGCGAGAGCATAGCCATAGGCCTGGCCATCTCCACCCACGTTGTCAAAGCACGAGTAGCGCTCCCGTGCCCTAGCTGCCTCCTCGGGGTCGACGCGCTCGAGATACTCGATCACGGCGTTTATGGAGGCGTCCAAGCTATAGAGATCCAAGCCGTAGAAGCGGGCCTTGGTAGAAAGGTGTGCATGGGCATCGTTTCTTGCACGCAGCCATTCCACAAAATCCAAGACATCGCGGTTGCGCCACATCCAGGTCGGGAAGCGGAGGAAGTCTCCAAGTGCCATCTTGGCGTCGCTATCCTTTGAAGATCCCATGACATAGCGGTTCACCCTGTAGGCATCTGGTCAGTCAGCTTCGACTGCGACCACTGCGAAGCCAAGCCCGTCTATGAGCCGGCGGGTGATCCGGGCTCGTTCCCTGTAGAACTCATGGCTTCCATGGGAGGCCTCACCGATAAGAACGAGCCGCCGGTCCCCGATGAGCTCCAAAAGAGAATCGTAGTCATCTACAGCTCCGGTAATCGGATAGATGTCATGCTCCAGGGATGCCACCGGCGTGCTTGCAATGTGGGCAGCTGCCATGGGTCAGTAACGCGCTCAATGAAGATCTATACCAGGGTCTTTCGACCTATCTGTGGCTTGGTTGGACAGCTAAGGTCCCTGATGAGCAGCGGAGCCCACATGAAAGAGCGCCTGGATATCTTGGCCTATCTGTGAAATCCTTCGATCCAGCTCCTGTTCTTCTTTGCCTTGAGGTGCTTCCATCGCTCCAGCCACTGCTCACGGCCACTGCGCTGGGCCGCACGCTCGGTCGCAATGAGCTGACCTATGACAACCGCTGTCGCCCTGGAAGAAAACCGCGCTGCGTCACGCAACCACTGCTCCGCGCAAACCGCATCATGGTGATCTCCCAGCACCTCCTGAAGGACTGCGGCCTCCGAGGCAAGGCGCTTGGCCTGGCTGCCAATTACAGGCACGGCAGCCTCGCAGGCATAGCGAAGCCTCTTGGCGCCAATGCGCACTTGGTGCAGCTCTGCGTCAGTCGGTTCGACTCCAAGGGCTGCGATGGTGCGGGAAAGTCTCTTCCAAGGGCTCCGCACGAGCCTGGGGATCATCTCGATCGCAGCCTGCTCGCCACATGGAACCTCCTGGTTGCAAGGCGGCTCCAGCTCTTCCTCTGTGCCTTCCTCTCCATCTTCCTCACCCAGATCCAGATGAACACCTGACGCGTCCTCAAGGTCACTTGGCCAGGACCTTTCCGCAGTCGACGCAGAAAGCCGCTGCTTTGGTGGCCGAGCGAGCGGTGGATCCTTGGCTGCCTGAGCAAGCATCTTAAGCAGGTTCACGTACCTCTCGCTGTCCATGACCCCTGTAAGCTCGCGCCGAGCCAGAGTGCGCTCTGCTTTTAGTCGCCTAAAGAGCGGGGATGCTGCTGGCTGGTCCTCGGATGCAAGCTGGCTCAGATGCTGAGCGATCCGCTGACCGAGAACATCGCTGTCGCGAACCTTTCCAAGAGCCTGCGCCAGCCAGCCCAGCTCTGTACGCACCATAAACAGCCAGTCGTGCTCGAGCAGCTCTCTCATTGTGCGCAGATCGGAGCGCAGCCGGCGTGTGGCAACCCGCGCCTGGTGCAGGTCTTCAGGGTCCTCGTCCAAGCGGGTACCTGGATCGTGCTCCACCAGCCGCGTGTAACCACCGGCAATGGACGCGCTGACAAGCTCTGCCACAGTTGAGCTGGGTCCGAGATCGACGGCATGGACATCCGGTGGCTCGCTGGCACGGCGCCCGAGAGCACGCATGACCTTGGGCCTGCTGTCACCTGCTACTGCACCGGCACGACCGAGCCTTTCTAGAACCGGGTCCAACACAGCCTCACCACCAGGGCCCAGGACTTCTACCTCGATCTCGCGAAAGCGGGCAGCTATGCGCGATCCGTCCATCACCGAGACCGTGTCGTCGTCGATCTCCAATAGAGCCTCGCCTGCCGGCTCTTCAAGAACCGCGCGCTTGCGCAAAGTCACCAGCACTGCCACTGGGGAAAGAGGCTCGTCCAGGCAGAAAGCCCGCAGTAAGACGAGGGCGGCGTGCGGGATCACCCTTTTGCCACCTGGCCAAGACAGCTCCTTTCGCACCAGGCCCTTTCCATCGGAAGGCGCCGGTAGCTTGAGCGTCCAGCCTCTCTCTGCCGACTTACCGCCAAGGCGGTCCTGCCGGTGACGAAGCGTGATCCCTTGACGCGCCAAGCTCAGGTCCGCTGTGTCAAAGTAAACCGCTCGCAACCGCGCCTCTGGCAGGTTCTTAACCGAGATACCCTCTATAGCACCCTCCAGGTCTGGAAGGGTCGCAGTAGGGCAGGCATCCAGCTTGGCCTCCCGCTCGATGTGCTGTTGGATCATCCCTCGATGCTAGACATACCGCGTCGCTCTCGCCCAGCCTCGGTTTCCGAGCCAGAACCGATATTCGAGTAGCCTTCACCCAGCAGGGACATATGCGAAAGGAGCTCTACCATGGAAAAGGGCGGCAATGGGGCCTCACCGGATGGGACCAACGCGCCTGTGGATGCCATCGGAGCAGGCAGCATGACAGCAGATGCCACAATCCCACCTGGTGATCTAGCACCCCCGGTGGGCGCAAGCGTCTGGGAACGTGAGGTTTTCGCTCACTTGACCGAGCACGTCCGCCAGGAGCAGGAGCTACTGGAGGAGTACGTGCACGCTGCAAGGGAAAGCGAGTCCAAAGCCCTTGGGTACCTCATCAACCTACTGATCGATGACGAGCGCCGCCATCACCGCATGTTCATCCAGCTTGCCCAGTCGTTGAAGACCGACGCAGAGATGAGGCCGGAGGATCCGGTCGTGCCCAGGCTGGACTTCCACAAAGAGAACCGGGCTGAGGTGCTCGAGATCACAGGCCGCCTCCTCGACAGAGAGGAAAGCGACCTGCGCGAGCTGAAGCGCCTGCACCGAGAGCTAAAGGAGGTAAAGGACACGACCCTTTGGGACTTGCTCGTAGAGCTCATGGAACGAGATACCGACAAGCACATAGCGATCCTTCGCTTCTCGCGCGACCACGCAAAGCACCCTCCGTTCTAGCCAACCGCTTCCTAAGTGCCATCAAGGGCACTCGCCTCGGTGTATGCCTTGGGCACGAGAAGGACTGGCACGCTCGAACGGCTCAGCACCTCCCTTGCAACCTCTGAGTGGCCTGCGTCAATGCGCCCCGAGGAAGCCAGCACTATCATGATCGCCCCCTCGGCAGTTGCCATCTCCACGATCCGAGATGCAGGCGAGCCCGAGCGCAGCTCCAGACGTATACCAGGAATCCCCAGGTGGCGGGCGACGAACTCCTCTGTCCACGGATTGTCCGCGTGGCTCTGCTGGTCCCAGAACTTTGGGGTGCTGTACTCGTTGAAGACGTGCAGCGCTACGACCTCGGCTCCTCTGGCAGCCATCCGCTCGACCACCTTCTTTAGGACCTGATCTGCCGAAGCGCTCGCATCCAGAGCGATCACTACCTTGGGCTTAGCTCCTATCCGCGCGCCATGGTCGGCCTTGTCCAAGCTGGCCGTACTGGAACCTACCAGCTCGGAGGTACTAACAGTGGAATCCGGCGCTACGACCAGGATCGGGACCTGCAACCTCGCCGCCAGCTCCAATGGCACATGGCCTACGGGATAGGTGCCACCTGGTATGCGGCGGGTGCCGACCACCAGCGCTTCCACATCATCAGCGGCGCCTGCGGCTGCGAGCTCAGCCACCACCTCTCCCTTGAGTATCGAAAGCGGGAGGCCGAAGTGGCTTGCAGCCGTAGCTGCGCCATGGGATCCTGTGCCAGTAGCGACATGCACGGCCTCCACCTCTGCCGCCACTAACGCACCAAGATCCACGGCGGCTCTTGCGACCGGACCCGCAGCACCTGTCTCATCCAACGCTGCCACCACTTTGGTCATGAGCGCCACGCCATCAGATGTCCTCCTGCCACCTCTCGCCTTTAAGCACGAACCGTGAATGAGAGGATGCCACTGGTCTAGGCTTACCACCGAGCACTACCTGGAATGGACGGTCGGTCTGGATGGCTATCTCTCCATGGCCAAGTGACAGGGCGATCCGGCTATGGCGGAAGCGAAGCCTTATGCCAAGCCTTCCCCAGGATCGGGGCAGGTTGGGATCTACGACAAGACCTTCATCGATCGCTCTTACTCCAGCGAATCCGAAGACCAGCGCCTGGTATGCCCCACCCATTGCAGCAAGGTGAAGGCCACCAGCGGTGGTATCTCCCACATCGTCAAGATCGATCCTGCATGCGAGGTGGAAAACGTCAAGGGCTTCTTCGACCCTGCCTGCTCGAGCCAGCAAGCTCGCTTGTATTCCAGGGGAAAGAGAGCTGCCCTGTGCGCTGCGCGGCCCGTAGAAATCGAGGTTCGGACCCAAAGAACCTGACTCCACTCCGTCAGGGATGAGGTGGTGAGCCATGAGAACGTCCGCCTGCTTTATCACTTGGGATCCTGCCACCCTGGAGGCCCCAAGCAGCACGTCCGCGGCCACCGGCACACTGGCGATCTCGGATATCACAAGCGGCTCGAGGTCGAAGAACCCCTTGAACTGCTCGTATAGTCCAGTCGCTGGATCATATCCATCAACAATACAATCTGCGATCTTGCGCCATCTCGATGCAAGCTTGTCGGACTCGGATGCCAGTCGAGACCCTGCTTGACCTCCTTTTTCGGATGCGTCCAGAAGCTGAGCACCCAGGTGAAGGTTCCAGCGGGCCATCAAGTTCGTAAATGCGTTGTCATCTACGCCAATGTGGTACTCATCGGGACCTATCACCTTGCGGATGTGCCCTGAGCCATCCGGGTCGACCTCCACACGGCTTGCCCAGTAGCGCGCCGTCTCAAAAACGAGAGGCGCCCCCTCCCTCTTAAGGAACGACTGGTCTCCAGACCAGGCCGCATACTGCCAAGCTGCCCAAGCGACGTCAGCGACTATGTGCTCCTCCAGCTCGCCGGTAAGTATGTCTACCCTGGAGCCGTCTGGAGCGGTTGCAGAACGCGGGGTGACATCGGACCCGTCAGCTGCTGACTCCCATGGAAACCTGGCCCCGTCAAGACCGAGCTTGGCTGCAGCCTCGCGTGCAGCTGGAAGGCGGCGGATCCGGTACTCGAGCATGGCCCTGGCAGAGCCAGGATGGACCGCTGCCATTACAGGGAGCACGAACACGTCAGCGTCCCAAAAGACATGACCGGAGTACGCTGGGCCGCTCAATCCTCGCGCTCCCAGACCACACTCACCTTGATCTGCCACCACAGAGAGCAGCTGGAATAGGCAGAACCGTGTCGCCAGCTCAGCTTCGGCATCGCCTTCAATAGAGATCTCGGCATCTTGCCAACGCTCAGCCCATACA
>JAMCQF010000218.1:9625-11475 GCA_023379605.1 Actinomycetota bacterium
CTAGCAGCCTGTCGAAGCCAAGGGCCTGCGCTGATCCAAGGGCCTCGAGGGCTTCCTCGGCGGTTGGCACGCAAGTCGGATCTGCAACATAGGACGCAAGTCGCTCGATGGTCTCTAGGCCATCTGTCTCCGCTAGAAGCTGCGTGGCAGCTGCACCCACCCCGCCAGGCCTAGAGGCCGACGAAACACCCATGACGATGCGGTGATCTCGTGTCTCGCTGTATTCGATCTCCCCTTGAGCTGGACTGGGTGGCTGCAACGGAGAGATCGCCTGAAGGCTGAGACGGGGAGCCTCCACCCTCATCGCCGCCGTCCCTGGCCGCTCTAGGCAGGAAAACCGCAGCGACCGCATCTGTGGACCTGAGCCCTGACCAGATGGCGCCTCTCTAAGCAGGACCCCGGTTCTCATGTCCAAGATCCTGCGCCCCGGGCTGATCCCCCCCAGCTCTATGCCCACCGTCCAGTTCGGGCAGGCAAGCAGGGCCTCCCCGCCATCTTTGCTCGCGCCGTAGATGCCCGCCGCCAAAACAAGCCGACGGGAGGCCTGCCCGCCTTCCTCAAGGCTCCCCCTCGTTCCGAAACGACCGTCACACAACGTTAGGAGGGCTTCGTGGACCCGCGGACTACCAGGTGAGTCCGGATCGAGTGCGAGCGTCCATGCTGGATCGAAGTCCACAGCTGGGACACGGCGGTTCCTGCGGCGCTCCAGCTGCGCTCTTAGCAGGCTCCTGGTCCTTGCAGCGCCACCTCCCAGATGCACAACTGCGTCTTCGAGCCCGGCTGGCTCGTCTCCAACAGATGCCTTGCCTGCACGCTGTGGCGCTGCAAGGAAAATGTCGTGATCGCGCCCTGGCTCAGAGGCAGTCCCCACGGCACTAAAGATGATCAGGACGAGCCCTGCGCCTATCCCCTTGCGAGCACACAGCTTAAAGAGCGCTTCGAGCTGCAAAGCAGTGGTTGGCTTCTCCAAGAGCGGCTCGATCTGCCCGGATGCTCGCCAATCTGCCAGGGCGTCCAAGGGCGTACCGAGGCTTGTGTCCAAGTCCCAGATGAGCACCTCCACGCCGTGAGCAGCGAGCTCGCGGATTATGGCCACGAGGTCTCCTGAACTCGGAGCCAGAGAGGGCGCCATGATAGCACTGGGCACTACAACGATTGCTTCCCAGCTACGGTCCAAAAGCTGGTCCAAAGCCGCCACTTAAGACCACCCGCCAGAGCAGAAGTCAGCCAGGACAGAAACGTGTAGCCGAGATCGTGGTGGCATCGACATGGAGCTGGTATAAACGGGCCGCATGGCCCTTGCGCCAGTAATAGGGCAAGTAGACCATGAAACTATGGGGGAAGGTGAAGGCGTTGGAGGTGCGTACGTGGGGGGAGGGCAGGAGGTGATCCAGTATCGTCGGCTCGTTCCAATAGAGCGCTCTGAGAGCTTGCGCCTGCTTGCCCATGCGCGCTTTGGGCGCGTGGTGCTCAACATCGACGGTCTGCCCGCGGCATTGCCGGTCAACCTGGCGGTGGTGGATGGTGACGTGATCTTCGCGACGGCTCCAGGGCTGAAGCTCCAGGCGGCCAGGGCAGGAGAGGTGGTGAGCATAGAGACCGACGAGATCGACCGCCTATACCATCTCGGCTGGAGTGTGCTGGTCACAGGCGAGGCCCATGAGATCACAGATCCCCAGGAGCTCGACTCCCTGAGACATCTCGATCTCCAGCCCTGGGCACCAGGAGCGCACCCGCACCTGGTGCGCGTGCGCTCGCAGATCGTCTCCGGCAGGCGAATAACTCCAGGAGTCCTGAACACAGCAACTGTAGATCCAGCGCCGCAAGATTCACTTTTTGAGCCCTGAACC
>JAMCQF010000219.1 GCA_023379605.1 Actinomycetota bacterium
CTGCAGGTATCCAGTGTCTCCGGGCCTGCAGGTATCCAGTGTCTCCGGGCCTGCAGGTATCCAGTGTCTCCGGGCCTGCAGGTATCCAGTGGCTCCGGGCCTGCAGGTATCCAGTGGCTCCGGGCCTGCAGGCACCCAGTGGCCAAGTGAGGGCATACTGGAGGAGTAAAAAGCTCACATAGCTCTACCAAGGCGGCTTTCGCGTCTACATGGCGCGCTCGCCAGCAAAGGTAGGCCAGAACAGAAGCCCAGGATGGGTCAGTTGCCATGAAACCAATCCCAGTCGTGTTCCATATAGGCCCGTTGCAGGTTCACACCTACGGCATAGGCCTCGCTATCACCTTCTGGTTTGCGTTTAAGTACTTCGAACGGCGGTTGCGCAATAACGGCTATAGCTGGCAGTGGCTCACACCTGTGTTCGTCTGGGTCGTGGTGGCCGCAGTTATAGGCGCACGGGTGATGCATGTGCTTGCCAACCTGGCCTTCTATGTCCACCAGCCAATCCAGGTGTTCGAGGTCTGGCACGGCGGGCTCTCCTCCTTTGGAGGCCTGCTCGGCGGCGTCCCCACTGGGGTCATCCTGGCCCGGCGCCGTTGCCCCGAGCTCAAGACGGTAAAGGCTCTGGATCTAGTCACACCGGTGCTGATAGCTGCTTGGGGGGTAGGAAGGCTGCTCGGCCCGCAGCTCATGGTGGCAGGAGGCGGGCATCCGACCCATCAGTGGTTCGGCATGTACTACGCCGATGAGGTTGGCAAGCGCCTTCCGGTCCCGATCTTCCAGTCCTTTGACTCCTTTGTCATCTTCGGCATCCTTTTATGGGTGGAGCGCCGCTACAAGGGGCGAATCGACGGGATGGTCCTGGCAGTTGGGGTCGGGCTGTGGGGAGTGGCAAGGTTCTTCGAGGAGTACCTATGGCTGGAGAAGCCACACAACCTCGGCGCGCACCTTGTCGAAGCCGCAGGTATTGGACTTGCTCTTGCCGGCTTCACGGCTGCAGCGCTGCTCTTGCGCCAGTTGCGCCGCCGCGAAGGTGCAGGGGCGCCTGGCAGTGGCGAGGGTGACGAGGGGCTCGCGCTGGCCCAGGCACGCACCTCTGCTGCAGAGAAATCGCTTGGCTCAAGCCCCGAGCTGTCCTCTGAGGCCGCTCCGCGTCAATCAGGGCCAACACTTCTTGGCCCCGCAGAGGACGGTCTCTAAGGCCCACCCAGCGTAGCCGGCTCTGGTCTGCTTAACCCAGCGAGTGCCTGCTCGAGCTCGGCGGTTGCGTGATAGCTCTCGGCCTCTCCGGGGAAGGCTCCGGCACGCACATCTGCGGCATAAGATGCCACAGCAGCTGTTGCCACCCCGGCAAGGTCGGCGTAGCGCCGTACGAACTTCGGCGGCTTGACTGAGCTCAGGCCAAGCAGGTCGTGGAAGACGAGGACCTGCCCGTCACAGCTAGGTCCTGCACCAATGCCGATGGTGGGTATCTTGAGCCTGTCTGTGACCGTGGCAGCAACGATGTCTGGCACGCCTTCTAGCACTATGGCAAAGCACCCAAGGCCAGCGAGGTCCTCGGCTGCCTCCATGAGAGCCTGGGCGGCCTCAACATTTTTGGCCTGCACGCGATAGCCACCCATTGCCAGCACCGACTGAGGGGTGAGCCCGAGGTGACCCATGACTGGGATCTCTGCTCGGATTATCGCCTCCACCGCTGGCAACCGGATCTTGCCACCCTCGACCTTTACCGCGCCGGCACCGGCTCGTATGAGGGTGCTCGCGTTGAGCGCAGCCTCCTCTAAAGAGAGGTGGTAGCTCATCCACGGCATGTCCGAGACGATCAGGCACCTGGGCCGGGCGCGAGAGACTGCTGCGGTGTGACGCACCATGTCCTCCATGGTGACATGGAGAGTATCCTCATAACCGAGGACATTATTGCCAAGCGAATCTCCGACAAGGATCAGGTCAGCACCTCCACCATCGACGATTCGCGCCCCTGGCTCGTCATAGGCTGTGACCATAACTATCGGCTCGCTCCCGTCACGGACCTTGCGAGCCCTTATATCGGGTACTGTGACTCTGTTGTGCTCAGTCGAGCTGCTCAACCCGTGCCCTCCTTTCTCGGGATAGGCCTATGGCCCTGGCCAGGCCAAGATGGCATCAAAGGAGACGGGGTGCATATCCTGATCGCTGCGCTCACGACCGCTCAGCACTTGCCGCGATAGCTCTAAGGGGTGTCGGTGGGTTGGCGATCACCCGGTTGTCACCATCTACGTGAACCACCTTGGGCACGTAGCTTTGCAGCTCCTTGGCGGAATAATCGGCATAGGTGATAAGTATCACCCGGTCACCTGGTGATACCAGGCGAGCCGCTGCACCGTTGAGGCATATCTCTCCCCGCCTTCCCTCGATGGCATAGGTTTCGAAACGGGCACCGTTGTCTATGTCCAATACCGCCACCTGCTCGTAAGGCAGGATGTCGGCCAGCGCCATCAGCTCGGTGTCAATGCTTACTGATCCGATGTAATTCAGGTTCGCATCTGTCACCGTCGCGCGGTGGATCTTGGATTTCATCATTCGTCTTCGCATCGTAGGCTTAGCCTTTCATGATTGGCTGATTGGCTGATAGTTGACTGGCAGTCTGATCCGAGCTCCCCGACGAAACTCGTTCCAAGGGATCTCGTTGCGGCGAAAAGGATAGTGAGGCAGCGCAGTTGTCGATCAGGCGTATAGAACCGAACCGTGCAGCTATAAGCAGTCGAAATGGATCACTACCAGCGAGGACCTCGGGCACGCTCAGATCCACCGGGTTGACCACCGCTGCATACTCAAGCTCGGCCAGAGGCTCCGAATCGACCACGGCAGCCATAAGAGAAGCCACGGCGTCAGGAGAGCGCTCCCCATCTGACAGCGCGGCGCGCCCGGCTAGCAGCGAGCGCCACAGGACCGCTGCAGCACGGCGCTGTGCGGGCGTTAGGCGGACGTTGCGGCTCGAAAGAGCCAAACCGTCCTCTTCGCGAACAGTGGGGCATCCAATCACATCTACTGGCATCAAAAGGTCTGAGACCAGGCGGCGGACTACCACCAGCTGCTGGAAGTCCTTTTCCCCAAAGTATGCCCGACACCGCCCGGTTGCCGAAAACAGCTTTGAGACCACCGTTGAGACACCGTCAAAGTGCCCTGGCCAGACCGTAGTT
>JAMCQF010000220.1 GCA_023379605.1 Actinomycetota bacterium
GGCATATGGGGCCAGCTCTGCGCGTGAGATCGCATTGAGCAGGTTGAGCACCTCACCCACCCGCTTGGAGCTCCTGGCTCCTGGAGCTCCAATGGTCTTTACCGGCTGGTGCGGGCCGGAGCGGAGATCAGCTCTTTTATCCAGCGGTCCAGCAAGTCGGCTGTGAGCGGTCCTTTGACAAGGCCGATCAGCTTCCCGTTTGCTGCGACAAAAGCCGTGTCAGGCAACCCGAGCAGGTCAAAGGTGCCGTTTGCCAAGCTAGCCCGAGGATCGACGCCCACGGGATAGGCAATCCCCGAGTCGCGAACCAGCACCCTTGCCGGACTGGCGCTGTCGTTCACATCGACGCCTATGAAGGCCACCTTTCCCTTCTCGGCCCGGCTCGCAGACGCCAGAAGGGGAAGCTCCTTGCGGCAGGGAGGGCACCAGGATGCGAAGAAGTTGACCACCGCAGGCTTGGCTCCACGCTCGGACAGCTTGACAGGGGGTTGGCCTGGCTGGAGATTTTTAAGAACGAATTCGGGAGCAGGCTTGCCTATGACCGCTGGCGCTAAGGCAAGGGCTGTAGTTGCGCTAGTTGAGCCGTGGTTGGCAAAGAGCGTGGAAAGGCCAAGAACCAGCGCCATTGCCACAAGCGCACCGGCGGCGGCTACCAAAGTCGGCCTGCGGCTGGTTGTCGGCTTGGAATTATCTATGCCGGTTTCGCTCATTGCCAAAGCGCAGTCTATTGGCCCCACTGGCTCAAATGCCGTCGCGGCCAGCCAAAAAGCCTTGGCGAAAGAGCGCCCTTGGCAGACATTCAAAGATGCAGCCAAACCCGCTTAAGGGCCTGCTTAACGGCCTGCCTATGAGGTCACATGCCAGCGCTGTTAGAGGTTCCGCTTTGCACAAAGGGGCACTGTCGGGGGAGGCTGTGCGGTCATGGTCTCACTCCCGCAGGGCAAGGTCCCAAAGGCTGGCTCCCCGGTGGAGCCAGCGCCCCAGCCCCAGCAAAGCCCCCTGCTGAGTGCGATTCTGCCGAGCACGAGCACGAGCACGAGCACGAGCAGGACAGCCACAGCAGACCCAGCAAGAGGTTCAGAGCCGCTCCGTATCGCTTACCTGGTCTACAGGGGGAATCCTCGCTGCGGTGGTCAGGGTGTCTACACCCGATACCTCACCCGTGAGCTTGTAGCTCTCGGTCACGAGGTGGAAGTTCTCTCGGGTCCTCCCTATCCAGAGCTGGACCCCGGCGTTCGCTTTACCGCCGTTCCGAGCCTGGACCTCTACAGGGAGCCTGATCCGTTCCGCATACCCAGTCCCAGTGAGTTCAAAAGCTCCATCGATTTGCTCGAGTTCGCCACGATGTGTGTTGCCGGGTTCCCTGAGCCTAAGACATTCAGCCTCAGGGCCCGACGCATCCTTGCAGCAAGGAGGCCCGAGTTTGACTTGATCCACGACAACCAGTGCTTTGGGTCCGGGCTCATTGGCATGATGGCCGACGGATGGCCGCTGCTAGCCACCCTGCACCATCCTATAACGGTAGACAGAGATCTGGAGCTGAGCCATGCGGGCAGCCCATGGCGCCGTATGACTCTTAGGAGGTGGTATGGCTTTCTTCGTATGCAGAGACGTGTGGCCCGCAAGGTGCCCCGTATCGTTACTGTATCGCATTCTTCCAAGCGCGATATTGCAGCCCAGATGGGTGTGGACCCAAACCGCATAGATGTGGTCCCGGTGGGCGTCGATCACACTGTGTTTCGCCCGCTGCCCTCTATTAGGCGGATCCCGGGCCGTCTCATGACCACAGCCAGCGCGGATGTGCCCCTAAAAGGCCTGGTTCCCCTGCTGGAAGCTGTGGCCAAGGTGAAGACCTTTAACGATGTTGAGCTGGTGGTGATAGGTAGGCTGCGCGAGAAGAGCCCTGTGGGCCAGACCATCCGGCGCCTCGGCTTGAATGGCAATGTACGTTTTGTGACGGGAGTGTCAGACGAGGAGATTGTCAAGCTATATGCTGAGGCGGAGCTTGCAGTGGTGCCGTCGCTCTATGAGGGGTTCTCTCTCCCTGCGGTAGAAGCCATGGCCTGCGGGGTGCCACTGGTGGCCACTACCGGAGGAGCTTTGCCCGAGGTCGTAGGGGATAACGGCGTTACGGGACTGCTGGTGCCCCCAGGGGACTCTTCTGCCCTTGCTGGTGCCATCTTGGGCGCTCTGGGGGATCCGGTGTTGCGGCAGCGGTTGGGCGAAGCGGGGCGCAGAAGGGTGCTAACGAGGTTCACCTGGAGGGCAACGGCCGAAGGTACCGTGGAGCAGTACCGTTTGCTGCTTGAGGCGTGCCGGCCCAGCTCGATGGCAGGCGCTGTTCAGCTTCCTGAGGAGATAAGTGCTCACGGTTGATTACTCCAGGCTCGGTCTTAGGCCTGGGGAGAGGCTATTGGATCTGGGCTGCGGTGGTGGGAGGCATGCCTATGAGGCGCTGAAGCGAGGCGCGAAGGTCGTGGCCGTTGACGCAAACAGAGATGAGCTGTCCAAGGTCATAGGGGTCATGGCAGCGATGCTCGAAGCTGGGGAGCTGTCGCCGTCCCCTAGGCAGGAACGGGACCTGCTGGTTCAGAGGTCAGCCGCGCTGGCGGTTCAAGCGCCCGAAGAGGTGTCTGGAGCCGTTCTCCAAGGGGACGCTCTGCGCCTTCCGTTTGCTGATGGCACCTTCGACAGGGTGATTGCCGCAGAGGTTCTAGAGCACATTCCCCAGGATCGTATAGCCATATCTGAGCTGGCGCGGGTGCTTCGAGATGGCGGCCGGTTGGCGGTGACAGTCCCGCGTTTCGGCCCAGAGCTGGTCAACTGGGCTTTGTCAGACGCATACCACAACGTTGAGGGTGGGCACGTGCGCATCTACAGGCGCTCTGTTCTGCTCGGGCGGCTGGCCGGCGCCGGTTTGAAGCCGGTGGGCTGCCACTACGCGCATGCTCTGCACTCACCGTACTGGTGGCTTAGATGCCTGGTCGGGCCTGAAAGAGAGGACCATTTGCTGGTGTCTGCGTACCACAGGCTACTTGTGTGGGACATAACCGACCGCCCCTTGGTGACTCGGCTGGCAGAAAGGGCCCTCAATCCCCTTATGGGCAAGAGCCTCGTGGTCTATCTGGAGAAGGCCGCGTGAGCTCCCAGCGCGAAAGCCAAGCCGATATTGAGCCCACGCCTGGAGGAGTTGGCAGCCTCGATCAGGTAGTAGCTGAATGGCCAGCTACCTCTGGCAGGTGGGGTGCGCAGGGAAGAGCTCATGCACTTCCCTATGTGCCGGGCGTTCTAACGAGCGCCGAGCTTGTCGAGACTGCGGAGTCCATAGCGAGCGTCCAGCTCGACAACGGCATGATTCCATGGTTCCCAGGAGGCCATGCCGACGCCTGGAACCATGTCGAGGCAGCTATGGCGCTTGCTGTGTGTGGTCTTTTCCCTGAGGCGGAACGAGCTTATGAGTGGTTGGCTGCAAGCCAGCACCAAAAGGATCGCTTTGGCGCCGCTCAGGCTTCTCTGGAGGGCTTTGAGGGCTCTTGGTACGCCTACTACCTGGCAGAAGGCATAGAAGATCCCCGCCGAGAGACCAATATGTGCGCCTATGTAGCCACTGGTGTATGGCACCACTACTGCCTAACACAAGACAGCGGGTTCTTAGACGAGATGTGGCCGGTAGTGGATAGAGCGATAAACTTCGTTCTCCGCTGGCAACAGTCTGATGGGACCATACTGTGGTCGGTGGACGAGCATGGCTCACCAGGCGACCACGCTTTGCTCACAGGCTCTTCGTCGATCTGCCACAGCCTGCGCTGCGCTTTGGCTCTAGCCGAAGTGCTCGGCACGGAGAGGCCAAAGTGGGAGTGGGCAGCTGCACAACTCTCCCATGCTGTAGCGTTCCATCCTGAAAGGTTCGCTCCAAAGGATGAGTTTGCCATGGACTGGTACTACCCGGTGCTGGCTGGATCCCTGAGCGGGGAATCGGCGCGTGCCAGACTGAGCGCTGGATGGGCCACCTACGTGATGGAAGGGGTAGGGGTTCGTTGTGTATCTGACCAGCCTTGGGTAACCGCAGCTGAGACTGCGGAGTGCGTCCTGGCACTGGACGGAGCGGGTTTGGTGGAGGAGGCCTACGAGCTCATGGCCAAGGTCCAGCTGCTTAGATGCGAGGATGGCTCGTACTGGACCGGGTTGGTATTTCCAGACCAGATAGCGTTTCCATTCGAGGAGAGATCCACCTATACAGCCGGCGCGATGATCCTTGCTGCTCATGCTCTCTCGGGCGCAGGTCCGGCTGCCGGACTTTTCCGCGGCGAGGGGCTCCCAAGCCTAGGTGAGATCCAAGACATGACGCTGGCCTGCAATGCCCATACATAGCGCCATCGCATCTGGCCATCGCATCTGGCCATCGCATCTGGCCATCGCATAGAGCTACTTAGATCCTTCGCAGGATTCTTAGGCTTCCGCACATGCTCTCCTCTTGGAACAGCCCAGAAGCCAGGGCAGCACAGTAGATCTCATAAGGTGGCCGGCCTCCATCAGCTGGATTTGGGAAGACATCGTGGATGGCGAGCATCCCTCCCATCGCTACATGGGGTGACCAGCCCAAGTAGTCGTCCCACGCAGGCTTGGAGCCGTGTCCTCCGTCTATGAAGCAGAATGCCAAGGGCCTTCCCCAGCACCTTGCCACGGTCGCCGAGTCGCCCACCACACCAACCACACACTGCTCCAAGCGCGCTCGTGAGATGGTGGCTCTCCACAGGGGCAGAGTGTCTATCCGACCAGAGGCGGGATCTACCACAGACGGATCGTGGTGCTCCCATCCGGCCTGGTTCTCCTCAGAGCCCCGGTGGTGGTCCAAGCTGAAAAGGACAGCGTTAACACTTTGAGCGGCAGCTCCCAGGTAGACCGTCGACTTGCCACACCAAGCACCTACCTCCATCCACGGACCCAGCGCTGCCCCCACTCCCCGGGCGGCAGCGTAAAGTGCTATCCCCTCGTCCTCAGGCATGAAGCCTTTTACCTCCCGAGCAAATGCGAATAGCTCATCGATCGGCACCGGTTCAGCCGGGCCCCCATCATCCTGTACGGTCACGATGTCATCCATATGGCAGCTCCTATCATCGATCAGCCAACATTCTCAACCAGGTCCGCGGAGCGCCACGAAACCGCTTACGGCTCGAGAGGGATGGCCAACGCTGGCACAGCACCAGATTCCATTACGGTCTACAGGGACCTGCTGGTGGGCTGTAGGAGGTGTGAGTAGCTGTTTGGAAAGGATCCCTCCAATAGCTCTTCTACGGCTTTCGCAGTTAGTGGTCGCTCGAAGAGAAAGCCCTGGGCCATGTCGCATCCAAGCTCTGTCAGAGTTGCAAGCTGCTCGGGCCGCTCGACCCCTTCTGCTACCACCACCAGCCCGAGAGCGTGGGCCAAGTCTATGATCGCTGAGACGATTGTACGATCATGTGCCACCTCGTCGATTCCAGCTATAAATGACTGGTCGACCTTTATGGTGGTGACTGGAAAGCGCTTCAGGTAGCTCAAGGATGAGTATCCCGTGCCGAAGTCATCTATACCTATGGAGACCCCAATATCGCACAGATCCTTTAGTATATGGCCAGCCTGCTCGGTGTCTCTTACGAGGCTGGTCTCGGTGACTTCCAGGCACAGAGTTACCTGGCTGGGCTTGACCAGCCCTTCGGCTAAAAGGCGCCTTACGTTTTGCACGAGATCGGGCTGTAGCAGTTGTCGAGCCGATAGATTTACTGATAGCTTAAGGCTCTGGTCGGTTCCAAGCAGCGCCTCCCATTTCGTAGCCTGCAGGGCAGCCTTCTCGAGCACCCAGGTCCCTATAGAGACGATGAGATCGCTGTCCTCTGCAACCGGGATGAACTGTCCCGGCAGGATCATGCCTCTTTCTGGATGGTGCCAGCGAAGGAGCGCCTCTACTCCATGCAGGACGCCGGAGGACAGGGTAACTATAGGCTGGTAGAAAACCTCGAGCTGGTCTTCTTCGAGAGCTCTTCGCAGAGCCGATTCTATGTGGATCCGCCCGAGAGCGCGTTCATGGGTCGTGCCGTCGCTGATCTCGAAGCCTCCACGACCGAGATCCTTGGCGCGCACCATGGCTGCGTCGGCGTCTCGGATCAGCTCGTTGGGATCTGCAAGCCTGTTGGTGCCCAAGGACACGCCAATGCTGGCGGTTACTGATATCTCCTCACCGCCTACGGTAAAGGGCTCACTCAGAGAGGCGGTAACACGCTGGACTATCGCAGTCGCGTCATCTATCCCGCCAATTGACTCGCAGAGAATGACGAACTCGTCTCCACCGAAACGCGCCACCGTGTCCCCAGGTCGTATGGACACGCGCAGCCTTCTCGAGACGGCTACGAGCAGCTCATCGCCGGCGTCACGGCCGAGGCTGTCGTTTACCGCCTTGAACCGGTCGACATCGCAGAAGAGAACTGCCACCTGCTCATCTGATCGGCCTATGCGTGCGATCGCCTGGCGGAGCCGGTCAACCAGGAGCACCCTGCTTGGAAAGCCGGTTAGGGGGTCGTGCAAAGCCTGGTGGGCTAGGAGCCGGCGGGTGGCATTGCGAGTGGTTAAATCTTCTACAACGAGCTGGATCGCAGGCGCACCTCTATAGGAGATGGCGGCTCCAACGAGGGAGGCTTCGAGCAGGCCCCCATCATTTGAGATGAGCCGCAACTCGCACGGTTGGGTGGTCGGGCTGTCACTTAGAGAGCCTATGAAAGCGTTAAAGCGCACACGGTCCTCGGGGTGGACGAGATTCGCAACCCTTCTGCCAATCAGTGGACCAGGGTTTGTGAACGCCAGCATCCTCGCAGCTTTGTGATCGGCCTCTATGATGCAGGCTCCTTGGAGGGTCACCACCCCCCCCGGACACAGAGCTATGAGCTGGCGCAACCGCCCTTCCAGCTCCACGGTGGCAGTGGAGGGACCACTGTGGGGACGGAGCCCCTTATCAGGTGCCATGCAACTAAGTCTAAATCTCCCCGACAGGCATTGGCAGGGGCATCCCGCGAGGTATGGCTGCCAGCGGGCGAGACATCCCGCGAGGTATGGCTGCCAGCGGGCGAGACATCCCGCGAGGTATGGCTGCCAGCGGGCGAGACATCCCGC
>JAMCQF010000221.1 GCA_023379605.1 Actinomycetota bacterium
TGAGGAGCAGCTGGGGGCACAGGATGAGATCGTGGGTGCCGTATCCTCTGGGCTGGCTGGTGAGACGGTATTTGCACCAGGTCAGCCAGCTGAGGGCGAAAGCCAGGTGATTGGAGTGGCGGTCCAGCTGGAGGCAGAGGCGGCGCGTCTCGATCCTTCTGAGCGAGCAGAGATGCTGGAGGGTCTTGGGCTGGGCTCGGGGGTGCTCCCACGGGTTGCCAGAGCGGCCTACCACATGCTCGGGCGCAGGACTTTTCTTACCACAGGCGACAAAGAGTCACGCGCGTGGACCTTTCGCGCAGGTGCAAAGGCACCAGAGTGCGCCGGGGTCATCCATTCCGATCTTCAACGGGGCTTCATCCGAGCTGAGGTGATCCGCTGGGACGAGCTGTTAGAGCTTGGCTCCTGGTCAGCGGCCAAGGCAGCGGGCAGGCTGCGGGTCGAGGGCAAGGATTACGAGGTTCTAGACGGTGACGTCTTGGAGATCCGGTTCAATGTCTGAGCTGTCACCTTAGGCATGCAGGGAGCAGATTGTCGATGGCTTGGCTGCTGAGAGATGGTGAGGTGCTCGCGGCCCTCGAGGTGGCCACCACCTTTGGCGCCAAGATGACCGGGCTGATCGGCCGATCCAGCATGGAGGGTGCGCTGCTGCTTGAACGAGCCCGCAGCGTGCATACGATCGGGATGCGCTTTGCTGTTGACGTTGCTTTCTGCGATCGCGACATGGTGGTCTTCGATACGATTGCACTTGCTGCCAACCGCCTGTCGATGCCACGCCTTAGAGCGCGTTTCGTGCTCGAAGCCCGAGCTGGGGCTTTTGAGCGTTGGCGCCTTTCTCCAGGCGATGTGCTGGAGATCAGGCCTTAGATGGCTGGAGATGACGAGGTGGTCTATGAACGGTCCATGGTGGCAGGGAAGCTGCCAGCAGGTTCCCCCAGCGGTATAGCACTCCCTGGTAGACCTGGCCTGCTGGTCGTGGTAGGAACGCCCATAGGCAACCTTGGCGATCTGTCTCCAAGAGCCGTCCAGGCCCTCGAGCGGGCCGATGTAATTGCCTGCGAGGACACCCGTCGCACTCGCCAGCTGCTTTCTCACGCCGGCATCCGTGGGGCGGCTTTTACGAGCCTGTATGCGCATAACGAAGCTGCTAAGGCCCCTGCGCTCGTCGAGCAGATGGCCTCTGGTGCCACCGTGGCCATAGTGAGCGATGCTGGGATGCCTGCGATCTCCGATCCTGGATCCCTGCTCATCCGAGCCGCGATCGACGCAGGCATCAGGGTAACGGCAGTCCCTGGGCCCTCAGCTGCGCTCTCGGCCCTTATAGTGAGCGGGTTCGACACCTCCAGGTTCGTTTTCGAAGGGTTTCTCCCCCGCAAGGGCCCTGAACGACGCCGGCAGCTTGCCCTGCTGGCTGTTGAGACCCGCACCGCAGTCCTCTTCGAGTCAGCGAGGCGTGTTGGGGACACCCTAAAAGATCTTTGCCAGATATGCGGACGAGAGCGAAGGGTGGCTGTGGCGCGCGAGCTCACCAAAGTGCACGAAGAGATATGGCGCGCTGACTTAGCCAGCCTGTGCTGCACGGTAGACGAGCTCACCCAGCTGGGTGAGCTCGTCATAGTCCTGGAAGGTGCACCGCCACAGACTCCCGGGGCACCTGACGACAGCGATGTCGGTGCCATGATGGCCCGCCTGCTACAGCAGGGGGCGAGCACCAAGGAGGCTGCGGCAGCGGTTGCCGCCGCCCTCGGGGTGCCCCGCCGGAGGGCATACGAGCTGGCACCGAAGGTCTTGTAGCGACGGCTGGCTGCAGCCACAGCTACGATCGTTGTGTGGCCCGCTTTTATCTTACAACCCCGATCTACTACGTGAACGACGTGCCACACCTAGGCCACGCCTATACCACGGTGAACGCGGATGCAATAGCCCGCTGGCACCGGCTCTGCGGCGAGGAGGTCCGTCTTGTCACAGGCACAGATGAGCACGGACGGAAGATATCCGAGGCGGCGAGCATGCACGGGGTGGAGCCTCAGGAGTGGGTGGACCGCACCAGCCAGCGCTTCAGGGAGGCGTGGGATCTTCTTGAGGTGGCGGCAGATCGCTTCGTGCGCACTACAGAGCCTCGTCACGAGCTTGCAGTCCAGCGGTTCCTCGGTGCTATCTACGACAATGGGTTCATAGAGCTTGGTACCTTTGAAGGCCTTTACTGTGTCGCCTGCGAGGCCTACTACGGACACGATGAGCTCGACGATGGGAACTGCCCGGTCCACGGACGTCCCGTAGAGCTGATGAAGGAGGAGAACTACTTCTTCAAGCTCAGCGCGTTCCAAGATCGCCTGCTGCAGTGGTACGAGTCGCACCCGAATGCTGTAGCCCCTGAATCCAGGCGCAATGAGGCGTTGGGGTTCATACGAGGTGGTCTGCAGGATATATCGATCACCCGGACCTCCATTGACTGGGGCATAAGGGTCCCCTGGGATCCTGCGCACGTTTTCTACGTATGGTTCGATGCTCTGGTGGGTTACCTTACTGGGATAGATTTCGATTCTGGTGACGATGAGTTCGCTCCTTGGTGGGCCGCATCTCACCACCTGCTGGGTAAGGACATCGTTCGCTTCCACGCTGTGTGGTGGCCAGCTATGTGCATGGCTGCAGGGATAGATCCGCCTCAAAGGCTGTTCGTGCACGGATGGCT
>JAMCQF010000222.1 GCA_023379605.1 Actinomycetota bacterium
CCGATTTCGGGAGGTCTCCGGCATCTGAGCGTGCCGGAGACCTCCCGAAATCGGGCAACGTGGAAACTGCCTCTGTAGTCATGGGTCCCCATGGAGGGGTGACCGTAAGGTGCACGACCACCCCACAGGGTCAAGGACATGCGACGGTCCTCGCTCAGGTGGTCGCAGACGCACTGGGAGTGGAGATCGACGCGGTGGATGTGCGCACAGATGCAGACACCGCGAGCAACTGCTGGACCGTGAGCTCGGGCAACTACTCCAGCCGGTTTGCGGCTATGGGCGCCAGCGCAGCTCATCTAGCAGCCAGCCGGCTGGCAGAGCAGCTGCGAGCGATAGCAGCCCAGCACCTGGGTGTGAAGCCTTGCGAGGTCACACTGAACGGCGGTAGGGCGTACGTTGCCTTGGAGCCATCCAGAAGTGTCTCGATCCGCCGTCTGGCTGGCGCAGCCCACTGGGACCCGGCAGGCTTGCCTGCCGGGACAGATCCCGGCCTGGCAGTTACTGCGACTTTCTCGATGCCAGGCTTGGAAGCTCCGAACCCCTCCGATGAGGTGAACGCGTCGGGTGCGTACGGCTTTGTCGTAGACATTGCCGAGGTCGAGGTGCATCCCGACACGGGCCGGGTCGAGGTGCTCTCGTACTCCACTGTTCACGATGCAGGCACGCTTCTCAACCCCATGCTGGCCGAGGGGCAGGTGCATGGAGCGATAGCACATGGTATTGGCGCTGCGCTCTTGGAGGCCCATGGATATGACAGCACAGGAACGCCGCTTACCTCCAGCCTGCTCGACTACCTCGCTCTTACTGCCACAGATGCCGTTCGAGCCTCTACGGCCTTCTTGGAGTTTGCCTCGCCACTCACCCCGCTCGGTGCCAAGGGCCTTGGAGAGGGAAATACCATGAGCGCCCCAGTGGCGCTGGCCAACGCAGTGGCGGATGCGATAGGTGTAGACGAGATCGAGCTCCCGCTCACCCCAGCACGGGTGTGGGCTATGTGCAACAGAGCATGAAGCCAGCCCCGTTCCGTTACGAAAGACCCTCATCGCTTGAGGAGGCGGCCGAGATGCTAGAGAGCATGAGGGGCGAAGCTCGAGTGCTCGCCGGCGGCCAGAGCCTTGTGCCGATGCTCAATCTCCGGCTCGCCGTTCCAGCGGTGGTGGTGGACATCAATTGGCTGCATGGCCTGGAGCGGTTGGATTGCGAGGAGAGCTTCATCTCGGTCGGCGCGCTCGTGCGCCAGCGCCGCTTGGAACGGTCGGCACAAGCGCGCCAGTGCGGCGCTCTTTGCGACTGCCTGCCGTTGATCGGCCATGTCGGGACACGCAACCGCGGAACTGTCGGCGGTTCGCTCGCTCATGCGGATCCAGCTGGTGAGCTGGGCCTGGTCCTAGTCGGTGTGGGCGGTGAGGTGCTGGCCTGTGATGCACGAGGAGAGCGTAGGACAATAGACTCCGGATCGTTCTTCGAGGGGTTCCTTTCCAGTGCGCTAGGTCCAGCTGAAGTGCTAACAGAGGCTCGCTTCCACCGCGACGGCCCCGGGCGGGCCAGCGCCTTCATAGAGGCCGCACCCCGTCATGGCGATTTCGCTTCCGCTTCGGTGTGTGCCTGCGTGGAGCTGGACTCAAGCGGAGCCACCTCCTCCATACGGCTTGCTTTGGGTGCGGTCACAGACAGGCCTTTCCTCGCTGGGCTTCCAGATGACGCCCTAGCGGGTTGGAGAGGCGACAAGGAGAGTGCTGATGAGCTTGCGTCGCTTGTTGCGAGCTCCATAGAGCCACTCGGAACCCTGCACGCACCCCCTCAGTACCAGCGTCACCTGATCGGCGTGCTCGGGGCCCAAGCGCTTCTAAAGGCCTTCCAGCGCGCCAAGCAGTCTTTGGGCAATGGCGATCACGGCGAGGAGGCCCATCCTTGAGAGATCTCGCTGTTGTTGTGAATGGGGAGCTGCGCAGGGCCAGGGTGGAGGACAGGAGGCTGCTCTCGGACTTTCTCAGGCACGACCTGGGCCTACGAGGCACGCACGTGGGATGCGAGCATGGGGTATGCGGCGCCTGCACCGTTCGCCTGGATGGCGCTGCGGTCCGTTCCTGTTTGATCCTGGCTGCGCAGGCCGATGGTTGCACTATAGAGACCGTAGAAGCTCTCGGCGGTCGGGATGGACGCCTTGACCGGTTGCAGAGCGCTCTTAAAGCACATCACGGACTTCAGTGCGGCTTTTGCACCCCTGGGATTCTTATGATGGCAGCCGAAGCTTTAGAGGCGGGTGAGAAGCTCACAGAAGAGGAGGTCCGAGACCTTCTTTGCGGGCATCTATGTCGCTGCACGGGCTATGTGGGGATCATGGATGCGCTCTTGGAGGTGCTCGGATGAGCGAGGAGGGATGAAGTGAACCTGGGGGAGCATCTGATCGCGGTAGCCGAGCGCCGACCTGAGGCAGAGGCGATGATAGAAGATGAGAGGAGGTGGTCATATGGGGAGCTTTTCGATCAGTCGAAAAGGGTGGCCGGAGGCCTATCTGAGCTAGGGCTGGGTTCTGGCGAGAGGCTCGCTGTGGCGCTCGCGAACAGGTCTGAGACAGTCCTTCTCTACTGGGCGGCCCAGTGGCTGGGAGCCACGTTCGTCCCATTGAACTGGCGCCTTTCACCTGCAGACCTCCAATACTGCGTCAACGACTCCAGGGCAAAGGTCATCGCTTTGGAAGAGCGCAGCGCCTACCTCTCCGAGGGTCTCAAAGGAGCTACCCAGGTGATCGGGGTGGGCCAAGCACCTGGGGTGAGCATGGAGCAGCTTTTTGCAGCGACACCCGCTCCCATTCCGAGCAGCGTAGATGAGCGTGAGACATGCCTTATCCTGTACACCTCAGGAACGACGGGACGGCCAAAGGGAGTTCCTCGCTCCCATCGAGCCGAGCAGGCCTCTGCTGAGGCGCATGTCATCCAGTGTCGCTACGAA
>JAMCQF010000223.1:0-8498 GCA_023379605.1 Actinomycetota bacterium
AGGTCTACACGCTGCCCTTTAGGACCCCGATCAAGATCACACCGCCAGGGTGGGCCTCGCCGATCTCGCGAGCCAGCCTGCGTGTCGCTATGGACAGCTCATCTGCAGAGATGAGCTCTTTGAGCTCCGAGCCTGTCAAGTCCCGGTGTTGTCATGCAGAGCTTTCCGCAGAAGGATCGCCCTTAAAGACTGCCCAAGGCGCACGAGATCGTCGAGCGTGGCCACAGCTCTCTGGCGCGCTTCGGGATTGCGCTGCTTTAGGAGGGGCGTGACCACTTGCTCTAGAAAGCCCGCCTCCCTATCAGCCGCATTTCGATATAGACGGAGATGTCTTGGCTGGATACCGTAGCTCTGGAACCCAGCAGCCAGACGGGCAGCCGCAAGCGCGTGCTCGTCGTAGACAACCATCCCTGCCACCACTCGGCTCTCCAGCACCCCATAGCTCTCCAGCTCTCCGATATCGGAAGGACTGACCCCGCTTGCGGCAGAAAGCTCTTCTAAGGTCATTGCTACCCCTGAGGCAAACGGGGCCGAGTAGCCGCCTGCTTCGAAAGATACCTCAGGAGCTAGGCGGTCCAAAGGAGGCCCACTCTCAGGCACTTTGTGACCCTCAGCCTGGGTGGTACCAGGGGGCGGAAGGGGATATCTCCCTGGCTTGCCCCTCTCATCAGGCTCTTCTATGGCTCGCTGTGGTCCACCTTGTCCAAGGGGAGCGCTGGCCTGAGACCAATGAGGATCCTCACCTCCTGGCGCTGGGGGCGTAGGCCCTAAAGACAGTCCCACGGGAACCTCGCCCGATGCCCCGCTGACCTCATGGGGTTCATGGCTTTCAGAATGCTCGGATGGACCGGTCCTGTCTTCAATCCTGCCCACGGCTGGAGAGGGTCCTTGAGTAGGGTGTGAACTGTCATCGTAAAGCCCTGAGGTCTCAAGGGTCTCGTTGCTGGGCTCAGCCGCGATCTGGCTGAGATAGCTCTGCAGTGCTGCGGGAGAGCGATTTGGGCCCGCAGATTGGCGGTTGGCCTCTGGCCGACTTGAAGCCTGGAATGACCTCGAGGGCAGTGAGTGACTCTCAGCAGAGCCAAATGAGCTGGTCTGCGAAAAAGAAGAGCTCCTTCTCTCGGAAGGTGCCTGGGCTGACCCGAGGGCGTGACTGCGCTCTGATGATGCTTCTGAGACGAGCGCGCTCCTCTCGGAAGCGACCTGGGTGGTCGCTGGCGCCGCTGCCATGGCAGGTTGTGGCAAGTGCTCACGTTGCCGGGAGGCATCGTCGCGGCCGACATCACCTGCGAGCACCGTCGTCTCACTTCCCTGTGCTGTACCAAGGTCTTCCAGCATCGACTTTATGACCTTCAGCGGCAGGTAGTACTCTCTTTGCTGAAGCAGTATCCATCTAAGGCGTTGGACATCTTCATCGTAGAACTTCCTGTACCCACTCGGGGTCCTTTCAGGGTCGAGCAGACCCTGGCTCTCTAGAAAGCGGATCTTAGAGATGGTGATGTCAGGAAACTCCGACCTCAAAAGAGTGAGCACATCGCCTATTGAAAGATAGGGCCTTCGGGTCACCACCGCTCCTAGCGGCCTTCTGCCGCACGAAGGTAGATGAGCTTGAACTTGCCGATCTGTACTTCGTCTCCGTTGTGAAGATCGCACTCCTCGATCCTCTCACGGTTCACATAGGTACCATTTAGCGAGCCAACGTCCCTAACAAGGTGCCCTCGCACCTGCCTGACGAACTCCGCGTGACGGCGGGACACTGTTATGTCATCAAGGAAGATGTCGCTCTCAGGGTGCCTGCCCACTTTCACAAGATCCTGCTCCAGCAAAAACCGCGCTCCTGCGCTCGGTCCTCTCTTCACGACGAGGACGCCCAGCCCTTCCTCCTGCTCCGCTAGCGCGATCGCCAGCTCATCTTCGCCAGTGTCCCCGAGGGCATCTACGGGGACGACGGTCGCGGTCGTGTCTCCACTGGCTTGGATCAACGGCGCACCACACGACGAGCAGAAATTCGCGTCATGGGGATTCCGGTGACCACAGCTTTCACACAGCACGGTCTCTACGGTAGCCGCTTGCCAAGCCCAACTCCTTAAATCTGCTCCCCCAGCCCCCTTCTCTCGCCCGGCACCCCCCCTGGCTGTGCCAGCTATTCTCGCCTATTCCTTCATTCCAGCTTCATAGCGATGCCTGACCGTCTCCAGCATTGCTACAAAGTCGATCTCCTGGCACAGCTCAAGCGCTGGTTGGATGTGGATCTCGGACAGATCTCCGAGCTGGTTTGGCTTACCGGTTTCAAGACTCCCTAGCTGTGAGCTCGCTATATCCCTTCGCATCCATCAGGTCATCCAGCTCAGCTGGATCCGAAGGAGCTACCACGCAGATCCAACCTTGTCCGTAAGGGTCTGCGTTGAGCCGCTCGGGAGAGTCCACCAGCGCTTCGTTTACCTCGGCCACAGTGCCAGAAATCGGAGCAAAGACCTCCGAGACCGACTTAGTCGATTCCACCTCACCGAGTGGCTCACCGGCGCGGACGGAATCGCCAGCCTTTGGTAGCTGCACGAATACGATATCTCCGAGCGCATCCTGGGCGAAATCTGTGATGCCTATCCGGACTCCTTGCTCCTCGGAGCGAGCCCACTCATGATCAGCGCTGTAGCGTAGGTCAGCAGGAACTTCCACCTTGGTGACCCTAGCGCGCTGAGCCGGAAGTGGCCAGCGCATTTTCCTTCAGCGCAGCATCTGGCAAAGCCCAAAGCCTGCAGGCAGCTCAGCGGAGCATCTGGCGAAGCCTGACGGCATAGTCCTGTGCCTTTGCTTTGGCCCTGGAATCGCTCATGTCCTCCGCCCATACGTGGGTAAGGGGCTCCTCAGGATCGGGCACCACCAGGATCCACCCGTTGGGATCTAGGATCTTCACGCCATCGACGAGAAGCAGGTCACGGGTGGCTGAGCGTTCCACAATCTGACGCATCAGCATGCCCTTTTGATCCCAGGGAGTCACCACAGCCTCATAAGCTATGTGCACCGGCGGCAGATCACGAACCACTGCAGAAAGACTGCAAACCTCTGGCTCGCTGCCGACCGCAGCTGAGCCGACAGTGCCAGCGAGCAACGACAGCAGGTGCACGAACGCTGCCACTGCATCGTAGGCGGGTAAGAAGCGGGGGAAGATAAAGCCGCCTGACTGGCTGGCCGCAAAGTCCATCCCCGGCTCGGACGCTATCTCCATCAGATGGGCTGTAGAGAGCTTCGTCCAAACCAGTTCAGCGCCGGCTTTCCTTGCCATCTCCTCAGCTACCCTGCTTACAGCCACCGGCAGGGCAACCCTGGCATCTGGGGTCCTGTGAAGGACCAGTGATAGCAGCGCAAGCAACGCCTGGTCATCTGAGAGTACCTTGCCGCTGTCATCCACAAGGGTAAGGTGCTCTCCATCGGGATCTATAACGGCTCCAAGATTAGCCCTTGACGCTCTGACAAGCGCAGCGACCCCGCTGGCATGGCGCTCAGGATCGTAACCTGTCGCTCCAGCTGTAGCCGCGAATGGATTTACCGCCAGCACCTCGGCCCCGAGCTTTGCAAGCACATTTGGCATGACAAAGCTTGCGGTCCCGTAGGCATAATCGAGAACCACCTTGAAGTGAGCCTTGCGGATCGCACGCACCTCCACAGTGTCCATGAGATCGGCTGCATAGGTATCGATAGTTCGAGATGGAAAGCCAATGTCCCCGATCTCCCCAGCCAGGGCGCGGCGGAACTCCTCACGGTAATAGACCCGCTCTATCTTCTTCTGGGTAACCTCGTCAATATCTATTCCATGCTCGTCAAAGAAGCGCATGAGCACGCTCTGACGGTCGTCTGAGGCTAGCCTCACGCTAACTCCACCCAATGCAGAGGTTGCCCGCACGTGGTATCGCGTTACTGGAACCGGTGCAACCTCCAGGTCCTCTACGTCGATGCCAGCAGCATTGGCTCCGACCATTACCGCTCGCTTGAGCACCCTGGCCGCACGGGAGGAGTCCCGGGAAGTCACTATCATCGAGCCCTTTGGCAAGGTGCTTGCGTAGGCCATGCAAAGCCGAACGGCCAACTCCGGGCTTACGTCTACGTTGGCAAGTCCCCGTACGCCTTCCCGACCGAAGATTGTCCTCGCACCCCTGGACTCCCAGACTATCGAGGAGTTTATGATAGCTCCGGTCTCTACGGTCTTGAACGGGTAGACCTTCACGCCGTTGCGAATCGAAGCGTGAGCCCCTACAAAGCACTCATCGCCAAGCACGACACCCTCGTCGCATTGCACGCCTTGGCGGAGATCACATGCCCGTCCCAAAACAGAGCCTCGCAACCGGACACCAGCTGCTAGATATGCATTGTCATGTACCACCGAGCGCTGTATGTCTGCGTTCGGACCTACCCTGACGTTGGCTCCGAGAACGCAGTATTCAGCCAGGTGAGCGCCGGCACCCACCCTGCAGTTAACGCCGATCAGCGCAGGTCCATCCACCTTTGCCTCAGGATCAAGCTCTGCGCCCTCTCCCAGCCAGACGCCGGGGCGCACCTCGAAACCGAACTCTGACACCTCTAGGTGCACCTTGCCATCGAGAATGTCATAGTGGGCCCTCAGGTACGCGTCCAGGTTGCCGACATCCTCCCAGTAGCACTTGGCCACATATCCATACAGAGGGCGGTTGGACTCCAGTATGGCCGGGAACACCTCCGAGGAGAAATCAACTGCACGGCCGGCGGGGATGAAGTCGAAAACCTCTGGCTCGAGCACGTAGATACCGGTGTTTACCGTGTCGCTGAAAACCTGGCCCCAGGTTGGCTTCTCAAGGAACCTCTCGATCTGGCCATCTTCTTTGGTTATCACTATCCCGAACTCCAAAGGGTTCTCCATAGACTTAAGGGCAATTGTCGCCAAGGCGCCGCGCTCTTCATGAAAAGCCAGTACCTTGCCCAGATCGATGTCGGTAAGCACATCTCCAGATATCACCAAGAACCGCTCGCCGAGCTCATCCATCGCGTTGCGGACTGACCCGGCCGTGCCCAGGGGGGTCTCCTCGGTTGCGTATACCATCCGTACCCCGAACTCGGATCCATCGCCAAAGTAGGTCCTCACCGCGTTAGCCATGAAAGCTACGGTGACAACGATCTCGTCAAAGCCGTGAGAGCGCAGCAGATCCACAATGTGCTCCATCATCGGTCGGTTGGCCATTGCGAGCATGGGCTTGGGCTGGTTTGCCGTAAGGGGTCGCAAGCGGGTCCCTTCCCCTCCCGCCATGATCACCGCCTTCATCTCACATCTCCTCCGTCTTCGTCGAGCCGACCGGCCCGCCTTGCGGGACTGCCATCTGGTCTGAGCCAACCCTCGCTACTCCAATGGCCCAGAGATTCCCGCACCGAAGGGTCTGCATCAACAGCGGAGCTGGAATCCCCTGCCAGGTCAGCCAGATGAGCTTCTCCGCGGCTGGCCAATGCACTTCGAGCAGGCTTTATGTAGGCGCCAACTGCGATCCACCCGAGCGCCAAACCCACTGTCACACTCACCCAGCCAACGTCACGCATCGCCAGCTGCCAGGCAGCGCTGCCGTCACCGATCAGGAAAGAAGGGTAAGCGACCATGACGGCGAAAGTCCCAGCCTTTCCAATCCATACAACGTCGATCCGTGGAGCACCTAGAGCCAGCAGACCCAGTGCAGCGAGCGATATGAGGGCCTCTCGCGCCAAGGTGAGAGCACCGAGCCACACTGGCACCGCGCCCGCTGCGATTATCACTGCCGCGCCAGTAGCCACCAAGAGCCGATCGGCTATGGGATCCAAAAGCTTGCCCAGCGTGGTCACTTGATTGAACTGGCGGGCTATGCGCCCATCTACCCAGTCTGTGGCTCCGAGCACGGCGAGCAGCACCGCTCCAGCCACGTCCTGGTGAGCGCCTAGCACCAACCAACCAAAGACAGGTATACAAGCCAAGCGGGCAAAGGAGATCCCATTGGGGACGGTCCACACCCGCCCCAGACCCTGCTCGGCATCCATCACCTTTCAAGTCTACGGCCAAACTCAGCTTGCAGGCGCCGAGCTGCTCAGCTGGCCGCTTGAAGAAGCAATTCTGGGCATCCCTTCAAGATCCAGTGGCAGGGCGCAGCTCATAGAGCAATAGGCCAACCCCAAAAGGTCGGCACAACCAAGCTGAGAAAGCTCTCAGGCGACCGGTGGGCGGCTCCAACATTTCGGTAACGTTTCAGGATGCCTCCTGGTCGCCCGATCCCAAACTCTCTCGATGCCCACTGGTATATGGATGTCAACAACTTCGCAGTGCACACGCCATGGGCTCACGGGTTCATGAGCTTCTACGCTCACTTCGGCGCTATCGGCATCCTCATGGTGCTCCTGCTGTGGGCGTGGTGGCGGGCCCGCAGCGCCGAAGTGCCTTCTAGAGCGGTGGCTACGGTTCTATGGGCTGCCGGTGGAACGGTGGTTGCTTGGATCATCTCTCATTACATCCTAAAACCCCTGGTGGCGCGCCCCCGGCCTTACTTTGCAATGCCTTATGCGGAGGTCCTGCTTCACAAGACCACCGGGTACAGTTTCCCCAGCGGGCACGCCACGGTTGCAGGAGCGGTAATCGTCGGCCTGTGGATGGCGCGCGATCGGCTGGTAGCTGCGCTGGCTACCGTGGTCGGGCTGCTGCTTGCCTTCGGTCGGATATATGTTGGAATGCACTATCCCGGGGATGTGGCCGGGGGCCTGCTCGTTGGCGCCTTCGTGATCCTCGTCCTGTTCAAGCCCGCTGTAGCTCTCTTGGAATGGTTTGACGACTTGCTTCTTGGCCATCCTCCCCTTGATTTCCTGGTGGCGAAAAGGACAAAGCACCAAGCCGAGCAACTGCGAGCCAGCTCCGGGTAAAGACCACGGGGTGCGCCTGCACCGTGATGCCCGTGCGGGAGCCTTTCTCAATGCCGTGCAGGGTTCATCGCTGGCTCACTGAACTCCATCCACAACAAGATCCAGCCCTAGGGCAAGCCCTGCCAAGAACGCGTCTACCTCTTTCGCCCTGGGATATAGGCCGACTAAGGCCCTGAAGGTCGCTGAGTGGGTTGGCTCAATCAGATGAGCGAGCTCGTGAACCAGTACGCCATCAAGGACCCATGCCGGCACCGGCCGCAAGCGCTCAGATATCCGGATCTCGCCCGTGAGCGGGGTGCAAGATCCCCACTGGTGATGCTGGTTGCCCACCCAGCGTACTGAGGAGGGTTGAGCTTGAGGAATATACGCATCGGCAAGTTGGCGAGCACGCAGGGTCAGCTCCTTATCTGAGGCTGAAAGCATTGGCCTGCGGTTGCGAACTTTTCTCACAAGGTCATCGACCAGTTGATCCCTGGCAGCCCTGCTTGCTCGAGCGGGTACCACAACCACGATCTGCCCCCCTTGCCAAAAGGCTGTGGCGGTCTTCCTGCGACGTGCGCTAAGCCGTACCTCCACTCTTGGCTGCTGCTTGGACATCCCGCTATACCGTATTCCCGAGCAAAGCACACGTTCATGCTTGCCCGGAGCATTGCTGACATTTTGATCTTCAATTACACAGCTGGCTCCCAGCTGGTACCCAGCTTCCCTCCACAGTGATATGCGATGCTGGTAGACGTGGAGATTACTGGGACGCAAAGATCTCACGCTGGCCAGGAGATCCTCGTAGTGGACGACGAGGCTTCCATAGTGGATGCAGTGGCCACAGCGCTGCGCTATGAAGGGTTCCAGGTGAGAGAGGCCCGAACCGGTCGAGCGGCTCTGGCTGCTGCACAAGAGGACGCGCCCGATCTCATCGTTTTGGACATAATGCTCCCCGATCTGGACGGCCTTGAGGTCACACGTCGCTTGCGTGCGGATGGCATACGGGTGCCTGTGCTCTTTCTAACCGCCAAGGATGGGGTCGATGACAAGGTTGCAGGCCTTACTGTGGGTGGGGACGACTATGTTACAAAACCGTTCTCATTAGCTGAAGTGGTTGCACGGACTCGCGCGATCCTGCGCCGTACAAGCGGCTCCGAAAGCGACAGCGGCTCAAAGCTCAGCTTTGCCGACCTAGTGCTAGATGAAGACACCCATCAGGTCTTCAGAGCGCAGATACCTGTACAGCTCACTGCAACAGAGTTCCGTCTGCTGCGGTTCTTCCTTTTAAACCCGCGCAGAGTCCTTTCCAAATCCCAGATTATCGACCACGTGTGGCACTACGACTTTGGAGGAGACTCCAACATCGTAGAGACATACGTGAGCTACCTGCGCAAAAAGCTGGACAGGCTCGGACCCCCGCTCATCCATACCATACGTCTCGTTGGCTATGCGCTGCGAGAACCCGAGCCCCTTCCCCCTAGCCAGGAGCGTGAGCCAGGAAAAGATCAACAGTAGTGTCCCTTCGCGTCAGGCTGCTTGTGGCAGTTGGAGCAGTGGCGCTCCTTGCCTTGGTGGCCGCCGATCTGGCTACCTACTCTGTGCTGAAGACCTCTCTCTAT
>JAMCQF010000223.1:8508-18586 GCA_023379605.1 Actinomycetota bacterium
GGCCCTGAGCCTGGCAACTGTGGCACGGGACGCTCCTGGGATGTTTGTGGAGCTGAGAGCCCCGAGCGGAGCAGTATTGGCAGCTATCGACGCTTACCAGCGCGGTGGCCAGCCCCTTATCCCAGCTCTGCCTTCGGACATAGAAGCCTTGCAGCCACCACTTGAAGGCTCCCCCTTCCAGGGCTCGACTGCCTCTTCGGCGTACTTTACAGTTGGTTCGGCTCAGCCAGGTGGCCCGCCCTTCCGAGTCGCAGTGGCAGTGTTGCTGGGCGGAGATCAGCTGATCCTTGCACTGCCTCTCTCCCAGACCCTCGCCACCCTTCATCGCCTGGTCATCACAGAGCTGGCAGTGACCGCCCTTGCAGTGCTGGCGGCCATAATTCTCGGGTGGTGGCTGGTACGCTTGGGCCTCCGGCCCTTAAAAGACATAGAGCAGACCGCAATGGGCATCGCAGATGGCCAGCTTGACCTCAGGGTTCCTCCAGCCTCTCCAGGTACCGAGGTCGGCAAGCTGGCCAGCGCCTTCAATACCATGCTCGCTCGCATCCAGGATGCTTTCTCGCAACGTGATGCAACGGAGACAGAGCTAAGGTCCTCGAAGGAGCGCCTTAGAAGGTTCGTTGCAGATGCCTCGCACGAGCTTCGCACGCCACTCTCGGCTGTAGCTGCCTATGCGGAGCTGTTCGAACGAGGAGCCAGCTCTCGACCTGAGGATCTGGAGCGCGTGATGTCTGGGATCCGCTCTGAGACAGCGCGCATGGCCGGTCTTGTGGAAGATCTCCTTTTACTGGCCCGCCTCGACGAGAAGCGTCCACTCAACTGCGCGTCGGTGGAGCTGGTGGACGTTGCACTTGAGGCGATCCAGGCCGCAAGGACAGTCGGGCCGCAGTGGCCACTCACCCTCAAGGCCTCAGAAAGCGTCGAGGTCCTAGGAGATGCCGGACGCCTGCGGCAGGTTGTCGACAACCTGCTTGGCAACGTTCGAGTGCATACGCCAGCGGGTACCGCTGCTGAGGTGCTCATAGCATCTGATGGCAATCAAGCTATCCTGTCGGTAACCGACCACGGCCCCGGGCTGCACGGCGAGAACATAGAGCAGGTATTCCAACGGTTCTACAGGGCAGATCCTTCACGCTCGCGAGGTGACGGGGGTGCGGGACTGGGCCTGTCGATCGTGCAGGCCATCGTTGAGGCCCATGGAGGGCAGGTAAGAGCTTCACAAACGCCGGGAGGTGGCGCCACCTTCACCGTTACGCTCCCATTAAACGACCGCTCCAGCCAGGAGGGTCGTTGCCGCAACGCAGAGCAACTCTGAGCCTGCAGCGAAAGCCAGACAGCATCGTTGGCACCCTACAGCGGAATCTTGAGCTAAGGCGTGATCACTCAGCAGTCTGCGCCTCTACGGCCGTGCGCGCGTTCAGCCTGGGCCTTTCGATAGAATCCGGTTGTGCGCCAGCGGTGGCTGTCCAAAAGAGCCCTCCTTTACCATCTGATTCTTCTGATATGCCTCCCTGGTTGCTTTGTCGCTGCCTGGTGGCAGGTCACTGTAGCCTTGGGAGGCAATGTATTTGGGTACCTGTACTCGGTCGAATGGCCTGTGTTCGCTGTCTTGGGCACCATTGCCTGGTGGCAACTGATCCACGATGACCCTGAGACGATTCGTGCCCGGCGGCTCCAGCTGATCCCTCACCATGACAGGATCCAACCAGAGGACGCTGAGGGCAGCGACAAGAGCGGGGATTGGGACTGCGAGCCATCCTTTGATGGAATGGCTCCAGCCAGTGACGAGCCCCAGGTGCAGCTTGGGCACGCACCCCAGTACCCACAAGACGCACCGCAGTACGCACAAGAGCAGGACGAGGAGGACCAAGCTTTGATTGCTTACAACTTGTACCTCGCTCAACTTGCCAAGAACACCAAGCCCAAGACATGGCGCAACGTGAACGTATGAGAGGCGCCCTCCTGCGTTACCGTATCATGGCCTATATCGTTGGAACCGGTCTTTTGATACTGGTCCTAGTGGGCGTCCCGCTGCAGTACGCGGCAGGCAAGCCCGAGGTCGTTCAAATCGTAGGTCCCATACACGGCATGCTCTACATCATCTATCATGCATGGCTCGCAGGTTCAGGCTCAGCATTCTGCAGATGGCCGCCATGGTTGGTGCCGGCTTCTTTCCATTCCTGGCTTTTATCATCGAGCACAAGATCACCAAAATGGTCCGCCAGAGTCTTCCCGCTGAGAGTACAAGCCGCTCGCCATAATTCTCCAGCCCCTTTGAGTGATCTTTGCCAGGGCGCGCACCATCCGAGGGCTCTCAATCAATACCATGAGAGTCATGAACCTCTTCCTTGCGATAATGTGTTTGATCGGGTATTTGTTGCTGCTCGGCGTGGTTATAGGGGGTGTATTCCTGTTGGCTGACCGCATAACAGCCCGCTGGCGCAGGGAGCGTGAGCAAGCGGCAGTCCTCCATGTGGGAGCTTCACCTGATGGGCGTGACGACAGCCATGGCAAATACACCGACAGTGCGAGCCAACCTGAAAGGGCCGGAGCCAACCCGGTGCAGAGCTGACCAGGTTCTTTTCCTCACTGGGTTCTGGCTGATCCTGCGTCAACAGTAAGCTCAAGGTCAGCTAACCTTCGGAAGTGGATCAGGAGCATGACTTGAGATTCGAGGACATCGGAGGCTGGCCAGGTGTCCTGGGCAGGCTGATAGCACGAGAGGATCTCTCCGCTGGCGAAGTGGGTTGTGCTTTGGGCGAGGTGCTCTCTGGCGATGCCACCGACGCACAGATCGCAGCTTTTGTAACCGCTCTTCGCTCCAAGGGCGAGACGGTCCAGGAGATGGCGGGCCTGGTAGCGACGATGCTTGAGCATGCAGAGACCTTGGATGTGGATTTCGAGCTATTGGACACCTGCGGGACCGGGGGTGACCGTAGTCACTCGATCAATGTCTCTACCATAGCTGCGATCCTCGCGGCAGCCGCTGGTGCCAAGGTTTGCAAGCACGGGGGTAGGGCTGCCTCTTCGGACGCAGGATCAGCTGACGTTCTAGAGGCACTCGGTGTTGTCATAGACCTAGGCCCCAAAGGGGTAGCCAGCTGTATAGAGCAGGTGGGCATGGGTTTCTGCTTTGCGCCTCGTTACCACCGCGCAATGCGCTACGCAGCCTCAGTGCGTCGGGAGCTTGGAGTTGCGACCGTGTTCAACTTCCTTGGGCCACTGGCGAACCCAGCTCGGGCACGCTACCAGGTGGTAGGCGTGAGCGATCCTGGGATGGCAGAGAAGATGATCGGCGTTCTCGCTGCGAACGGGAGCAAGAGGGCGATGGTGGTCCATGGCGCAGGCGGTTTGGACGAGCTATCCACGCTAGGCCCTTCCAAAGCTATATATTTAGACGAGCTCGGTAGCATAGATCATTTCGTCATCGATGCCGCGGAGCTCGGCCTGAAGAGGGTAGGACTGGACGCAATAAGGGGTGGCAGCGCAGAAGAGAACGCGGAGTTCATTCTCCGGGTTCTAGCTGGGGAACCAGGTCCGCATCGCGACATCGCCGTTCTTAATGCAGGGGCAGCACTGTATATAGCTGGCATGGCAGATGACATAGCCGCCGGGGTGTCGCTGGCCTGCTCAGTCATCGACGAGGGCAAAGCACAGAGAACCCTGGAGGAACTGGCAAGGCTCTCCAAGGAGGTAGCTCCAGGCTGACAGCTATTTGCTATTTGCGGGCTTGGACATAGACCGAGTCCACTTTGACTGTTTAGCCGTTCCAGGAAAGTCCTGGTAAGACCCACCGGGCCCCTGACAGGGGCCGCCACGGCGGATGATGTTCCCACCACAAAGCGCGAATCATCACCTCAGAGAAGCTGTGGGCAGGTGAGTGCGCAGCTTCACGCAGGGCTATCCCCGCACAGGCCCCAGGTCCCATATAGCCTCGAGGTCACGGGTGCTGTAGGCCTGAAATGCTACGAGTGTGGTAGTTGATTTTATGCCTGGCAGTGCTGCAATTCGTGCTGTCACGACCTCTGCCAGCTCCTCGTGGTGACGGACGCGCACTATGGCTATGAGATCAGCGAGACCCCCCGCCACCGAGAAGGCTTCGGTGATGCCATCGGTGGCTGCAAGCTCTGTGGCAAGTGAGCCGATACGTGAAGGCTCGGCTCGGATGAGAACGAATGCGTGGAGCATGCAAGTGAGCCTAAAGCTCTTTTGAGCAGCTCGCTAGGCATGGCCTCGAGGTCCTGTTGCTCTGTTGGGACATACGAGAAGGTCTCCATTGCTAAGGTCTCCATTGCTACTGGCTATGGGGCACTCTCTCAGCGGGGACCTGGCCCAAGCGACCTTTCTCGTAATCCTCGAGCGCCTCTAAGATCTCTGCCCTGGTGTTCATAACGAAGGGCCCGTAGTGGACTACAGGTTCTTTGATCGGGCGTCCGCCAAGCAGGATCACCTCCAGGTTCGGAGCGCGTAGATCCTGTTTAGTGGCTGCATCCAGGACCAAGGTGTTGCCGGTCGAGCCATCTTCAAAGAGAGCCAGCTGACCCTCGTGGATCGGCCGGCGTTCCTCCCCAACAGATCCCCTACCTGCAAGGACGTATGCAAGAGCATTGAAATCCACTCTCCATGGCAGCTCCAACCTGGCTCCACCGCTTAATGTGGCGTGGATCATGATGATGGGAGTGAAGGTAGATCCGGGACCCTTGTGGTCCCCGATCTCACCGGCTATGAGCCTTACCAGCGCCCCTCCGTCCTGAGAGGAGAGCAGGGCTGTCTCACCGGCCCGAAGATCTTGATAGCCCGGCGGGTTAGCCTTGTTGGCCGCTGGCAGATTGACCCAGAGCTGTATGCCATGGAACAGCCCCCCGGCTCTGACAAGATCTTCGGGAGGAGATTCAATGTGGAGGATCCCAGCACCAGCTGTCATCCACTGGGTGTCACCGTTAGTGATAAGCCCTCCCCCGCCATGGGAGTCCTGATGGTGAAAGACACCGTCGATGATGTAGGTGACGGTCTCAAAGCCCCGGTGTGGATGCCAGGGTGTGCCCTTGGCTTCCCCAGGCCCATATTCCACCTCTCCCATCTGATCCATATGAACGAAAGGATCGAGATCGCCAAGCTCCACGCCAGCAAATGCTCGCCGAACTGGGAAGCCATCGCCCTCAAGACCGCTTGGAGCCGTGGTGACAGATTTGACTGGCCTTGCCCGCCTGATCCGAGGATGGAGCACAGGAATCTTTCGAAGTGAAAGGATGTCATCCACAGTTACTGCCGGCATAGGATCGCTCCATGGTTTTGCTGTGAAAGGACCATCTTTAACCTGAACAGTGGCCAGGGACGCAGCATTCCCGAGCCGGGCTTTGGAGCAGCCGCAATGACCCACCGTCCTCTTCTCCGGGTACGTCTCCTCGGTGGATCTCCAACGCCTTGATAGGCTGGGTACCCCGCCAGTGGCCATCCTATCCAGAGGCCACCTATGAGGCCGGCGGGCTCGGAGGGCTCAGCTCTTTGGAGCCTGGGCCTGCAGGCAGCATGCTTGGAGTTGCAGCGCCATGTGGCTCTCTGGGGTGTGGGTCCTTGCTGGTGAGCTCACTTAGAACCTTGCGCCCCCCACGTATGCGGCTGCCTGGCTTCATCCGCAGCGAGATGTATGTACCTGCTCCAACAGGGATCGGCAGCCAGAACTCTATAAGTCGCCAACCCAGCACACCAAACAGAGCAACGCCTTTGGGCACGCCAAAGCTGGCGAGCAACAGTGTCGCAGATGTCTCGACGACCCCAAGGCCTCCAGGGGTGATAGGGATAGCCGCAAGGACCATAGCCACTCCATAGGCCACAAAGAGGTCGATAGGGTCTACGATCCGACCAAACGCAGAGACAAACGCCCAAAGCGATGCAGCGTCGAGCAGCCAGTTTGCCGCGGCCCATGCTGCAGCCCGCCAGAGTAGCTGCTGGTTCGCTAGCAGGTCACGAAGCCGTTCGCCGAGGCGGCGCACGAGCTCTTGCATAGCGTCTTCATGTAGGAACCGAACACGGCGTGCGATGACCACGAGCAGGCTGGTCAGGTGATCCTCGCCGCGGGTTAGCAGGTAGACAAGCACTCCAAAGATAAGAAGGAGGAGCACTGAGACAAGAGCTACTGCCACGTAAGCCGGCTTGAACCCGGCAAGCGGGATGGATATGACAAGCGCCAACCACAAAAGCGCGTTGAGGACCACCGCAGAGCCAATGCCCTGAGTTCCAAGAGCGAATCCCGTGTCAGCGCCGCTCACTCCAGAGCTGGTGAGCAAGCGGTACCCGAGCGCGCTGCCTGCAGCCGTGCCACCTGGCACGACGTGGCTTACCGCAAGGGTGGAGAGATCGATCCGTGTGAGCTGCCCATAACCAGGGCCCCCGGCTGGGAGAACTTCCTGGGTGAGCTTCACATAAGCTGCGAGCGATGCAGCCTCAAGGATCAGTCCTCCAAGCAGCCAGAAGATGTTCACCCTGCCGAGCAACACAAAGGACCGCTTGGCTACCACAAGGTCGGGCACCACGGCGTACTCGACGATCAAGATGATAAGGAAGAGGAAGATCGCATGGCGTATAGGCCGGTGCAGGAGCCGCTGGACGAAGCTCCTGCGAGCAGCCTTGTCGCCTACATCGGGGATGTGGCCATCCTCGGGACTTTGAGTAGCCTTGGATTCTCCCGGTCCATTAGGGCCCATCTGGCTATCGTTGCACATGACGACTACAAGTGACGGACCATAGCCGGAGCTGGGCATGCTCTCTCCAGTGGACGGCGCAGGTAAATACATACTTACCCAACCTTTGTTCCTACAGGAGACAACCCCTGGGAAGCTTCTTCCAGCCAGGTTAGATAAGCCTGCCAGGATGGCGCACCGGCGTCTGCCAGAACCACCTTAGGCAAGTAGTTAGCGCTACGTAGTGTTATTGACTTGACTTAAAGCTATCAGACCTATATAGTTAATATGTACGCCGGCAGATGGCGGATGAGCTAGCTCACTGGCTCCTTTCCTATTCAAGCCTAGATCCCACCCTCCCCGGGGATAGTGATAATGGATGAGCTGGAAGGACTATGGGCACCATAGCTCAGTCCTCCAGCTGCCGGCACTTTTTGAACCGGCTCGCTTTGGCGGGTGTCGCTCCCCACTTAAGTTGCTCCGCAGATACCTGCTCAGGAGAGATCTCGCAGGTTAGCTGGTTGGCTTCGACCGTGGTGGCGGCTTGAGAGAAGCGCAAGCCTTCCTGGCAGCTCTCAGCGTGGCCTTTGAATCAGGACTCGCACCTGTGGTGGATGAAGCTGTTGTAGAGGTTGAGGTTGTGGTTGAAGGTGCAGCTGAGGTTGAGCCAGCTCGCTGTTTGGGAGAGACCCCGTGTGCGAATAGGCAGGCCCGGTACTTGGCAACCGCTGTTTTGGCTACCGCACCTCCAGCACTTCGGTGGTGAGCTTTCGCTACGACTGGACGCTCAGATCTGCAAGCCGCCTGCGCCGTGCGCCTGGTCGCAGCGGGAACTGTGGTTGGTGGCGTCGAAGTTGAAGCTGAGTAGCTGGGGAATGTGAACCCGTGGGCAGCCAGGCACTCCTCATAGGCCTTGTAGGAAGTGCTCGATTTGGTACCAGAAGCACTCGAGCTGGTGGTCGCGCCAGTCGAGGACCCACAGGCGGTGGTAGCAAGGGCGACCACGACCAAGATCCCTGCCAGTGCAAGTGGCCGGCTTGTACCTGCCAAGGTTGCCATCGGTGAGCAGCTCCTTTTCATTCGCTTCGCAACGCATCGATAGGTGAAAGCCGTGCTGCCCTGTAGGCGGGGTAGACCCCAAATACCAGACCGATGCCTGCAGCCACGACCACAGAGCCCACCACGGCGACAAGTGAGACATCTATCTGCTGGGAGATAAGCAGTGGAAGCACGACCGCCCCTACCAGGCCAAGCAGGACGCCCAGTACCCCTCCGAGCACTCCCAACATCGCTGCCTCCAGCAGGAACTGGCGGAGCACCAGACCTGGAGTTGCCCCAAGAGCCTTGCGCAAACCGATCTCTTTGACGCGCTCGGTCACCGAGACCAGCATGATGTTCATCACCCCTATCCCCCCTACCAGGAGCGCTATCGCAGCTATCCCAGCCAGAAGGGTAGTGAGAGCTTTGGAGACCGTTGCTGCGGTGCTGAGCAGAGTCGATGCCGGGGTGATCGTGAAGTCGGCAGCGGACGGGATCGTGATAGAGTGAAGCTGCAAGAGCAGGTCGTTGGCTTCCTCATACGCAGCGCCAATCGTCGAGGAGCTCGTGGCGGACACGAAGATCTCCGAGAGGCTTCCAGCGTACGGGCCAGGCTTTGAGAACAGGTCCAAAGCAGTCGATATCGGGATCAAAACCAGGTTGTCCTCATTGCTCGCACCCGAAGCTCCGGCAGTGTTGAGCTCCCCCACCACGTTGAACGGGACGCCGTCGATATCCATTACCTGGCCTACCGGCGAAGCAAAGCCGAACAGCTCCTGGGACACCTCGGAGCCCAACACTGCCACGTGTGCCTGACTGGCCAACTCGGCTGCAGTCAGGTTGGTTCCCACCACCACTTGTCGATTCCTCACCGTTGTGAACACAGGGGTTGTGCCCATCACAGGTGCGGACCAGTTGCTCGAGCCCGATGTAAGTGTCGCTCCGGTCTGGATCACTGGGGCCACATGGGCTATGTCGGGTGCGTCGCTTCTGGAGGAAAGGGCTTGCGCGTCTGCAAGAGTAAGGTCGCCTGCGGTGCCAAGCCCACCCCTTACCAGACCAGTTGTAGTAGATCCCGGCGTTATGGTGAGTAGGTTTGGCCCGAGCGAAGAGATCGCACTGCTCACTCTCGCCTGGGCTCCTTCACCTAGGCCCACCGTCAAGATGACCGCGGCTATGCCGATCAAAAGGCCTAGGACAGTGAGGCCAGAGCGGGCACGGCGTTCCCTTAGGCTCTCAAAGGCGCTGCGCGCTGTCTCTGCCCAGTTCATGGCCGGACCGGACCGTCTGAGACGACCAGGCCATCCTTTATGCGGACCAGGCGCTTGGCGCGCTCTCCCACATCGGGCTCATGGGTTATCAAAACGACCGTACGTCCCTGGTTGTGCATTGCCTCGAAGATGGCAAGGATCTCATCAGCCTGGTCGGAGGCAAGATTGCCGGTCGGCTCGTCGGCAAGCACGATGGCCGGGTTGCTGGCCAACGCCCTGGCTATCGCGACGCGCTGCTGCTGGCCGCCGGACAGCTCGGTCGGGCGGTGCTCCACCCGGTCTGCCAGCCCTACCGCTCCAAGCGCGGCCATGGCACGTTCTCGCCGGGCCGAGCGGGGTCGCCTGCCAGCGTAGAGAAGCGGAAGCTCTACGTTGCGCCACGCAGAGAGCCGAGGCAGCAGGTGGAACTGCTGGAACACGAACCCGATCCGGCGATTGCGCACCTCGGCCAGCTCGATCTCGTTCAATACAGAGACGTCGCGCCCTTCTAGGAGGTACGTGCCGGTGCTCGGAACATCCAGACACCCGAGGATGTGCATGAGTGTAGATTTACCCGAGCCTGATTGACCCATGATAGCCACGTACTCGCCCTCGCGCACAACGAGGTTGATGCCGCGTAGAGCATGAACCTCGACCTCGCCCATGCCATAGGTCTTGGTGACCTCCCTCAGCTCCAGCATAGGACCGGGCATTTCCTCCAAGGCCAAGCCGGACTGGTGCCGTGGGTGCCCTATAGAGCTCATGGCTTGCCAAGCCTGCCGGCTTTGGCTCCCCCGAAACCGGCGCGTCCTACGCCTCCGCCACCCAAGCCCTTAATGACCTTGCCTGGTTTTAGTGCGGTGGAGGGAAGCGCTGCATGCACTTTGGCCAAGATCACCTTCTCACCGGGTTGCAGGCCTGAGGTGATCTCGGTGTATATGCCATTGGTCGCCCCAAGGGTCACAGGGTGACGAACCTCCTTGCCGCTTTCCAGCACGTACACGAAGCTTCGCGCGCCGATGGTGTGCACTGCGCTTGTGGGAACAGTGAGAACGTCGGATACCTTCTTAACCACGATTGAGACCTGTGCTCAAGGCTTCAAGGACCGCT
>JAMCQF010000224.1 GCA_023379605.1 Actinomycetota bacterium
ATTCGACGAGATGCGAGCTAGCGGGCGTGAGGCCCAGGCATCGACCCCATGGTTCAAGAAGGTGGTCTGCGGGATGCCAACGGCACAGTTTCGCGACCTCCTGGTAGCGATGGCATCTAGACGCGGGATCGCAGTGGTGGGAGTGCCTGCATCGTACTCCTCCATCTGGGGAAAGCAGTACTGGCAGGAGCCGCTCTCCACCAAGTCTTGTAAGGTCTCCGGGCACACAGCGGCAGCAGTTGTGCTCGGTAGAAGGGCACTCGGGCACCCTGCCCGGCGCAGAGCACAGGCAAGTCCAGGTGTAGGCACACCCGAGCAGAGTATCGAAGCGGCTGCGGGGCGATCCGCGGCTGGTGTGTCGAGCTACCACGTGTCGAGCGCCTACAGGCAAGGTGGCGAGTGCGAGGAATCTGAAGGGCCACCAAGGCGTGAGGGCGTCCACCATCCGGGTAGAGCAAGACCCAAAACGGCGAACGTGGACCGGAAGGCTTCCAGGCTGGCAAAGACCGTTCGTGCCAGCCGGGTGTCACTAAAAGGCACTTAGTAGGAACGGTCTTTGTCCCAACGGTGTGCAGTCACAGATGTCCAACCAGCCCTATGATCTCGGTTTGAATCGGAGCGTGCCATGGCGCTCAGGATCATGTGGTGGCCTCGCGGTAGTGCGAGCTTCAGGCGGGGGCTGAAAGTGCGGCATGGCGAGCGCTTGCACACCTAAGCGGGCGTAGAATCGTACCCGCGCCGAAGGATCGCCTTAGTGCTCTCTAACCATGTGGTACCCAGGATCGTCAAGCTCGAGCACGGCGAGCTGGCCCGGTCGAATCCACCGTTCTGTGCGCTCACCCTGAGCAGGCCTACGACGCCAGACCCCCCCAATGCTCTTGGCGAACTGCCAGGTAGCGCATGAGGCGAGCTTGGTCGAAGAGCTGGATGTCTTCAGATGGCATGTTCGCGCTCATGGTCTGCACCGATCTAGAAGGCCAATTTTACCCCCTGACAAGGACTTTTCTTGTGGGCCGCCCGGGTCTCGAACCCGGCACCTTGGGATTAAAAGTCCCCTGCTCTACCCGATGAGCTAGCGGCCCGCGGATCGTCTTGGCCCTGAACAGATGCGCCTGCAGCCAGGTGCATGGTCCATGGTAGGCGATCCAACGCCATGCCATCGTAGCTACCTTCTGGCAATGCCTTGGAGCGCCGGTCAGCTTCGAGCTGTCTCCAGCAGCCCGCAAGGTCTCCTGGCACAGCTTTGACCGCTGCAGCTCTCGCCTGTACAGTTATGCACCTGTGGTCAGACCAGTGCTGATTTCATGTGAACCAGAAGGTCCAGGTCATCTCTAGATGCCGTTTCTCCTTCGCTCGGTGGAAAGGGTTGAGGTGCAGCTCACGAGGGTGGACCTCTGGGTTAGAGCCGTTGAGTACTTCCCGCTCATGGTGGCCCCCGGCATACTAACCACCGAGAGCGCCGAGGCTCAGGGTCTCGAGCGACGGCTCCCGCACCTGCCCGAGCTTGGTAGCTCCGAGCCTGCTTCACAGGTTGCGATCTTGAGAATCTCCTTTGTGGATCCCGCCACGGCACGCATCACATTGATGGCGGTAGGCGATGGCTACGGACGAGATGGGCAAGCTTGGTCCAATGTTCAAGTTGACGCCCTGGCAGACGGCATTTTGGTAGGAGCTCCTCTCGAGCTGCAACTTGCGGCTAGCGAGACATCGGACCAAGTGCGCATTGGCGCCCTGGACGGGCTGGCGGAAGTCATTGTTGAACGCAAACCTTTCGGTCTTGTAATAAATGGCAGCCAGGGTGAAAAGGTGCTGGCAACTGGGGGAGATAGGCGCCAGGTGGCCGGCCTTCCATTGGCGGCCGCATTTTCTTTTGATCGTGCCGACGATATCTGTGGATCCAGACCCAGCCCCGGTGGTGGCCAGGACGCAGATCTTGACGCGAGACAGAGTGCTGGATTCAGCTTTGTAGGTGGGAAGAGCGAAAGAGCTGTTGCCAGCACCGTAGCCGTGGCTCTAGAGCTGGCAGCAGATGAGGTCATAGTGGGGTTTGGCGAGCAGCACGGACCGTTTTCCAAGAACGGGCAGCGCCTTGAGCTTGCTACAGACGACGCTTTGGGCAGCGGGACTGGCAGAGCCTACAAGGCGGCCCCTGTCTGGCATTCAAGCAAGGGATGGAGTGGGTTCCTCCATACTCCTGGACCCGTGGTGGCCGATATTGGGGCTGCCTACCCGTCTCTTTTGCAGCTGCAGACAGATGGCGCAATCCTCGACCTGTTCGTGTTTGTCGGAGGCAGCCCCAAGGAGCGCCTGACTCGCTATACAGCTCTTACCGGGCGGGCCACTGTGCCTCCGAGGTGGGCCTTTGGCCTTTGGATGGGCAGGTGTCGCTACAGGAACCGACTCGAAGCAGAGGAGGCCGCTCATGGCATGCGCTCACATAAGGTTCCCTGTGATGTGATACACATCGATCCAGACTGGCTTGAGCGCGATATGCTAAATTGCGATTTTGTCTGGAGCGAGTCCAAGTATCCCGACCCTGCAGGATTTATAGAGAAGATGGCAGCAGATGGATTTCACATATCTCTATGGGAGCTGCCTTATCTCGATCCTGATTCTCCTCTCTATGTTGAGGGAGAATCTAAGGGATTTCTCGTGACAGGTGCCTCGGGTGCTACAGCGGCGATGGCACGCACGTTCTCCAGAGACTCTAGGCCGCGCGGCTTGGTCGACTTCTCCAACCCCTCAGCTAGGCAGTGGTGGAAGGATCAGCATCGCCACCTGTTGGATCTGGGCGTGGCTATTTTCAAGACCGATTTTGGTGAAGGGCTTCCTGATGATGCAGCCATGTTTGACGGGCGTTCGGGTCGTAGATGGCGCAATCTCTATCCACTTTGGTACAACCGAACTGTATGGGAGGCAATCGGCGAGATTACAGGCCGCGCTCCCCTGGTGTGGGGCCGTAGCGGCTGGGCAGGATCACAGCGCTACCCAGCGCAGTGGGGAGGAGACGCCGAATCCTCGGTCGCTGGCATGGCAGCTACCCTGCGTGCCGGGCTCTCTTGGGCGCTCAGCGCGCCAGGACTGTGGTCTCACGATGTGGGTGGTTTCTACGGTGGCTCGACTGGGAAGGGGCTGTCTGCGGAGCTTTATATCCGCTGGGCACAGTTCGGGCTTCTATCGGGGCTAACGCGCTTCCATGGACTCTCACCAAGAGAGCCATGGGTCTTCGGAGACAAGGCACTTGAGATAGTGCGTGAGTTCGCTATCTTGCGATACCGGCTGCTTCCCTACCTGTGCTCTCTGGCCTGGGATGCATCTGAGTCGGGCTGGCCCATGATGCGACCGATGTGCCTGGAGTTCCCAGAGGATCCATACTGCTGGTACCTTGGCCACCAGTACATGCTTGGAGCTGACCTTATGATAGTTCCTGTTCTGAAGGATTCACCCAAGCCAGCGGAGGTGTCCTTTCATCTACCGCCTGGACAGTGGTTCGACTTCTTCGAGGGCACTGCATTTAATGGTCCCAGCTCGCTGTGCTTCCGGGTGGAGCTGGACCGGATGCCGGTGTTGGTGCGGGCCGGATCGGTGATTGCCATGGGTCCAGATGGCCAGCACACCGGCGAGATCCCTGAAGGAGAGTGGACTCTTCACTGCTGGCCTGGTCCGGCCAGGGTAACCACGGTGAGAGACTCTTCAGGACTGGCACGATATCTTCCCCAAGGTCAGGATATGAACGGAGTCCCTAGCTCAGTGCTGTGCGAAGAGGACACGCCTCGAGCCGCCTCTGCCTTGGCGCACCTACCTAGTGGGCAGGTGCGACCCATGGAGCTGAGAAGGTGAGCCTCTCCAACGACAACGATGGCCAAGCTATATCTTCCTATCCCCACAATGTCGTCGTGGTGCTGTTAGATAGCTTGAATCGCCACCTTCTAGGCGCCTACGGCTCGAGGGAGTTTGCGACACCGAACCTGGATAGGCTGGCTGCCCGCTCTACTGTTTTTACCAGACATTACTCTGGATCACTGCCTTGCATACCAGCGCGCCATGACATCCTTTGTGGCGCCCTCGATTTTCTGTGGAAGCCCTGGGGCTCCATAGAAGTCTGGGAAGAGCCCATAACTCGCCAGCTGGCCCGAGCCGGAGTGACAACTGCGCTTATCACAGACCACCCACATCTGTTCGAGTCAGGGGGAGAGAACTTCCATACAGATTTTGGCGCATGGGAGTACCTTAGAGGCCACGAGAGCGATCCGTGGAAGACGCGCGCAGATCCCAGCTGGATCGGCACGCCCGCGCTTCCAGCAGCACCGGCTGTTCCAGCCAAGCAGTACGACACCTCCCGGACGTGGTTTTATGGCGAGGAGGACTTTCCTGGTCCTCGAACCATGGGTGCAGCAGCTAGATGGCTCGCTAGCCAGCGTCCGGCAACGGAACGGTTTTTAATGTTCGTAGATGAGTTCGATCCCCATGAGCCATTCGACACCCCAGAGCCATGGGCATCTCTATACGATCCATTATGGAAGGGTCCACGGCTGATCTGGCCACCTTACAGCAAGGCCACCATATCCTCTGGGGTGTTGAGCGAGCGTGAGGCAGATCACATAAGGGCAAACTATGGTGCCAAGCTTTCCATGATCGACTATTGGATTGGCAAGGTGCTTGACGTCATGGACAGCGAGAATCTCTGGACAACTACTGCTTTCATCCTCTGTAGCGATCACGGACATTATCTCGGAGAAAGGGATCTGTTCGGCAAGCCGCTTGCACCTATCTTCGACGAGCTTGGCCATGTACCGCTGATGATCTCCTGGCCAGGTGTAGAGCCCTGCAATATCGACGCATTGACGACCAGCGTTGATCTTCATGCCACGCTCTCGGAAGTATTTGGAGTCAGTGCGCATCATAGGACCCATGGCCGTTCCCTAGTACCACTTCTTCGTGGCAGTGCTGTAGCAGTTCGTGATTATCTGCTCACAGGATACTGGGGGCGAGAGGTGTTCTTGGTCTATGATAACTACAAGTACGGCCGGGCGCCAGCAGATGACAATTTCCCGCTTTCTATGTGGTCGAATCGCTGGTCTACCATGCCCAGACCCGGTTCGCCCCACGATCTCCTTCCGCCGCCTGATAGGCGTTCCTATCTCGATTATATGCCGGGAGCCACCTCACCTGTGATCCGCCAGCCATTCGAGCCAGGAGATAAGATGCCTTTTCACGCGTACAATGTTGAGCCGGGTGCGCATGTTCTTTATAACTTAAGAGATGATCCTGGTGAGATCCGCAATCTCGCAGGTGGACCTGGCTTATCTCCAATCGAGCAGGAGGCAGTGGAGGCGCTACGGGCGGCTCTGGTTGAGATAGAGGCACCCGGTGACCAGTTGGTCAGGCTTGGTTTGGAGAGGCCGCCCAAGCCGTGAAGAGGAGTTGAAGCCATAGCTGCATAGCCTGGCTGTGGTCTTGGGTGTGCCAAGGCTAGGCGCGCGTCGAACCCGTGTGTCTTCCCACTGCGTTGCTTGCCTCACCTCCTGACAACACTGCATCCACGTCGCGCACAACCATCTCGACAACCCTATGTTGAGACTCTACAGTGAGGCCGGCCACGTGCGGGCTTAAGACTACATTGTCAAGGCCATCCAGACGGCTATGATGAGGGGGTTCGAGGTTACGGACGTCCAGTGCTGCACCTGCTATCTGGCCGGCTTGGAGCCCGTCAGCGAGAGCGTCCTCATCTACGAGTTCGCCGCGAGCGACGTTTATAAGGTAAGCATCGTTGCGCATGCGCGCGATGAAGTCAGCATCCACGAGGCCACGCGTCTGATCAGAGAGCATCAGATGCACAGATATGACTCGAGCTCGCCCGAGGAGCTCGTCAAGGTCGGGCACCCTTTTCGCAGTGCTCAGAGTACTCAGGGACGGCGACCCGGATCGATCTGAGCCCGCAGGGGCCTCTTTGGGAATGAAGGGGTCGTAGCCCAATACTTCCATTCCGATTGCAGCCGCCAGCTTGGCTGTCGCCTGGCCGGTCGCACCCAATCCGATCACTCCCCAGCACTTACCGGTCAGCTCTACCCCTAGTTCCCTCTGCCATACTCCGGCGCGAACGCGGCGATCTTGGACTGAAAGGTTCTTGGCTAATGCAAGCGCCATAGCCAAAGAGTGCTCGGCGACGCTGGCAGCATTGGCCCCCGTAGCAGCCACCACCACCACGCCCAGCTCATCGGCAGCCACAAGGTCGATGTTGTCCAGCCCTACTCCAGCTCGGCCCACGACCTCCAGGTTTGGCGAGGATTCAAGCAGCCTGCGATCCACCTGAGCTCTGTTGCGAACTACAAGAGCCCGGGCTCGACCGGCCAGTGCATAGAGAGCCTCTCGATCCGACCATGCCTGGCTGTCGTGCACCACCGGCCGCCGTTTGGACAGCTCGGCCAGAGCTGCTCCCCAGACGTCTTCCACTACGGCAACATCCACCGTGTCACTTGTGCCGGGCTTTCCGCCGGCCTGATCATCTTGCACGTTGCCTGAGTCCCTTCTTACCTATGACACTGCTATCTTGGGGTTCTGCTCACACCAGTCATTGACATCGCGCCTGGCAGCTCGTAGCCTACATCTTTAGTGGTCGAAGGTCATACCAGAAAGAAGGATCAGCCCTCGCAGGTGTCAACCCGCAAGGAAGCTGGCGCTTCCCAGCTTGTAGCTTCTCAGGCTCAGACCTCTAGCTCATCGGATGGTCCGTCTTACCATTTCGGTGAGCTGTGCGAGGTGGCCTCAGCCCTTCTCGAGTCTGCAGGCATGAAGGAAAGTCCTGCATGGCGCACGGCTTGGGCGCTTGGGGTTGCCGAGGCGTGGGGCCTTGCCTCTCATGGTCTGCTCAGGCTTCCCTGGTACCTAAGGAGGTTCGACGCTGGCGGCAGCGATCCTCGCGCATCACTTGTGACCGTGTCTGACCTAGGAGGAGTAGTGGCCCTAAATGGTGGGAATGGATTGGGCCACTGGCAGGTGTGGGAGGCTGCAAGAGTGGCAGTTGAGCGCGCGAGCGAGCACGGTATAGCAGCGGTCTCCGTCGGCAACTCAGGCCACTGTGGAGCTCTCGGCATCTATGCTTATCCAATGGCGGAGGCGGGCTTGATAGGGCTTGTTTTTTCGAACGGACCCGCTGTCATGCCGCCCTGGGGCGGGAACCGCCCTCTGCTTTCGACCAGCCCGATAGCTGCAGGGATCCCGACCAGTGCGAGACCTGCGATCGTGGACTTGGCTACGAGCGCAGTCGCCAGGGGTACGATCGCAGCTCAGGCCGCGGCTGGCACCGCGCTGGAAGAAGGATGGGCTTTTGACAGCAGCGGTCGTCCGACCACGGATCCCCTGGTCGCTCTGTCTGGGATGCTGGCTCCAGCCGGGGGGGCAAAGGGGTATGCCCTGGCTCTTCTTGTGGAATCGCTTACAGGAGCCATGATCGGACCTTCTCTTGCACCAGAGATAGCTGACCCTCTCTCTGATGACGAGATTGGACGTCCGCAGAGGATAAGCCACCTGGTCATTGCTATGGACCCGTCCACGCTGGATATAGACGGCCGCTTCGCCGAGCGCATGGATAAGCTGGCGGAACAGACCCTGGAAGCCGGAGGAAGGCTTCCAGGCTCTACAAAGCTGCCACCAGCTGATCTTGGTGATGACCACGAGATATCGGTGGCTAGCACCACGATGAACGCCATTGGGGCCTTGGCAAGGGATCGCGGCATCGATATCCCAGAAGGACTGGTGGGGCCCGGTTGAGCGCGCAATTGGCCTAGAGCGTCGGGGCCTAGAGCCTTCGGACTGCCTGGGCTGAAGCTGCTCGAGATCTTTGAGCGCTTAGCCTTCCAACACCTCCAATGCTCGGAGCTCTGCAGCCAAGCGCTCAAGAGCAGGCGGTGTGGCCGGGCTGAGAGGGTGAGCCATCCAGCGGCCACAGAGCCCGACGAGCTCAAGGGCCGCTTTCCACCCCGCGGGAAAGCCAGGACGCCTACAGGCTTGCACAATGTAAACTAATCGCTCTTGGATGGGACGAGCCAGGTCATAGTCGCCGCCTCTGACTGACTGGTAAAGCTTGAGTACCAGGCTTGGCACTAGATTCACCGAAGCAGCGATGGTGCCTGCCCCGCCGCACAGCATGCTTGCTACCAGCAGAGTGTCTGAACCGGTGAGAGTGGCGAATCCGCCCAGATCTGGCTCTTTGGTACCCTTATAGGCCTGGGTGGCCATGACAACTGCCTGGAAGTACTCAAGATCGCGGCTCGAGTCCTTAATGCCTACGATCATGGGGTGTTGCGCCAGTTCTCCTACAACCGTGGCTGGTATTGGCACCTTGGTCATAGCAGGTATGTTGTAGAGAAGCAGAGGCATTGGCGATCGGTCCGCTACTTGCTCGAAAAAGCGCTTCACCGCATCATTCTCGAGTGGGTAGTAGAAAGGAGGAGGCACCAGTGCAGCGGTTGCCCCGACGTCATGGTAGGCCATAAGATCCGCTATTACATCGTTAGCAGTGATACTGACCGTGGCAGGGATGACCGCAGTGGCGGAAGTTGCAGATACGACCCTAGCCACGGTGGCCGTGACTTCTCTACGCTGCTCACGGCTGAGGAGCGGTCCCTCACCGGTGGACCCCACCGGACATATACCGCTCACGCCTGCAGAAATGACGTGGGCGACTAGCCGCTCGAGACCGATGCGATCGATCTCCCCGTGTTCATCGAGCGGTGTGGCAAGAGCCACCATTACCCCGCGAATGCCAAGCGTCTCTTTTGGCCGATCTGGGTTGGGCGGCGCTGACTCGATCATGGGCGATCTCTCCCAGTGGACTCCCCTGCGCTTTCTGGCTCTGTGGATCCTACCGATCCAGCATGTGTGCTCGTTGTGACCGAACCGCCGCCGTGAAGCCCTGTCATCGCCCCAAAGGTGGCAAAGGGATCAGGCTGGCGAGACAAGCTGCGACCACCGTCTACCACCACTATTGCCCCGGTGACAAAAGATGCTGCCGGAGATACAAGGAACAGACACACTTCGGCGACCTCCTCGGCTGTGCCCATGCGCCCTAGGAGCGTTGGGGCCTGCCCAGTTGGCTGCCCGCTAGCCGCAAGGGCATCGGTGGTCGAGGCAGTGCCGATAGCTCCAGGAGCAATTCCATTTACCCGGATGCCATGGGGGGAGAGCTCAACAGCCAGAGCCTTGGTCAAAGAGACAAGACCGCCCTTTGTAGTCACATAGCTGGCATAGGTTGGCGCTGGGAGCTTGGCCTGGATGGCAACGAGGTTGACTATGGTGCCAGCGCCGCGCGTGATCATCGATGGAGCAACTGCTTGGCTGAGGAAGGCACTTGCCGTGAGGTTGGTGGCAATAATCCGCTCCCATTCCTCGGCGCTCACCTCCAAGAACCCGTGGCGGGCGCCATGGTCTGCGGCGTTATTGACCAAGATGTCCACGGGGCCGAGAGCGCGCACAACCTGGTCCAAGATCCCCTGTCGCTCGTCGGGATGGCTTAGGTCCGCGCTCATAGATACAGCGAGACAGCCGCTGGCGGTAATCTCAGCCACGATGGATTGCGCTGTTGTAGCGACTCGGTCGACCACAGCAACAGCGGCGCCGGCAGCAGCCATTCGCCTCGCGATGGCGGCTCCTATGCCTGATCCAGCCCCGGTCACAAGGGCAACCTTGCCCGCAAGCACACCGCCGGAAGGTTCGCTTGGAGCATGGCTCATGTCGACTGGCGGGGGACTGAATGTCCTCTGGATCCCAAGAGAAAGTCAAAGTCCGCTCCGTGGTCGGCTTGCAGGACATGGTCACGGTAGAGCTGCACGTAGCCTCCCTGACCTGAAAGATCCCGAGGTTTCCAGCGCCGTCGCCTCTCGCTTAGCTCGGCGTCGCTCACCTCGACGTTGAGGGCGCGCCGATCGACGTCGAGGTGGACCCAATCCCCGGTCTCCACCAGCGCAAGTGGTCCGCCAACAGCAGCCTCAGGCGCTACATGTAGGACAACAGTGCCGAAGGAAGTACCAGACATTCGGGCATCGGAGATGCGCACCATGTCTCGCAGCCCCTCGCGTACAAGGGGCTTCGGCAAGGCCAGGTTGCCGACCTCTGGCATACCGGGATAGCCGTATGGTCCGGCATTGCGCAGGACCAGGACCTCTGAAGGATCGACGGAGACATCCGCTCGATCCATAGACTCGTTGAATGACTCGATGGAGTCGAAAACACGAGCGCGTCCCCGGTGGTGAAGCAGGTCAGGCGAGGCCGCAGACAGCTTTAGGACCGCTCCGTCTGGGCAGATGTTTCCGTGCAGAACGATCGTTCCGTTGCCGGGGGGAGGAGGGGATTGCTGCCGTGAGCTGATCACCGACCGGTCCCAGCAGTGAGCTCCCTCGATCTGCTCGCCGACCGTACGGCCAGAGACCGTAATGGCATCCAGATGGAGCAGATCGGCGATCTCAGCCAGCACAGCTGGTACTCCGCCGGCTGAGGCGAACTCATCCATGAGGAACTCACCTGTCGGTTTCAGATTGACAAGCGTGGGCACGTCCCGTCCGAGCTGGTCGAAGTCGTCGAGTGAGAGAGCAACACCCGCTCGGCCAGCCATGGCGAGCAGGTGGATGACGGCGTTGGTTGATCCGCCGATTGCGACATTGGTGCGGACGGCGTTCTCAAAGGCGTCACGGGTCAAGATCTGAGAAGGGCAGAGGTTCTCGCGTACCATAGCGACGATTCGCCGCCCCGCCAGCTGGGCAAAGACCTTCCTTGCCGCATCGACTGCTGGAACAGCAGCCGAGCCGGGGAGCTGGAGGCCGAGAGCCTCGGTCAGGCATGCCATGGTGGATGCGGTTCCCATAGTGGTGCAGTGACCGTTGCTGCGTGAGACACAGGATTCGGAGGCGACGAAATCTGCGGGCGTCATGACCCCGGCTCGCACATCCTCGGCAAACCGCCACAGATCGGTGCCAGATCCCACGGTCTTGCCCCGGAACCGCCCGTTCATCATGGGCCCGCCGGTGACCACGATGCAGGGCAGGTCCGCGCTGGTGGCTCCCATGACTGCGGCGGGGGTGGTCTTATCGCAGCCGGTGAGCAGCACAACGCCATCCAGCGGGTTGGAGCGTATGAGCTCCTCTATTTCCATAGAAGCCAGGTTGCGGTATAGCATCGCAGTCGGTCGCATCAGTGTCTCGCCTAGCGCCAATGTAGGGAACTCAAAGGGGAAGCCACCGGCTTCCCAAACCCCGGCTTTCACTGACTGGGCCAGATCATGTAAGTGAACGTTGCATGGAGCGAGTTCCGACCAGCTCGCAGCGATCCCGATTACTGGCTTTCCTTGGAATAGGTCGTCGGGGAAACCTTCGGATTTGGTATGCGAACGGTGGTAGAAGCCGACCTTTCCATTTGCTTCGAACCATGCGCTGCTGCGAAGCGTCACCGGCTCACCTCATAGCCCTATGGAGACGTAGCGGATGTCGGTGAACTCTTCAAGCCCCTGGTGGGCGCCTTCCCGGCCGATACCGCTTTGCTTTACGCCCCCTAAGGGGGCGAAGGCCGAGGAGGGCAGTGGATGGTTGATCCCGAGGATCCCGACCTCCAACCGCTCGGCCATTCGCCAGCTACGCGCCTGATCGCGCGTATAGACATAACCAGCCAGGCCCATTTCAGTGTCGTTGGCTCGCTCTATTACCTCGTTTTCTGTGTCGAATGGGAACAGGGCAGAGACAGGGCCGAACACCTCCGTGGTAGCGAGTCCAACCTTGTCGGGGACCTCTACTAGGAACCCAGGGCGACTAAAGCAGAGACCTTTGGGCATTTCAGGCGAAGGACCCAGCCATCGGGCCCCTGCATCCACTGCTTCGTCAACGAGGGTTTGCACCGCGGCTACTCTACTGGTGTCTATTAGCGGACCTAGGTCTACGTGCGGCTTGTCAAGCGGGTCCCCGACTGCCAAGGACGACGTGGCGGCAGCCAGGCGCTCGCTTAGCTTGGCGAGGATGCTGCTTTGCACAAAGACCCGGTTTGCCGCGATGCAGGACTGGCCGTTATTGCGGAACTTGGCAATCATGAGACCTTCCACCGCGGCGTCAATGTCAGAATCAGCGAAAATGATAAATGGTGCATCGCCTCCAAGTTCGAGGGCACAGCGTACGACCCGCTTGGAGGCCAACTCCATGAGGTGGGCCCCAACGGAGGTAGAGCCTGTGAAGCTGACCACCCGGACCGCGGGATGGGCCAAGAGCGCCTCTGCCTGCTCGCCCGCAGGTCCGTGAATGACGTTTGCAACACCGGGGGGTAACCCGGCGTCTTGCAGCGCACGAAAGAGCTCGAGCACAGCAAGCGGCGCCTTCTCGGAAGCTCTTGCAACGACAGTGCAGCCTGCAGCCAGAGCTGGGGCCACCTTGCGTGCCTGAATGGAGACCGGGAAGTTCCACGGAGTTAGGCACGCTGCAACCCCTACTGGTCTGCTTAGCGTGAGCTGGCGGCGTGTCGGGTCCTCCGAGGTGAGCACGTGGCCGGCTGGCCTTCTTGCCTCCTCGGCGAACCAGCGCAGGTACTCGGCGGCAAAGTTGATCTCACCCACAGCCTCTGGGAGCCGTTTGCCGGTCTCAGCTGACAAGAGGCTGCCGATCTCACCAGCGCGGCTTGCCAGCAGATCAGCCGCAAACTGTAGAATATCGGAGCGCTTGCGTGCGGGAAGTCCAGACCAGCCTGGAAATGCCTCGGCAGCAGCGTCGGCTGCCGATATAGCCTCGGTGCTCCCGCCGTAGCTCAGCTCCCCCAGCGGCTCACAGTTGGCAGGGTTGATGACCTCAAGTGTGTCCCCTGTGGCGGCCTGGATCCACTCGCCGCCTATCCACTGGGGCACTGCCTGGCCGCTTGAAATGATTTCGCAGGTCTTTATCACTTCTGTTATGCGCTGCGGTAGAGCTTGGTGATGACAAACTCACGGTGCCCTATGGACTCTGCAGCGGTAAGGCGGCCATTTACCGTCCTGTCCACGATCTCCATCAAGCGGTCTCCGGCTTCGGTGAGGCTGTAGTCCTGGCGCAGGAGGCCCGAGACATCCAAGTCGATGTGCTCGGCCATGGTAGCTGCCGTGAGAGGGTTGGCTGTGAGCTTGATGACCGGCTCTATGGGGTGACCGATGATGTTGCCCTGGCCGGTAGGAAAGAGGTGGATCACCGCGCCTGCAGCTGCCATCAAGGTCAGGCACTCTGCTGCGGCTGAGGAGGTGTCCATGAAGTTGAGCCCCTTTCGAGTGGGGGCACACGCTGGCTCCAGGGCGTCTACAACAGGCACCGATCCCGTCTTGGCGATGTTGCCGAACGCCTTTTCCTCGATGGTTGTGAGCCCGCCTCGTATGTTGCCCTGGGTCGGCTGGGATCCGAGCAGATCGACGCCAGCTGCCAGTACAGTTGCCATGTAGTTATCGAAGAACCCGCAGAACCTGGCTCGTACCGCTTCATCTGCACAGCGAGCGGCGATGAGGTGCTCTCCGCCGGTCAGCTCGGTGGTCTCACCGAAGATCACAGTGCCGCCGGCAGCCACCGTGCGGTCCACTACCTGAGAGGTGGTCGGACATGAGCCAAGGCCGCTTGTGGTGTCGGACTCCCCGCACTTGATCGACACCATGACCTCGCTGCGCTCCACCGGCTCGCGCTGGTGCTCGCTCGCATCCTGGAGCAGCCTGGCCGCTTGGCGGGCGCCATCGGCAATAGTGGCTAGATCCCCGTGGCGCTCTATTGACAACCTGGCCACAGGTTTACCTGTCTTGGCTATGCCGTCTGCCACCCGGTCGGTCCACGCCGGCTCTATTCCGACCACCACCGCGGCGGCCACGTTCGGGTTCGCTCCTGTGCCGATCAAGGTGCGAAAGGTAAGCTCTAAGTCCTCGCCGAACTGGAGGCGCCCGTAGGAGTGGGGTATGGGAACAAGCCCGGGTACGAGATGGGCGATCCCTTCCACCGCTGCGTTGGAAAGGTCATCGACAGCTAAGGCAATGACGTGGTTGCGGATACCGACCCGGCCATCGGGCCGGCGGTAGCCGGTCAGGCGCTCAGCTGCCATTTTGCACTCCTCATGTTGTGGATATGGACAAGCTCACCGGCAGCGATGTCCTGGCATGCAAGGCCGACAGGCTCACCGTACTCGATTACCGGGGTGTTTTCTGCCAGATCTACAAGGGCGATCTTGTGACCTAGCGGGATCGGCTCAGCTACGGTGATCTGGCGTCTGCCATCGGCACCTAGTACGGCCAGGGAGCCAGTGCCTGGCTCTACGTCACGCACTGCTATTGCCACTGAGTCACCTTCTTTGTGGGCCAGGAAAGCCAGCTCGTCGCTCACTGCCTGCACCCGCTCATAGCTCTGCTTTGCATGGGCACGCCCCTCTCCACCCTTACCTATTAAGGTCTGATCTCTGGCCAGTTAAACTACTCCTATGGTTTGCCTGAGTCAACTGAGTGACCTGTTCGCATGGCACAACCAACATGTCGGCTCAGCCGGCAAAACGGCTGGCTGGGAGACCGGCCACACTGACTTCGCAGACGAACACAGCGCCGGAATGCGGCTCCTTATGCAGCTCCACTTCTGAGCGTCCAACACAGGCGGATGTCACAAACAGTAGATCGAGATCAGCTCCACCGAACGTGCAGCTCGTTACCGTGCTCACTGGGAAGTGGATGATCCGATCGAGGGCTCCGCTTGGTGTGTAGCGGCGCACGGTTCCTCCTCTTGCCATTGCAACCCACAAACACCCATCGATGTCAACGGTCAAACCGTCTGGGTTGCCCGCTCCCTCCTCGAACTCCACTACAGGACGGCGATTGGATAGTCAACCCTTAGAGACAGTGTCGCTC
>JAMCQF010000225.1 GCA_023379605.1 Actinomycetota bacterium
CTTCCTTACCGGTGACTCGGATGCGACCGCGAGCACGACCCGTATCGGTCTGGAGGTGGCCTTGGAATAGTGGAGCTGGCCCAGAGAGACCACGTCCGCCTGGGTCTCCTCGATCCAATCCCTCCCTGTGATGCCCAGATCGAATATCCCATCGGCCACGTAGTTGGGTATCTCCTGAGGACGCAGTATTCGCACCGTCTTTATCCTCGGGTCATCGATTGTGGCCCTATAGTCAACCTCTGACACCCTCGACACAGCAAGGTCAGCGGCGCTGAAGAGCTCCATTGTGGCACGCTCGAGCGAGCCTTTTGGCAAAACCAGGCTTAGCATGGGCCTACTGCGCAGCTGGCATCCGAGCTAGCAGGTCAACCATCTCCACCGCTGTCAAGGCAGCCTCCTCTCCTTTGTCGCCAACAGAGCCGCCTGCCCTGGCAAATGCCTGGTCCGCGCTATCGGTGGTAAGCACGCCAAAGACCACAGGAACTCCAGTATCAAGCTGTACTCTTTGCAGTCCTGCGGCACACTCGCTGGCCACGAAGTCGTAGTGGCCCGTCTCTCCCCTTATGACCGCCCCGAGGCAGATCACGGCGTCAAAGCGGTGAGAGGTGGCGAGCCGTTGTGCAGCAAGCGGAAGCTCGAAAGCGCCCGGCACCCAGAGAACGCTGAGCGCCTCCCTTGCCACCCCGCATCTGAGCAGTGTCCGTATCGCCCCCTTCAAGAGCCGCTCGGTCACAGCACCGTTGAACCTGCCGCAAGCTATTGCCACCCGCAGTCCTGACCCCTCGGTGCTGCCGATCAAAGCAGGTCCCACCCCCTCTATCTCCATCGGCAGCTCGCCCAGCAGAAGACTCCTGTGAGAGCGCGTCATCGAGACCTTCCATGAGATTGGCCCATCTGGAGCGTTTCGATGCGCGAGGATCTCTTCTCAGAGCGCGTCATCGAGACCTTCCATGAGATGGCCCAAGCGGTCGCGCTTGGTGCGCAGGTAGTCGACATTGGAGGGGTTTGGAAGCGACTCGAGAGGAACTCTCTCCACGATCGTAAGACCAAATCCTTCCAAACCACCGTACTTGGCCGGATTATTGGTCATAAGGCGCATGGTGGTCACCCCGAGGTCCACCAGGATCTGCGCTCCTATCCCGTACTCCCTCGAGTCGACCGGCAGCCCGAGCTCCAAGTTCGCGTCAACGGTGTCTCGTCCCTGCTCTTGGAGGTTGTAGGCCCGGAGCTTGTGGGCTATACCTATCCCACGGCCTTCGTGCCCGCGCAGGTAAACCACCACCCCGGTGCCCTCGGTTGCAATGCGCGCTAGCGCCTCTGCCAGCTGAGGACCGCAGTCACAGCGAAGGGAGCCAAAGACGTCACCAGTCAGGCACTCGCTGTGGACGCGAACAAGCACGTCCTGCTCACCGGCCACCTCCCCCGCTACCAATGCCAGATGCTGCTCACCATCGAGGACGGACTCATAGGCATAGCAGGTGAACTCGCCCGCCACTGTAGGTATCCGTGCCTCTGCCACCCTTTTTACAAGTTTGTCCTTGCGCCTACGGTACCTCACCAGGTCAGCGATGGAGATAAGCACAAGACCATGCTCTGCGCTGAACTCCGTCAGCTCTGGCAATCTGGCCATCCCGGTCTTGTCCTTACTCACGACCTCGCACAGCACCCCTGCTGGGTATGCCCCTGCCGCTCTGGCCAGATCGATCGCGGCCTCTGTGTGACCGGCACGCTTCAGCACCCCACCGACTCGGTAACGCAGAGGGAATATATGTCCCGGTCTGGAAAGATCAGTGGGCTTGGTCGCAGGGTCAATCAATGCCATTATGGTGGCCGCTCTATCGGCTGCAGATATCCCTGTCGAGGTGCCGTGCCGGTAGTCGACGCTTACAGTGAACGCCGTGTGCTGGGATTCGGTGTTCGTGGCAACCATCAAGGGAAGCTCCAGCTGGTCCAGCCGGTCCGGCATCAGCGGGACACAGATGAGTCCTGAGGTATGGGCTATGAAAAACGCGATGCTCTCTGGGGTTGCGAACTGAGCCGCCATGATGAGATCACCCTCATTCTCACGATCTTCGTCGTCGACAACTACGACAATCTCGCCCCGTCCTATCGCGGCAATGGCATCCTCTACCCGGGCCAGCGGCATCATACGACCCCGCTGGCAGGCACGCCCTGAGAGCCATAGGGAGCCAGCTCTATACGTAGGTCCTGATCCAAACGGCGGAAGGAGCAGATCTGACCCCTCCAAATATCGCCTATGCTCGCGGCTCCGGGTCCATCAAGCAGTGGGCTGCCATCTGATCCACCCATCAGGGCAGGTGCCAGGTAGATGACGTAGCGATCGATCAAACCTGCGCTATGGAATCCATAGGCAACCTTCGGGCCACCTTCGACGAGCACCTGGAGCACACCGCGCCGACCCAGCTCATCTAAGACATCATTTAGATCGCCCGAGAGCTCCAAAGCCGGATGCACCCTTGCGCCGGCAGGTACACGCCCGAGAACCACGCGCAACGGCTGGAAGCTGGGCTTAGTGTCCAACCTGACCGTCAGCTCAGGGTCATCTGCCCTTACAGTCCCAGCTCCTACCAGGATCGCATCGCTCAGCGCCCGTAGCTCATGCACATCGGCCCTCGCCTTGGGCCCTGTTATCCAGCGGCTGGAGCCATCAGCTGCAGCTGTTCTACCGTCCAGAGTGCCAGCCAGCTTGAGAACCACCCATGGCCTGCCTGTGCGCCTGTGCTTTAGGTATGGGGCCAGATAGGCCTCTACCTCCTTCCCTAAAACGCCCAGCACAGTCTCTATCCCTGCTTCCTGAAGGCGCGCCAAACCAGATCCCGATACGTTAGGATCGGGATCCAGCGTACCTATGATCACCCTCGACACGCCAGCAGCTATTATCGCATCCACACACGGTGGGGTCCGCCCATGGTGCGAGCATGGCTCCAAGGTAGTGACGAGCGTGGCTCCAGCTGCTTGGTTGCCGGCACTGGCCAAGGCCACTACCTCAGCATGCGGGCCTCCAGGGGGAGAAGTAGCCCCCACAAACCAGCCAGAATGGTCGAGCTCACAAGGCAGATCTTTTCCATCTTGCCGGCTCTCCTCCAAGACCGCCAGCTGACGGGCCAGGGTTCGCGCAGGCAGTAGCACAGAGCCCACCCAAGGATTGGGCGAAGTCGCTCTCCTGACCGACCGACCAGCAAATATCGCCACCCGCATGGCCTCATCCTCTATAACGCCGAGCAGGTCCCTGCCAGTTAGTCCCCTTGAAGGGTCATCGTCGAGATTGTCCACCGCTCCTATAGCCTGTTGCCTGCCCATCCCCACTCCGTGCTCTGCAAGGGATGCTACCCTCCCAGAGGGAAGACTCAGCTTACCTGCCAGATTCCCTCTCTAGCCGCTCCACACCGCTGGCAGCTTGTGCGGCGTGCCTGATCCGGCGGGCAGCCTCCCAAGAGGGAGGGCAGTGGAATATGGCAGTGCCCGCCACGAACACGGTTGCGCCCGCTCGGGCTGCCATGGGAGCTGTCTTCTCATCGACCCCGCCATCTACCTGCAACTCAACAGACAGGCCTCGCCTGTCGATCTCCGAGCGCGCCATTGCCACCTTTGCCATGACATCTGCCATGAACTCCTGGCCACCGAAGCCAGGAAACACCGTCATGCACAGCAGCAGATCCACGCGATCGAGGTAGGGAGCCACTAGATCAAAAGGGGTATCGGGGTTCGCAGCCAAGCCCACCTTTAGGTCGAGATCGCGCATCTGGGCGATCAGTTCTGCCGTCTGGCCCACCTCCACATGGACTGTGCAACCATCGGCCCCGGAGTGCTTAAAGGCTTCCAAGTACTTCCCAGGATCAGTCATCATGAGATGGCAGTCAAGAAACAGCTCGGTGTGGCGGCGCAGGGACTCGATGACAGGTGGACCGACGGTGAGGTTGGGGACAAAATGAGCGTCCATAACATCCACATGAAGCCAGTCCGCCTCGGGCGATACCTCACCCACCTGCTCGGCCAGGATGCCAAAGTCAGCAGAAAGGACCGAGGGGGCTATCTTTACCATCGAACAGCCATACTAGGTTTGCCTGGAGGCAATGGGCGCGTCGGTTGCCATCAGCTACTGGCCAAGCACGATCGGCCCAGCCCTACGCAAGCCCCTCAACCAGTCAGCAGCCTTCATGGTGGCACGACCCTGTGGACGCAGTAATGAAAGCTCGAGCCGACCCCTGCCGGTTGCAACCCACACCGTGCCCGAAGAGCTGTCCAGATGCACCGTCCCTGGGAGCTGGCTCACCCCTGGCTCATATCCGACGCAAGCTGCGGGTCGACCCAAAAGATGGCCGGAGCCCTCAGCTGCTCTTGCCTCATGAGGTTCTCCCTGGCAATCTCGTAAGGACGGCACAAGCACGCCTGGAGATCCCTCAGCTGCTCTCGCCTCCAAGATGGCTATGCGAGACCCCTCGAGCATGGTCCAGGCCCGACCGACCCGGACCACCCTAGCCAGCTTCTCAGCAGGGCAATCCCATCGGAGGCAGAGCTCGCCAGGATCGATCTTGGGTGCGTAGGTAGCTTCGCCCACTTGGGGGCGGGAGATTGCCAGACCTTCGGGGAAGGTCTCCAGCCACTCAAGGAGCATATGCGAGCCCAGCTCCGCCAACCGCCCCCGTAGATGGCCGGCTGTCTCCTGGTCGCCAATCTCTACACTCCTGCACTCGTGCACCGGGCCTGTGTCCAGCCCTTCATCAAGCGACATGAGGCATACCCCTGTCTCTTTGTCACCGGCAAGTATGGCTCTCTCCACTGGAGCAGCCCCGCGCCAGCGCGGCAACAGCGAAAAATGCAAGTTGACGATGGGGACCTGTTCTAGGACATCACGCTTTATGATGCGGCCGAACGCCACCACCACACCGAGATCCACCCCAGAATCGACCAGGTCCTCGACATCCTCCGACACCTGGATACCGAGCTCTGAGGCAGCCTGCTTTACTGGTGTTGGCTCCAGCCGGCCACGCCTTGACCTGCGGCGATCAGGACCTGTGACTACCAACCTGACCTCATAGCCCGCACCAACCAAAGCTTTCAGAGGCACGACCGCGTCCTTAGGAGTGCCAAGATATCCTATGGACAAACCAGCTCTCACGCCCTTGTCTCTAAGGCACAGGCGGCAGGACCCAACTGCCCTTTGGCTGCCCGGAGCTAGGTGACGGCCAAAATGGGATCACCTCAAGCCTTTGAAAGATTAGAGCGCGCCCCTGAGCGCCTACTGGAAGCCTCTCCAGCCGACATAGACCGCTCCCTTAAAGTCCTCAAAGCCTCACGGCGTGTATCGGCGTCAAGTCTCTCGAGCAGGAGCACCCCGTCCAGGTGATCCACCTCATGCTGGAAGACCCGAGCCAAGAGCTCATCTGCCTCCACTGAGATCTCGCCTCCATCCAAATCCAAGCCAGTGAGGTGGACCTCCTTGGGCCTTACTATTGGCCAGGACAGCCCTGGCACCGATAGGCAACCTTCTTCATAGGTCCACTCACCGCGGCTTTCGGAGATCGACGGATTGATTATGGCCTGTGGACCATCACCGATATCGAACACAAACAGCCTCTTTCTTACGCCTATCTGGTTGGCAGCCAAACCGAGACCTGGTGCGCCATACATAGTTTCGAGCATGTCCTGGGCCAGACGCGCCACCCCAGCATCTATATCACCAACTGGCGGGAGCGCCTCACGCAGCACTGGGTCACCATAAAGCCTGATCTGCCTCTCACTCATGGCTACATCGTAGCCAGGGCACGCTAGGGACATAGCTGATAGCTCACAGGGCGCCAAGGGCTCGACGCCTCATTCGGCGAAGGTAGGCCTGGCGGTGCGACCGGGACACCTCAGATGGGGCATGGACTGATTTTGGATGAGAGAAGCTGCGTTGGAGAAGGTGGCTGGAGATCTAAGAGCGGCCAGAGCCGATCTCAGATGTGGCGTGGATCCACTGATACCCGCACCCGGCCAGACAGAGGACGTGGGCTCGCAAGAGCTTGACACAGCAGGTCGTGGCTGGCGGCCCTTACCTGCCATGCCCCTTGGGCATCTGGTCCTCTGACCTCGACCTCAAGGTCGCGCTCGGAAATTGAGAGCGCAAGGTCGCCTGCACCAGGTCCTCGAATCAGCCCGATGGCGCTGAATGGGGGCAGCCTCAGGGCTTGGCGAACAGGAATCTCGCTACTGGCGAGCAGATCTGGGTCACCCTTGCAGGCTGCCAGCACCGCTGGATGATCTGGAATCCTGGTCTGGATCATCAACCGACCATGGCCATCACGTCCACCAGTCCGGCGCGCTGCCAAGGCCAGCAGTGCCAGAGCTTCCTCCGATGCAGTAAAGCGAGGGGCGAGCAAAGCCTGATCCATGTCTAAGAAGACCACTAGAGACGCTGCCTGCGCCCGGTGAAGCACGGCCTCTGTGCCTATGACCACAGAGACCTGAGGGTATGGGACTGTCCCCCCAGCTTGATGTGGCCCTCCAATTTGGCCACCGCCACTGCGCAAAGTGGCGCCTGGTCGTTCGCCGCCTATCCCCTGTTGTGGCACACCAGCAAGATGAGCGTCATCTCGGACGGCGCCTGTGACCTCACCCACCTCCACCCCCAGGATCGCCTCCAGCTCTGAGCGCAACCGAGAAACCCCGCGACGGGCAACCCGCAGGGAAAACGATCCGCAACGAAGGCAAACTTGCGGACGCGCCTCGCGACAGAGCGCGCACCGGAGCAGATCGTGCTCTCCGATCTGCGATGCCGAGAAAGAGCCGCCCTTTGGGCTTGGGCTCTGTTGCAGCTTTGAGCTGTCGAAGCGCTCCCTCAGACCGAGTGAGCCACCGGTCCCGCCTGCTCTTAGCGCCCCGCCTGCTCCCATGGCCCCACCACAGCTTTCACACACCACAGGCTCTCCGCACGCCCTGCATGTGAGCAGCCTGACCCCACCAGTGCGGTTGTAGATACAAAGAGCATGCTGACCGCTGGCAATGGCGCGCTTAAGAGCTGTGACCACCCTCTCCCCCAGAACGCCTTCACGCGGATCTGCCCCGCGCCGGTCAACTACCTCCACCAGGGGCCATCCCTTGCGCTCAAAGGCGGCGGAGGTCTTTACCACCTGAGCGGAGTGGGTCTGCACGAGGGTAGGGCAGGGGGAAATAAGCACGCAGGGCACCTTGGACCTCCTTGCCCGTTCTGCGGCAACGACCCAACCGTCCCAGGTGGGGGATCGCTCTTCTTGATAGCGTTCGTCGTGGGAGTCAAGGACGATGATACCGCAGAGATCCGGGGCGGATGCCCATGCCGCCCCACGGGCTCCCACCACAATCCGACCTCCCGCAGCAGCAAGATCCCACTGCTGTGGCCAGCGGGCTACATCCTGGCCAGCGCTGCGCAAGGCAATAGAGAGCGCCTCCGCTCCTCTCTGAGTGGGTACGAGCACGATCGCGCTTGGTGGTCCCATGGACCTGTCAGTTCGCCCCATTGCCAAGTCCATGAGCTCCAATATGGCCTCCACCCAACAAAGGCGATCTATCCCAGGTGCTAGACGGAGCACAGTGCAGCCACCACCAACGCTCTCTCCCAGGGCCTTTTGCTCTGGTAGCAGGCTGCCTCGCCTGCTGCCAGTGGCCTTGAAAGCGCCCTCACCTCTCGCCGGCAGGTCTGCGAGGATCAGGCGCGGGGGCGAGGCAGTCCTCAAAAATCTCGCCATAGGCCCAGACCAACGCCAAGCAGCCCACCTGGCAAGGTCTACGACCTCCTCGGATGGGCCATGTCCCCGGTAGCCGGCCAACGGCTTTAGGTCAATCCCCTCTGTGGGTTGAGAGTGCTCGGACACCACCCATCCATTGACCCTCCGTCCATGCAGCTCTATGCGCACCATAGCTCCAACGCCAACCCCGCCTGCTTGCTCTGATTGTGGGCCCATAGAGCGCGGGAGCAGATAGTCGAACTCGCGGTCCAAACCGATCACATCGGGCAACACACGGACCACGCTTTTGGAAGCTCTGGACCTCGAGCTGGCTTGACTAGGCAATTCTCAACCGGCAGCCCGTAGGGCTCAACTGATCAGCCAAGGCCAAGGGCGCTGCGCATCTCCTCGACGCGAGGGGTTGCCTCCCATGTGAACTCCTTGTCGGGCCGCCCAAAGTGACCGTAGGCTGCAGTGCGTCGGTAGATCGGTCGCAACAGATCCAGGTCCGCGATTATCGCTGCAGGCCTGAGGTCGAACATCTCCTCCACTATGGCCGCGATTCTTGCCGGGTCGACCGTTTCAGTCCCAAAGGTCTCCACAAGCAGCGAAACAGGACGGGCAACGCCAATTGCGTAAGCCACCTGGACCTCACACCTTGAGGCTGCCCCCGAAGCAACGATGTGCTTGGCAATCCAGCGCGCCGCATATGCTCCAGAGCGGTCCACCTTGGAAGGGTCCTTGCCAGAGAATGCCCCCCCACCATGACGGGCATAGCCCCCATAGGTGTCCACGATGATCTTGCGACCGGTCAGGCCCGTGTCAGCATGGGGCCCACCCAGCTCGAAGCGCCCCGTCGGGTTCGCAAGCACCTTGAACTCGCTAGTGTCAAGGTCGCTTGGAAGCAGGGGCTGGATCACATGCTCGCGAAGGTCGGGCAACAGAAGCGTCTCGAGATCAATCCCGGGCTGGTGCTGAGTGGAAATGAGCACGGTCCTGAGAGCCACCGGCCGGTTCCCTTCGTACTCGACGCTCACTTGGGTCTTGCCGTCGGGACGAAGGTAGGGGATGACCCCCACCCTTCGGACCTGCGAAAGCCTCTGGGCGAGCCGATGCGCGAGCCAAATTGGCACCGGCATGAGATCGGGCGTCTCGTCGCACGCAAAGCCAAACATCATGCCCTGGTCGCCAGCACCTTGGGCGTTGAGCCTGTCCTCCCCACCCTTGCCGGACCGGAGCTCGGCAGCGATGCTAACCCCTTGGCCAATGTCGGGTGACTGCTCGTCGATGGATACCATGATCCCGCAGGTATCCCCATTAAACCCGAATGCCTCACGATCGTAGCCGATCTCACACACGGTCTTTCTAACCACCCTTGGAATGTCTACATACCCTGAGGTGGTTATCTCTCCTGCCACGAACACCAAGCCTGTGGTAAGCAGTGTCTCGCAGGCAACCCGGGAATCTGGATCGGTTTCGAGCAAAGCATCAAGGATCGCGTCTGATATCTGGTCTGCCATCTTGTCTGGGTGGCCCTCAGTGACCGACTCGGATGTGAAGATGTAGCTGTCAGCCACTGGTGGGCTCCCTCCGGGATAGTAAGGACAGTGCTCTGTCTAGAACCAGGCCCGCCACCTCGCGCTTTGTGGTGAGCGGGACCCGCTCCACGCTACCTGCGGAAACGATCAGGACCGCGTTGGTGTCGTTCTCGAATCCTGCTCCAGGCTCGGTGATGTCGTTGGCCACTATTAGGTCCACGCCTTTGGCATACAGCTTGGACTTTGCCCGCAGCTCCACCTCTTCGGTCTCGGCTGCAAAACCTACCAACACCTGTCCTTGCTCCCGACCCGCAGATAGGCCAGCGAGGATGTCAGCGGTGGGCTCCAGGAGAAGCTCGGGCACCCCATCTGACTTGCGAAGCTTCCTTGGAGAGCTCATCTTGGGTCGGAAGTCGGCCACTGCTGCAGCCATCACGACAATGTCTGCCCCTCTGGAGCTTGCGAGCATCGCATGCTCCATCTGATCAGCGGTCTCTACCCTTACAACCTCTATGCCAGCAGGTACGTCCAAGGGAGCAGAGGTGACCAGAACCACGCTAGCCCCTCGTTCATGGGCAACCTCTGCTATGGCATGTCCCTGCTTGCCAGATGAGCGATTGGTGATGTAGCGCACCGGGTCTAATGGCTCTCGAGTTCCTCCGGCACTCACCACTACCCTCAGATCCCGCAATGGCGTTCTATCCGAGCCAGCACCCGACAGGCCTGCTCGGACTCTTGGGCCCAGCACCTGAGCAGCCCTTGAGACGATCTCCTCGGGATCAGCCATCCTGCCGGTCCCGCTGTCACCCCCAGCCAACCTCCCAGTGCCAGGTCCCACAATCACGACGCCCCTCCTGGTCAGCACAGCGAGATTTTCCTGTACGGCCGGGTGCTCCCACATCTCGGTGTGCATCGCTGGGCACACAACTACAGGGGCCCTAGTGGCAAGGAGAGTGGCCGTGAGAAGATCCGACGATATGCCCGCAGCGTAGAGTCCTATCAGCCTCGCCGTGGCTGGAGCCACAATCACAAGATCTGCCGATCGGCCTAGCACCGTGTGGGGAATGGGCTCCGCCCCGTCAAAGAGCCCTTGATGGGCAGGCTCAGAGGCAAGGGCTGAGAATGTTACAGCGCCTACAAAACGCGTTGCTTGCGAGGTGAGAACCGGGATCACATACGCACCTGCGTCGACAAGCCTGCGACAAAGCTCTACCGCCTTGTAGGCCGCAATCCCGCCAGTGACTCCCAAAACCACTCGCCGACCCGCCAGCGGCCCCGAGGCCAGGCCATCTGAAGCCGAGCCCATAGCTAGCCCAGTGTGGCCGGGCCTGGTGCCTCCGGTCTCAGCTGACACTACCGACCACTATTTCTCTGGCTCCTAGATTTCCCTTCCGGTGCCAAAGCGCTGGAGATCCGGCCCTCTACCCAGCCTCCTCTGGGTGGGTAGGCTCGTCTCCATCAGTGGCACCCATCTCCAGGTCGCCAGATGCTTGTTCAGCAAAAGGCATGCTGCCAACTTCTATCTCCAGATCCGCTACTGCGGCCACAGGCACATTGGCAGGCTCTGTGACAGCCTCGACGGCCATGACAGCCTGGCCAGTTGTGGCTCGCTCGTCTGCTGGTCCACTCTCACCAGAGTCCCTGTGGCGACAGGAAACCTTTCCCGCTGCGATCTCCTCAAAAGCAATGGACAGGGGCTTTCGCGCGACGGAGGTCACCTGGGGCGGGACTAGAGCACCCAGACCTTCGCCAAGCTGATTGAAGTAAGAGTTGATCTCTCGGCCTCTCAGGGCTGCAAGGGAGATCAGGGTGAACTTGGAGTCCACCTTGGAAAGGAGGTCCTCTATCGGTGGCTCCATCATTGTATTGCGGCGGTCGGCCATGTCTTTCACCTACTCCTGCTCGGCTGGCAAGACGCGTTGCACTTAGCTACGGTCACCAGAGCCACCGACCAATCGCCGGTGGCGCTCTAGTATATCGCAGACCCGCTCCAGGGCCTGATCGAGGTCATCATTGACCACAACATCGTCTGCGATCAGCCGGCCGCGCGAAGCTTCCTCGAGGCCCATGGCAACTCGCTGGGCTATGCGGGCCTCATCCTCGCCCCTGGATCGGAGCCTGTCAGCCTGCACCTGCGCTGATGGTGGGACCAACAGCACAAGTACAGCCCGAGGGTCGTAAGCCTTGACCTGCTGGGCTCCTTGCAGGTCGATCTCCAGCAGCACGTCATGACCTGGGGGTGGATCTGGCATGGGCGTGCCATAGCGGTGGCCGAGGAACTCCGCCCACTCCAGGAAGCCTCCAGAGCTCACCTTTGCGTCAAACTCCTCATCGGTAACGAACCGGTAAGCGCTTTCCGCCTCCCCAGGTCGCCGTGCCCTGGTAGTCCAAGAGCGACTGAGCCACAAAGTGGGGTCCCTGGCTACGAGCCGATCGATAAGGGTTCCCTTGCCGGTCCCGCCGGGCCCGAATATGACGAAGATCAGGAGCGGGTGGTTTCGGCTACCAGGGCTTCGCGCTGGTTGGTACCAAGACCTTGAAGACGGCGCGACTCGCTTATCCCTACTGTCTCCATAAGACGGCGGGCTTTGACCTTACCAAGACCGGGAAGGGATTCCAGCACGGAGAGGACCTTCATCTTTCCGAGCGTCTCGTCCTTGTCGGCCTCTGCCAACAGGGCCTGCAGGGTCATCCTGCCCATTTTCAGCTTTTCCTTCACCTCGGCACGCTGCCGGCGGGCCTGAGCGGCCTTGGCAAGAGCCTGCTGGCGCTGTTCTGGTGTAAGTACGGGAGGTTGCGGCATGGATATGACCATAGCTCGTGGAAGCCACCTCCGTCAGCCGATCGGGATAGCTGCAGCGCCAAGACCCCAAGTGAGCCAATCCCGGCCATTGCGCTAAGAGTCCATTGGCAACAGTCAACTCCCTGGCTGGATGTGCAAAGAAGCCACCAGCTGCTCGGCTGCTCGCTCCCAATTCTGCGCCTGGGTCACCGAACGCCCGATCACAAGGAGATCGGCGCCGGCGTCCAGGGCCTCTTGCGGGCCCATGACCCTACGCTGGTCGTCTTTGGACGACCAAGCCATGCGGATGCCTGGAACCACGGCCAGCATGCTCGGAGCAATCTTGCGCAGCAATCCGAGATCCGGTCCTGCGCAGACAAATCCTCCACATCCACCCAGCTGAGCAGCTTTGACCCGTTCAACCAGCAACTCACTACCCGCCACAGGTTCGCTCGTGAGCACCGTGACAGCCAAAACGACTGCGTTGCCAGGCTCTTTGCCCGACCCTTCCTCAAGGCCAGCGACGGCCGCCTTCAGCATCTCAGGTCCACCGGATCCATGGACCGTGAGATACGACACCCCGTGCTTTCCCATGGCCCTGGCTGCATGGTGAACAGTGGTCGGGATGTCGTAAAGCTTGAGATCGGCAAAGACCTGGAACCCTTCCTCTTGTATAGCTGCAACTGACTTGGGGCCGACAGAGCAGAAGAGCTCAAGTCCTACCTTAGCGACCCCAAAGTACGGCTTTAGACGCCTGAGCATCTGAAGTGCCCTGTCCAAGTCGTCAACATCCAGCGCCAGGGCAAGTCGATCACGCAACAAGTGGTGCCCCCCTTGGGCAAGATCCGCAGCAGGAACGCCCTGACTTGGCTTACAGCCCTCCCGCTGGCCACTTGGACTACCCGCCAGCGCACCCATGTGCCGCTCCTCTAAGATCACAGGTCCTGTAAATCCCGTGGGCCGCACACCACCTGCGCAGCTCCACTACCACCCGGGCCGCGGCTTTCGGATCAGCGAAGCTGGCCGTTCCCACCTGAACGGCATCCGCACCTGCCATCATCATCTCCACTGCGTCCACACCTCGTGCGACACCTCCCACACCTACTATCGCTGCATCGGGAAAGCTCGTCCTGCAGTCCCAAACCGCCCTCACCGCCACCGGTCGGATCGGGGGACCTGAGATGCCCCCTGTGAGCCCGCCTAGCCGGGGGGTTTTCGATTCGACATCTATCTCCATGCCCAAGACGGTGTTTATGAGCGTGATCGCCTCTGCACCAGCCCCCAGCGCAGCAGCTGCGATCTCGGCTATGTCGGCGACATTGGGGCTGAGCTTTGCCCAAAGCGGCCTGGCGCAGGCTGCGCTAGCCTCCACGGCCTCTGCGGTCGCCTTCGGCGAGTGGGAGAACATCCGGCGGCGATCCTCCACGTTGGGGCAGCTCACATTTACCTCGACGGCAACCACGGCTGACGGCGCATCGCGCAGGAGACAAGCCGCCTGTTCGAACTCCCCCACGGTCCTGCCCCAGATGCTGGCCACCACATGTGCTCCGGTTTGCAAAAGATCTGGCAAGTCCGTCTCCAGCCAAGCTTCTACGCCAGGGCCCTGCAGTCCAACGCTGTTCAAAATGGCCCCTCCCGGCCCAGGTGCGATCCTGGGAGCGGGATTGCCCGGCCAGGGTTGCGCGGCTAGCGATTTCACAACTACGGCCCCGAGCGCGCTGAGATCGAGATAGCGTGCCAGCTCTGCGCCGTGACCCGAGGTGCCAGAAGCCGTCATGACGGGCGCTCGAAGCGTCACCGATCCAACATGGGCTGTGAGGTCCACTTGCTCTAGAGCCCTGGGGCCACAAGACAGCCGCCTAGAACCCGCCAGGTCTAAGCTGGGCCTAGTCACCTTGGCACCTACACCAGGCGATCTTCGATGCCGGCTCTCTTCAGAGTCCTTGGCGGCAGTGCGTTGTACTCTTGGAGGCTGCAAACCGAAAGAGGATGCGATGCCCAGTCCGCGATGCCGGTCACGGCGGCACGCGCTGCTGCCAGAGTGGTGATGCATGGGACATGATGGGCCATCGCGGCGGCTCGGATGTGCACGCCATCTACCCGTGGCCCTCTCCCGCGAGGAGTGTTGACCACCAGTTGTACCTTCCCGCTGGCAATGAGCTCCACGGCGTCCACTCCCCCCTCGCTGCTGGGTGCACCGACCTTGTCTACCACGGTGCTCACCGCTATTTGCCTATCGCGCAGGAACCTAGCGGTGCCTTCCGTCGCTGCCAGCTCGAATCCCTGGTCGGTCAAGCTGCGGGCCACTTCAAGCCCGGCAGGCTTGTCCCTGTCTGCAAGGGAGAGAAAGACCAGCCCGGCCGAGGGAAGGCGATTCCCTGCGGCCATCTGGCTCTTGGCGAACGCCAGACCGAACGTGCTCCCCATCCCCATGACCTCACCCGTAGAGCGCATCTCAGGTCCAAGCAAGGTATCGACCTCCGGAAAGCGATCAAAGGGAAGCACAGCCTCTTTCACGCTCACCTGAGAGCCCCCAACTATGCGCCAGATGCTTCCCGCACCTCCAAGTGCCGCAGGAACCAACCCTTCTGCCGCCAAGTCGGCGATGCTGGCCCCCATCATGACTCTTGCTGCCACCTTGGCAATGGGCACGCCGGTGGCCTTGGAGACAAATGGAAGCGTCCTGGAAGCCCTTGGGTTGGCCTCAAGAACGAAAACCTGGCTCTTCTTCACTGCGTACTGGACATTTATCGGCCCACACACTTCGAGGGCATCTGCTATCGCCTTGGTATAGAGCTCGATAACCGATATGGTCTCCGAGCTCAAAGTGGGCGGCGGTATGGCACAAGCAGAGTCTCCCGAGTGGACACCTGCCTGCTCCACATGCTCCATCACCCCCGCCAGGAGCAAGGTTCCTCTCAAGTCGCGCACTGCGTCAACGTCGACCTCTGTGGCATCCTCTAAGAACCTGTCTACCAGCACTGGGCGCGCTGCCGAAAGCCCCCCTTCCAAGCCAATGCCTGCTCCCAAACCTTCCATCACCCTGCGCAGATCGGACTCTTCGTAAACTATCTCCATGGCGCGACCCCCAAGCACGTAGCTGGGTCTCACAAGCACCGGGAAGCCGACGCGCCCCACCACCTCGAGGGCCTCTTGAAGATTGGTCGCAGTGCCGCCAGCAGGTTGGGGGATCTCCAGTCTGGCGCACAGCGCGTTCCAGCGCTCTCGATCCTCAGCTATGTCGATGGCCTCGGGGCTGGTGCCCAACACCATGTCCTTGGCCAGCAGGGACGCCAGCTTGAGCGGCGTCTGGCCCCCAAGGCTTACTATCACACCTACTACCCCACCTGAGCCGCTGGAAGCTGCCTGCTCGGCGTCAAGAACGTTGGAGACGTCCTCAAAGGTTAGTGGTTCGAAGTAAAGCCGATCACTCGTATCGTAATCAGTAGATACGGTCTCTGGGTTGCAGTTGACCATGATGGTCTCGTAGCCGGCCTCGGACAGAGCCTCGCTGGCATGCACACAGCAATAGTCGAACTCGATGCCCTGGCCTATCCGGTTTGGGCCTGACCCTAGGACAACGACTTTTGGCTTGGCGCTCGGTCGTACCTCGTCTTCATCCTCAAAGCAGGAGTAGTGGTAGGGAGTGATAGCAGCGAACTCAGCTCCACATGTATCCACCGTCTTGAAGCTGGGGCGCACTCCCGCCTCCAGGCGGGCGGCACGTACCTTATCCTCAGGCTCCCCGAGCAGCCAGCCGATCTGGGCATCTGAGAAGCCGAGCCTCTTTGCCCTCTTCCAGTCCTTCTTCGACATCGATGCAAGGCCCTTGCTGGTGATCCGCTCACGCTCGGCAGATATCCTCACCATCTGATGCAAAAACCACGGATCTATCCCTGTCGCATCTGCGAGTCTCTCCACAGGTATGCCGCGACGCAACAGCGCCTCCACCTGAAAGACCCGTTCGGGGGTAGCAATCGACGCTCTTTGCAAAAGCAGCTCATCGTCTATGGCATCAAGCAGCCGCTCTAAGTTATCGCAGTTTAGGCCCAGCCTGCCCTGCTCCAAGGAGCGCAATGCCTTTTGCAGAGACTCTGGAAATGTGCGCCCTATTGCCATGACCTCACCTACGGACTGCATACGGGTGCCCAGTTTTCCCTGTGCACCTGGCAGCTTTTCAAAGGCCCATCTAGGCACCTTTGTGACCACGTAATCGATCACTGGCTCAAAGCTGGCAGGGGTTGCCCCTGTTATGTCATTTGTAATCTCATCAAGAGTATATCCTACTGCAAGTCTAGCTGCTATCTTGGCTATGGGGAACCCTGTGGCCTTAGATGCAAGTGCAGACGATCGTGAGACACGGGGGTTCATCTCTATCACCAACTGGGTGCCATCGGTGGGACTGACTGCGAACTGGATGTTGGAGCCGCCCGTCTCCACCCCCACCCTGCGTATACATTTGAACGCAGCGTCGCGCATAGCCTGGTACTCCAGATCAGTCAAGGTCTGCGCAGGAGCCACCGTTATCGAGTCCCCTGTATGAACCCCCATAGGATCGAAGTTCTCTATCGAACACACCACCACGCAGTTGTCAGCCCTATCCCTCATGACTTCCAGCTCGAACTCTTTCCAGCCAGCTATCGAAGTCTCCACAAGCACCTGACCGACTGGGCTCGCATCTATCCCATCATGGGCCATGCGGGCGAGCGCGGTTGGATCGTTTGCTATACCGGTCCCTGCCCCCCCAAGAATATAGGACGGTCGTACCATGACAGGATAGCCAAGGCTGGCAGCGATCTCAAGCGCCTCGTCCACAGAGTGCGCAAAGCCGGACCTCGGAACTGCCAGGCCGATCTCGGACATGGCCGCCTTGAAGCTGTCCCTGTTCTCCGCGGTGGCGATGGCGCTGGCGCTTGCACCTATGAGCTCTACGCCGAGCTCTGCGAGGATGCCGCTCTGGTATAGGTTCATGGCCAGATTTAGTGCAGTCTGGCCTCCCAGCGTGGCCAGGACCGCATCGGGCCGCTCCCTGGCGATCACAGCCGCCACGATATCTGGATGCAGCGGCTCCAGATAGGTCCTGTCTGCCAGCTGAGGGTCCGTCATGATCGTGGCCGGGTTGGAGTTAACAAGCACCACCCTGTAGCCCTCTGCCTTCAGCACACGGCAGGCCTGAGCACCTGAGTAGTCAAACTCACAGGCTTGACCAATAACTATCGGTCCAGAGCCAATCACGAGAATGGTCTCTATGTCGTTGCGCCTTCCCATCAGCAGGACCGCTCCATAAGAGCAGCGAACTCTGAGAAGAGATACCATGCGTCATGGGGACCTGGACCGGCCTCTGGATGGTACTGGATGCCAAATGCGCCCGCAGCTGGCTGCCTGAAGCCCTCTAGGACGCCATCGTTTAAGTTCACATGGGTGACCTCGCTTCCTTGAAGGGTGCGCATGTCAACTGCATAGCTGTGATTCTGGCTGGTTATCTCCACCTGACCTGTGAGCATCCTGCGGACAGGATGGTTTCCTCCGTGATGCCCGAAAGGGAGCTTGTAGGTGCTCCCGCCGAGAGCCGTGGCCAGAAGCTGGTGACCAAGGCAGATGCCAAACAGCGGAACCCGGCCCAGCAGATCTGCCACAGCCCCCACTATCCAGTCCAGCGCTGCGGGATCACCTGGGCCGTTTGAGAGTAGGACGCCGTCGGGCTCGCGTGCGAGGACCTCAGCTGACGGAGTGCATGCAGGGACCACCTCTACGGTTGCCATGGCCCCAAGGTGTGCGAGCATCGCTGCTTTTACGCCAAAATCATAGGCCACCACCCGCAACGGTCCATTCCCTGTTACATAGGGGTGCTCGGTGGTCACCGTCGAAACCAAGTCCCTCCCGTCAGTTGGAAGAGCCAAAGCCGCTGCTTTTGCAAGCTCTCCTTCTCCTGCAGTTCCAAAGGCACATGGGATCGAGCCAAAGTCTCGAATCCTACGCGTCAGCATTCTCGTGTCCACCCCGGTGATCCCAGGAATCCCGTGACGCACCAAGTAGTGCTCCAGATCTTCTGTGCAACGCCAGCTGCTTGGCATGGCTTGTAGATCTCGCACCACCACACCCTCGCACCACGGCCGGGCCGACTCGGCATCGGTCGGGTTGACCCCGTAGTTACCAATATGAGGGTAGGTGAACGCGACGACCTGGCCGGCATAAGACGGATCTGTCAGCACCTCTTGGTACCCGCTCATCACCGTGTTGAAAACCAGCTCGCCTGTAGCAATGCCACCCGGCGGGTGCGCGCCGGCCATCTCTCCTTCGAAAACCGAGCCGTCAGCGAGGACCAGAAGACCATCTGCCCTGGCATTGGCTTCTCCTGCGCAACTCGAAGGCTGTGGGCTAGATGCTGAACAGCAATGGTCTGCTCCAAGGGGTGAAGCAGCCTGGCTGGGACAAGAGGTCACCTTTGCGCCTCACCCTCTATAACCACAGGCTCACCACCTACCAGCGTATGGCGAACCTGTCCTTGAAGCTCCACGCCGGCAAAAGGAGTGTTCTTGGACTTGCTTGCAAGCCTATCCGGGTCAACCACCCACCTTGTGAAGGGGTCGAAAACGCAAATGCTGGCGACAGCCCCAGGGCGCAGGACGCTCGGGTGGGCACTGCCCAGACGAGCAATTGAAGCTGGCTGCCAAGAAAGAAGGGTCAGGATCTGCATCAGGTTGAGCCTGATGCCAGATGGTAAGCAAGCTCCGAGATCCACAAGTCTGTGCCTGCCTCCAGCCGGTCCAATGCTCCTGCTCCCCGCCATGCCAGGGCTGTGGCTGCTCCTCGCCGTGCCAGTGGTCTGCCTGGTCGCGCCTATATCTGTGGTTTTCTCGCCACAGATTTGGGGGCTGGAACCGACCCTGCCGTCCCAGAGCTCGGTGAGAACGACCGCTAGAGCTGTCTCAAGTCCGAGCATCCCAGATGGAGCCTGGTCGAATGGGGCCTCCTTGGCCTGAGTGGCGTGGGGAGCATGGTCGGTGGCCACAGCGTCAACCGTGCCGTCCTCCAGCCCAGCCTGCAGTGCGATGATGTGCTCAACGGGGCGCAGCGGAGGGCTCACCTTGAACAGCGGATCATAGGAAGCCACCTCCTCGTCACTTAAGCAGAGATGGTGGGGGGTGACCTCGGCTGTCACCTTGATGCCCGCAGACTTGGCCTTTCGTACAAGCTCCACAGACCCTGCAGTGGACAGGTGAAGAAGGTGAAGCCTCGCTCCAGTCAGCCGAGCCAGCATCAAGTCGCGAGCTACCATGAGCTCTTCTGCCTCAGCAGGGATTCCGGGGATCCCCAAGATCGAAGACCACCGCCCCTCATGCATGTGACCACCAGATGCAAGCGATCGGTCCTCGCAGTGTTGAGCAAGGGTCACCCCAAGGCCTCGTGCATACTCCATTGCCCTGCGCATGAGCCCCCCGTCTTGGACCCCCGTACCGTCGTCTGTGAACAGCGAGATGCCCATGGAGGCCATCTCGGCCATTGGCGCGAGCCTTTCCCCAGCACGATCAACGGTGATGGCCCCTGCGACCATAACCTCCACCAGCGCGTGAGCACCAAGATCCAGCACATGGTGCGCAGCCGATGCGTTGTCTATAGGCGGGTCTGTATTGGGCATCGCCACAACTGCGCTATAGCCACCCAGGGCAGCTGCTCTGCTCCCACTCTCCACGGTCTCAGCCAGCTCGCCGCCAGGCTCTCTTAAGTGACTGTGCAGGTCGACCAGCCCGGGCGCCACAATGCATCCGCTTGCATCAAGCACTTTCGCACCGCAAGGCACTTCGCAGCCGGGCTGGACGTGCTCTATCCTGCCTCGAGAGATGACTATGTCACAAGCTCGCTGCCCAGCAGCGTCGACGATAGTGCCCCCCTTTATGACAACGCCAGGCCCAGCAGAGCAGGGAGCTTTTGGGTCTGTGGACAGCTCAGGCACCGGTTTCGTCCATGACCTTAGAGGAGTCCTGCTCTAGATCTCGCTGGTTGCCAGCGGAGCCGAGCAGCAGGTAAAGCACCGCCATACGCACGACGATCCCATTGGCCACCTGTGAAGCTATTAGGGCAGACGGCTGGTCTGCGACTTCCGGCGCGAGCTCGACACCCCTGTTGACTGGACCAGGGTGCAATATGACAGCATCTGGCTTCATCTTCCTGAAACGGTCCATGTTCAACCCATAGCGGGATACGTACTCCCGAACCGAGGGGACAAACGAGCCAGCCCCTCGCTCGGCTTGCACACGCAGCATGTACAAGACATCGGCGCCAGCCAGCACGGGGTCCAAGTCGTAGCTGAAGCCAGCCAGAGGCCAGCCCTCCAGTGAGGAGGGAAGCATGGTAGGTGGGGCAACCAAGCTCACCGCAGCTCCGAGCATGGCAAATGCCTTCACCACCGAGCGGGCTACCCTGCTGTGGAGCACATCTCCCACCACGGCGACCGAAAGGCCACCAAACCTGTCTTTTCCCACAGAGCGCCGTCCCAGCGCCTTGGTGAGCGTATAGCAGTCAAGCAGCGCCTGGGTCGGGTGCTCGTGCCAGCCATCGCCAGCATTGATCACTGGCACCCCCACCCAGGAGGCCACACGGCTCGGTGCCCCAGCCGATGGGTGCCGCACCACTAACACGTCAGCTCCAAGAGACTCAAGGGTCCTCGCGGTGTCCAGGAGCGATTCACCTTTATTGACCGAGGAAGTGCCGAGCGAAAAGCTCATGGTGTCCGCAGAGAGACGCTTGGCTGCAGCCTCGAAGGAGAGCCGTGTCCTCGTTGAGTCCTCATAGAAGAGGGTCGCCACTGTCCTGCCCCGGAGCGCTGGAACCTTGGGAATAGGTCTCCTGCTCACCTCAGCAAAGGAGTCAGCGAGATCCAGCACCTCCTCTATACCTTCCCGGCCCAGATCGCCGACTTCGAGAAGGCTTCTCGGTACTCTTGGTGAGCCTTTGCTGCTCACCTTAGAGCTTGATTGGCTATCTCCGGCTCGGACCGGCTCGGATTTGGGTGGATCTGATCCACAGTCCTGTGCTACCAGCGAAACCCTCACTTGGGAACCACGTCGCCGATCACGACACCTTCCAGGGTCGCATCAACCATCTCGTCACGGCGGGTGGGAAGGTTCTTGCCCACGTAATCTGGCCGTATGGGAAGCTCTCTGTGGCCCCTGTCGACCATCACTGCGAGCTGCACAGCCCTGGCCCTGCCGTAGTCAGAAAGAGCATTGAGGGCAGCTCGTATGGTTCGCCCGGTGAACAGCACGTCGTCCACCAGTATCACCACTGCACCGGTCAGCTCCTTTGGGATCGAGCTGGCGGCTTCTGGCAGAACTGGGCGGATGCCTATGTCATCCCGGTAGAAGGCCACGTCCAAGGTGCCCAAGGGGATGTGGTCCTGACCAATCTCCTCCAAGGTAGAAGCCAGCCTGTACGCAAAGGGGACCCCACCAGTCTGCAGGCCTATCAGGACAACGTCATCCAAGCCCCCGTTGCGCTCCACTATCTCATGCGCAATCCGGACTAGGGCCCTACGCACATCGTCAAAGCCCATGACCTGAGCCCTGGGAACGAACACACCCCTGCCTGGCGGTGTCAGTCTTCTCTCACGCTCGGCCACTCGGGCTCCCTTACTGTCCGTGCGAGCCTCTCAGGACACGCTTTACGGTCAGGACAGTTAAATTATAGCAGACCCAGGCCAGTGTGGACCCATGTCCTGTATACAGCTCCTCAACGGCGTCGAGAACCACCTATGACAGTGTCGCGAGCCCCATCCTTGGCAACGTGGACACACCTGCTAGGCGAGCTGATTGGCACAGACAATGCCGCGAGCCCTAGCCATCTTGGACCGGGGACCCGCCGCCAGGCAGGCTGAGCTCCGCGGGTGGTGAGGTCTCCATGCCCAACGACGCTGCTACTGCCGACAAGACGCCATTCACAAAGCGTGGAGAGTCATCGGTCGAGTACTTCCTTACAAGCTCTATGGCTTCTGTTATCGACACTGCCAATGGCACTGCCTCCCTGTCCTGCTCGGCAGCTCTCATCAGCTCCAAGGTGGCCATCCTCAGCGTGATACGATCCACTACCGCCATGCGCTCCAAATCCCACCCGATCGCGTTTGAGCTGACCAGGGCGTCCACCTCCTCAAGCCTGTTGTCTAGGCCTTCGAGCAGCGATACCACATAGGGATCTGGAGGAATAACTTGCTGGGCGAGGACCTCCGAGGCACACAAGTGCTTTGAGTGCGCCTCATAGAGCAGGGACAGGGCCTGCTCGCGCGCTTGATGGCGGGTGGATGCCATGCACTGTCGCTACTGGGCCCTGGTCAAGTACTCACCGCTGCGAGTGTCAACCTTGATCCGGTCTCCAGGGTTCACAAAGAGAGGGACCTGCACCACTATGCCGGTCTCCAATGTCGCTGGCTTGCGCGCCCCTGAGACCCGATCACCTTGGACGCCGGGCTCGGTCTCGCTCACCTCCAGCTCCACCGCAGCTGGCAGGTCCACATCTATGATCTCGCCCTCGTAGAGCTGCAGGACCGCTGAATCACCATCCTTTAAGTACCTGGCTGCGTCTCCCAAGGCCAGCTCAGGGACCTGAAGCTGTTCGTAGGATGATGCGTCCATGAAGACATACTCGCCTCCTGCCCTGTATAGAAGCTGCATCTCCCTCTTGTCTACAATGGCCTGGTCCAGCTTCTCGTCGGCACGGTAGGTCCGTTCGAGCACAGCCTTGGTCCGGACATTGCGCAGCTTGGTGCGGACAAAGGCACCACCCTTGCCCGGCTTTACATGCTGGAACTCGACCACAGAGAACAGGCCGTCTGGCAGGTCCAGGGTCATGCCGTTGCGCAGGTCGTTGGTGGACACAGAAGCAGACATCAGATCAAACAATCCTTTGGAAACTCGGTTAGCGTTCGGCGCCCGTCAGCTGTGACCTCCAGGGTGTCCTCTATTCGAACCCCGCCGATGCCGGCCAGGTAAACCCCTGGCTCGACCGTCACTACGGTGCCGGGATCGAGAATATCAGCAACGGTGGCGCCCACGGCCGGAGCCTCGTGGATGTCCAGGCCCACCCCATGACCGGTCCCATGGCTGAAGGCCTCCCCCCAGCCCGCAGCTGCGATGATCTGCCTGCAAGTTGCGTCCACCGTCCTTGCCTGAACTCCTGGGGCGACGGCTTGAACTCCGGCCTGTTGGCTCTCCAGGACCACTTGCAGCATCCGCTCGACTACAGGATCTGCAGGCGGCCCTACGCAAAAGGTCCTTGTCATATCAGATCGGTAGCCATCCATCACTGCCCCGAAATCGATCACCACCGGCTCACCGGGAACTATCCTGCGACTTCCCGGACGGGCATGGGGCTTGGCTCCGTCCACACCTGCTGCCACTATGGTCTCGAACGCGCTAGCAGATGCTCCCAAAAGCCGCATCTCATGATCCAACGCGGCAGCCACCTCCCGCTCGGTAGCCCCGCTCTTAAGAAGCGGGAGAACCCGGCTCAGGGCCTCGTCTGCTATCGACGCCGCTCGAGCTATCCTTGCGATCTCACCGGCATCCTTGATGAGACGCAAGCGCTCCACGACCCCGTCGCTGGGGAGCACCTCCGAGCCCGACAGCACCTGCTTCCACAACCTTGCTTGTGCCCAGCTCACCTGCGATGCCTCTAAGCCGACCTTGGACAGGATGGCTGCCGCTCTAATAATCGCCTCTTGCTGGTCGCGAATCGAGCCAATCACGACTTCATCAATGACCCCTGCGGTGCCCGCCTGCTCCAGCTCCTCTCGCATCTGGTCCCCATAGCGACCGTCCGAGGTTAAGACAGTGTGCTCAGCGCTCACAAGCAGAAGGCCAGCTGATCCACTAAAGCCTGTCAGGTAACGAATGTTCACCGGGCTCGTCACGAGCAAGCCGTCGAAGGCCTGAGCGCTCAGCTCCTTAAGCAGGCGGGAGATCCTGATCGGAGTCTCCATGGGAGCAAGAGCCTCAGCTATGGACTTGGCTGAAGATGCTCTTTGAATGCCAGAATGGATCATCTAAAGCCCCCTTGTCTGAAGACAACTGGCTTGGCCGCGCTTACGGGCAGGCTTGGCAAAAGGGCTCATCGACTTGTATCGACTTTCCTTCTGCACAGACATCATCGCTTGAGAAGTCCTGCGACTGCCCTGAGTGCCAGCTCGTAGCCAAGTCCCCCAAAGCCAGCGATGGAGCCACTGCACACAGAGGCGAGAACTGAGGTGTGGCGCCAGGGCTCGCGGGCTGAGGGATTTGACAGGTGGAGCTCCACCGCCACGCCGTCAAAGGCTGCAAGCGCGTCCGACAAAGACCACGAGTAGTGGGTGAGTGCTCCGGCATTTATCACAATGGCCGCCGCACGACCTCTGGCCTGATGAACGGCTTGGACCATCTCTCCTTCGTAGTTGGTTTGCAGGTGCTCCAAGCAGAGCCCGAGTGCCTCCGCGGCCGAGCGCGCCCTATCCACATGGTCGGCGAGTGTCTTGGCACCATAGATCTCTGGCTGGCGGTCGCCCAACAGGTCGAGGTTTGGCCCTGAGAGAAGCAGCACTACCGGAGCGGTGGAATCATTCGAAGCAGGATGGCTCATGGCTCGCATCCCAGATCTGCCAGCAGCTGCTTCACCAGTACAGGATCCACCCCTGCAACAGGTTCCACCCCAGAAGGGCCGTCGAGCACGAAAGTTAGACCCGAGAGATTCTTCTTGTCACGAGCCATAAACTCGATCAGAAGCTCTGCACTGGCACCAGCGGGGATCTCAACTGGCAAACCGAAATCTGCAACCAGCCCTCGATGATACTCCACGCGTTCAGGCCCTATCCTTCCCAACCGCTCAGCAAGGCGCGCCGCAAACACGATGCCTATGGCAACTGCCTCACCATGTCGTAAGTCCCATCCTGGCTCCGGCAGAAATGAAAGGGCCTCCAGAGCATGGCCGAGCGTATGACCGTAGTTGAGCACCATACGATTGTGCGCTTCCCTTTCGTCAGCCGAGACCACTGAGGCCTTGACCTCAACGCAGCGAGCAACCTGCTCGTCAAGGGGAAAGGACCGCAGATCCCCAGCACCGAGGAATGCGTACTTGACCATCTCCCCCATGCCGCTCAAACGCTCCCGAGCCGGCAAGCTTGCAAGCAAGCCTGTGTCGCAGATCACAGCTGAGGGTTGCCAGAAAGCTCCGACCAGGTTCTTCCCTTCGGGTAGGTTCACCCCGGTCTTCCCCCCAATCGCAGCGTCCACCTGAGCAAGCAGCGTCGTCGCAACGTTAACGAGACCAATCCCGCGGTGGTAGCAAGACGCCGCAAAGCCACCGAGGTCGGTCACCACCCCACCGCCCACTGCCACCACGATGTCCCTGCGTGTGAGCCCCCAGGTCGCAAACCCGCGGCAGAGCTGCTCGACGCTCGAAAGGCTTTTGGCCTGCTCACCCTCTTGGACCAAGAAGACTTTTGTCTCCATGGCGCAGTCCAGCCCGTCCAACACCCCTGCATCAACCAGTGATTGCTGGGTGACCACCGCCGCCCTTTCGGCTTTACCCCTACATATCGCGCCCAAAACACTCAGTGCTCCACGGCCCACATGCACCAGATAGCTACTCTGGCCGAGCTCGACTGTTATCGCCCTTCTTCCGAAGGCGGCAGTCCGGCTCAACTTTCCTATCACCAGATCTGCAACCGCACTGGCCTCGAGATCATCTACATCCACAACGCAACTGGCCAGCTCCTCGTAGTAGGGCCTGCGCTCCATCTCCAGATGGGCAAGAGCCCCTTGAGGGCTGCCTGCCAGCAGAGGGCGGCCCGAGCCGCTCCCGACCCGTGCAGCCAGAGTGTGCGGCTGTGCTCGTAGCCAGACGACATGGGCCCCACCTTGTCGGGCTCGTTGCAGAAGCGACCTATTTTGTGGATCCAAGACTGCTCCGCCAGCAACCGCTACGACGGTTGGATCGTCCCTTAAGACAGCTTTGCGCAACACTGCAGACTCCTCGGACCGAAAGTGCGCCTCGCCGCTTGATTCAAAAATCCGCGCCACACTCTGACCCGTCGATCTCTCTACCTCCTCATCGGTATCTAGGTACTTCCATCCCATCCGAGAGGCAACCATGCGGCCGACCGTGGTCTTTCCAGCTCCCATCATGCCCACTAGATAGACCTGTTGGACTCCACCGTGGGCGCTTTGACTGGATTCTCTCATGTCGAGCTCATCGTAGGGACTCCACAAAGCCGTGAAAGTTGTAGAGCATCTCCTCTAGGGAATCGCCTCCGAACTTTCTAATGGCCTCCTGAGCCAGCACGAGCGCCACCATCGTCTCTGCCACAACACCCATTGCCGGAACCGCCGTCACATCCGTGCGCTCCTTGAACGAGACGGTCTCTTCCTTGGTAGCAGTATCAACGGTTTTCAGCACAGGACGGTTAAGGGTCGCAAGAGGCTTCATAAACACACGAGCAACGATCATCTCTCCCGTAGAGATGCCGCCCTCTATGCCTCCCGCCCGTGAGGTCTCCCGACGGTAAGCGCCTATGCCCGGCTCCCAGACAATAGCATCATGGCTAACCGATCCCCGTCGATCGGAGATCTCCATGCCGTCTCCTATCTCGACTGCCTTTATGGCCTGGATGCTCATGAGTGCCTGTGCCAGCAGACCATCTAGCCGGCGATCCCAATGCGCATAGCTTCCTAGACCCACAGGAACCCCGTATGCGAGCACCTCTGCGGTGCCGCCGAGCGAGTCACCGTCCTTTGCGGCCTGCTTGATGGCAGCTACCATCGCAGGCTCGGCGCTGGGGTCAAAGCACCGTACCTCAGATCTATCCACAGCATCCAGATCCTCCGGCCTGGGCCGAGGGTAGGATCCGCCCGCGCCATCACCGCCATGACCAGAGCCACAACCGGGCCTTCCCACATGAACACCACCCAAGGCCACCACATGGCTCACCACCGACACGCCCAGGTGCGCAAGGAGAGCCTTCGCTGCGCAACCAGCAGCGACCCGTGCCGCTGTCTCCCGTGCTGAAGCGCGTTCGAGCACGTCCCTAGCATCTTTAAGGCCATACTTCTGCATCCCAGCCAGGTCTGCGTGCCCAGGTCTCGGCTTGGTGAGGGGCTTGGCGGTGGCCCCTGGAGCGGGCGACATCTCCTCCACCCACTTCGGCCACTCAGTGTTGGCGATCTCGATGGCCAAAGGCGAGCCCAACGTCCTACCGTGACGAACCCCTGCTAAGAGAGTGACCTCGTCCTTCTCGAAGCGCATCCTCGGACCGCGCCCGTATCCCAGGCGGCGGCGTGCAAGCTCTGCTTGCACCTCTTCTTTGCTAAAAGCCAACCCCGCAGGCAATCCCTCGACCACGACCACAAGGGCTTGGCCATGAGACTCTCCGGCAGTGAGGTAGCGAAGCACTATCCAATCCTACCCGCCGCAGGCATGGACAAAGGTCCCAAAGACGCCACCAGGTGCCTAGTGCAGGAGCAGGCGGGTCCAACCACTTGCCAGCGCGGGTCCCCACATCACCCCCAGCACACAGCCAAGGGCCATGTAGGGAGCAAACGGCATGGCGGTCTTTCGGCTTCCCCCAAACACGGCTATGAGGATGATCCCGACCAGAGCTCCTGTGAGAAAGGCAAGGAAGAACCCGGCCAGGACCGACTGCAACCCGAACCAGCCGAGCACCGTGCCCACCAGCCCGGCCAGTCGGACATCGCCAAAGCCCATACCTTTGGGCGAGAGCAAGTGCACAAGGAAAAAGAAGCCAAAAGACGCGCCTCCACCTGCTGCGCACAGGCCAATATAGGACATGTGGTGGTCCACCACAGCAGAGATGACGAGCAGCGGCGCAACCGCAGCCAAGGTCGAGTACACGATCACGCGCGGAACCACGCGATGCTTGACGTCCACAATGGTCACAGTCACCAGCACGGCAAATACGAGGTCTACCGGTACCAGGACCAGGTTTGCACCAACCCTAAGTGCCGCTGCGACAAAGAGCACCGCAGTCAACGCCTGCCACAGGAGCCGGTAGGCGCTAGACAGCGATTGGGCACTTGGCAGCAATGCCCCACAACCACTGCAGGTGGGTCGGCTGGCCTTCCACAAAGAGAGCGAGACCATGGCTGACCTCGGCAGTGGCTTCCCACAGGATAGGCACTCGGTCCCAGCGTGCTGACCATATGATGCGGCGGAGCCATCGGCAGCACGAGAGCCGGGGTGGCCGGGATCGCCCGAAGAGCCTGACGGCTGGGCTGGCCCACGTCTTGGAAACCACGCTGTAGCACCTACTGCAAGGCCGCCTGCAAACAGCCCCGCAACGGCACTTGCGATCAGAACCAAAGAGTCTACGATCACCAACCTGCAGCGTACAGAGCAATCAGTGGGAGTTCATGGATGGTTGAGCCGCGCTGTCCAAGGCAGCGCTCGCACTGAGCTCGTGCACCAAAGAACCGCTCGGGGCTCGCTCAGGTCGCATAGGTACCAAGGTGCGACTGCGTGCAGGAAGAACCTGCACTGGCAAAGGACGAGGTGCTTACTTTTTTGCAGCCTGGAAGTATGGATCGGATCCACTTGCGTGGTCGGTAACATCTACCACGGAGATGATCTCAGGGATGGCCTCTTTTATGGCCACCTCGATGCCCTGAGAGAGCGTAACCTGTGCAAGCCCGCAGCCCTGGCATCCCCCGCCCAGGCGAAGGAAAGCCGCCCCCTGTCCTTCATCAATCGCAACCAACTCAGCATGGCCACCATGCATGGCAATGCTCGGATTGATCTGCTCCTCCAGGATCGCCACCACCTGGCGGGCCAGATCGCCAGAGAGGTCCTCTGTGGCCCCAGGGGGAAGCTCGGCTGCAAGCGACCTAGACCCAGTAGCTGCCGGCGGTGTGTTCGGGTTCAAGATCACAAGACCGCCGTCTTCGCCCTCGCCTGAGACATCCAGGGTGGCTCCTCTCAGCATCGCAAGGCTTGCACCTGGGATCACAACAGGAAGGTCATCGTGGTGCTGGACAACATCGCCCCTTCCTGCATGCGCCACGGCCTGGAAGAAGACATCGTAGGAGTACGCGTCACCGTTAATGCCGGCCACCTCGATCCAAAGCGCTAGCTTAGATGCATCCGCCTCATCTGCCCTGGCCTGGAGCACCATCGAGCGCGCGGCGTCGGTTACCCGCACCACCGGCTCATTACCGGGCTCCTCGCTGTGCTGTGCGGCCTGTACGGGTTGGGTTGCCATGTCACCATAATAGACACGTGAGCGCCATTGCTTACCCCAGCGCCTCCACTGGAGCCAAGAAGCCTCCCTGCGTGCTTTTGATCCTGCCCTCTGCCACCTATAAGGCAAGGGACTTTCTCCAAGCGGCAAAACGCCTTGGTGCAAAAGTCGTTATCGCCACTGATGAGGCCCAGGCCCTCGCCGGAGTGATGGGAGACCGCTTCCTGCTTCTTCCACTGGATGATCCCCACAGCTCAGCACGCATAATTGCTGAGCACTCAAAGCGGGTCCACTTTGACGCTGTAGTGGCTGTAGATGACCAGGGCACCTTGGCCGCAACTGCGGCAGCCGAGATGCTAGGGCTTGCCCACAACCCATTCGAGGCCACCGCAGCCACGAGAGACAAGCTGGCCATGCGTAAGAAGTTTGCAGCTTCACAAGTCCCCCAGCCGGCCTTTGCGGTGCTAGAGCCCGGCTCGGACCCAGGTGCTGTAGCAGGATCTATCGGCTTTCCCTGTGTCTTAAAGCCGATCTCGCTGTCTGGCAGCCGGGGCGTGATCAGAGCAGACGACACCCAAGGCGCCCGCTCTGCTGCAGAGAGGATATGGGCGATGCTGGCCTCACTTGGTGGAGCTGGACCGGCTGAGCTTCTGGTCGAGGAGTTCATTCCCGGTGTGGAGGTCGCAGTCGACGGGTTGCTGAGCTCCGGCTCTCTTCAGGTCCTAGCCATCTTCGACAAGCCAGATCCACTCGACGGACCGTATTTCGAAGAGACGATCTACGTGACCCCTTCAAGGCTGACCGCCAGGGAGATCGCGGCTATAAGGGAAGCCACCAGCTCGGCAGCCCACGCTCTCGGGCTGGTTGAAGGACCTGTGCACGCAGAGCTTCGCCTTCACGCGAACAAGGCTCTTGCTCCAACTGTGATCGAGATCGCAGCCCGTAATCTGGGCGGACTGTGCGCGAGGATCCTCACCTTCGGAACTGGCATATCACTTGAGGAGATAGTCTTGGCCCACGCACTGCACAAGTTGGAAGCCCTACCAAAAATACAAGCTGGAGCGGCCGGGGTGATGATGCTACCCATTCCAGCGGGTGGAACCCTTGCGGCGGTGGAAGGCAGGAAAGAGGCCCTTCAAGTGCCGGGCATCACTGGGCTGGAGATAACCATCCCCCTAGGAGCTAGGGTCTACCCACTCCCTGAGGGCGATCGGTATCTGGGCTTTCTGTTCGCGCATTGCGAGGATCCGCGCGCTGCTGAGCTTGCCCTTCGCACAGCGTTCGCCTCCTTGGACATCCAGATCATTCCCACCGAGCCACCCGATTAGCCTGCCAACCCGAGTGGGCGGGGCTCGACGCTACGTTGTTAAAGGTGAGGATACTCCTTGTCTCCACTTACGAACTGGGCCACCAGCCAGTCCACATAGCATCTCCTGCTGCAGCGCTGCGCATGAGGGGACATGACCTTCGTTGCCTGGACTTGAGCGTCCAAAAGTGGGACCCCACCGGAGTTGAGCTCGCCAGTTGGGCCGAGGCAGCAGCCTTCTCAGTGCCCATGCACACAGCAATGCGCCTCACCCTCGAAGTGATACCCGAGCTGCGTAAGTACAACCCCACGATGCCAGTTTGCGTCTACGGCCTCTATGCCGGCTTGGCCGTAGCCCCATATAGTCGTCTCGAGACTATCTACGCAGTAGCAGGAGAGTACGAGCCGTCACTTGTGCAGTGGGCAGAAGCCCTCGCAGCCGGTGAGGATCCTGTGGCTGCTGTCTGCCAAGGCCAAAGGGCTGGAGCGGGCGGGCAGGACCAGCCCAGGCGAGAAAGCCAGCTTGCCGGGTTAAGGGTGGATCTTCGGCGCCACAGCCAATCTGACAAGATGCTTCCCGCGCGCGATCTCCTTCCCCCACTTCAGCGCTACGCAAAGCTCCTCTCCAAAGGCACAGAGCAGCTCGCAGGATATGTAGAAGCCAGCACTGGGTGCTCGCACCGCTGCCGGCACTGCCCTGTCCCAGTCATATACGACGGGCGTATGCGCTCAGCTGCAGTCGACAACGTGTTGGCCGACATCGAACAGCTCGTCGCCATGGGTGCCAAGCACGTAAGCTTTGGCGACCCGGATTTCCTGAACGCCCCCCAGCATGCTCTAAGGGTGGTCCGGGCCACCCACGATGCCTTCCCACAGCTCACTTTCGATGCCACGGTAAAAGTCGAGCACGTCCTGCGCCATGAGACGATCTGGCCAGAGATGTCCAAGGCGGGCTGCCTGTTCGTCGTCTCTGCGTTCGAGTCGACCGACGACGAGGTGCTGGCCAAGCTGGCCAAGGGCCATACGGTCTCAGATGCTGCCCGCGCAGTGGAGATCCTGCGCGAGCAGGGCATAGAGCCCAGGCCATCCTTTGTACCGTTCACCCCCTGGACCACTAGGGCGCAGATAGAGGACCTCTTCGAGTTCGTCTACAGGTACGACCTTGTATACAACGTTGACCCCGTCCAATACGGGATACGCCTGCTTGTCCCTCCAGGCTCTCTGTTAGTGACGAGCGGGCAGCTGGATGGAATCGTCCAGTCCTATGATCCAGATCAGCTGGGCTACCCGTGGAAGTCGCCAGATCCCTGGACAGACATGCTGCAAGTAACCCTTGCCAAGATCGCCGAGGAGGCCGCTGCCTGCGAGCAGCCAGTCGAGGAGACTTTCGAAGAGATGGTGAGCCAGGTTACTAAAGGCAGATCCACACAAGAGTTCGCTCAGCCTGTCAAGTCGCCGACGGCTCCTTTCACCCCCGGCCAGCATAGACCTCGGCTCTCTGAAGCCTGGTTCTGCTGTGCTGAGCCGACCGAGGCACAGCACTTGAGCGTTGCCGGTCGGTCAGCCAGCCAATGCCTAGCGCCGGGATGCAGCACCTGAGGAAAAGGCGTTCATTCCGCCCTTTCCAGTAAGGCCAGCCCAGTGAGCACGATGCAAGCACCCAAGAGCCGCCCAGTCCCAGCTTCCAGACCAGCTCCAAGCGCGGTACGCGAATGGGTGAGCTTTGAAGACCCAGCAGAGGACCGCACCTGGATGTTCGAGGTCACCTTTCTGCTTTCAAACTGGTCATGCATCTTCGGCTGCGGGTGCCAAGGCGTGCTCACCGGCCCAGCTGAGGAGCTAGAGCAGGGATGCTGTTCCTACGGGGCCCACTTCACTGGGGTGCAAGACCTGGAGCGGGTCGAAGCAGCTGCTCAGACCCTCAGCCCGGAGCAGTGGCAGCACTACCGCAAAGGGGCCAAGGGCATTGCAAAGCGCGCCCCAGGCGGCGGCTGGATGACCAGGCAGGCAGGCAGCGGCTGCATATTCCTCAACCACCCGGGATTCCCCGGTGGAGCGGGATGCGCTCTGCACCGGGCAAGCTTGGAGCGAGGGAAGTCGCCCATCACCATGAAGCCGGACGTCTGCTGGCAGCTGCCCTTGAGGATCTCGGATCGTGACGAGCCAGACGGCCATGTCACCACCACAGTCGAGCGTTGGGAGCGCCGTCACTGGGGAGAGGGAGGAAAGGAGTTTCACTGGTGGTGCACTGAGGACCCCGAGGCATTCGTTGGCACGGTCCCAGCATACGTAGCGTTAGAGAAAGAGCTGGTCACGATGACCAGCAGCAAGGTATATGAGCTCCTATCTAAGTACCTGGAGCAAAGAGGTCGGTGCGGCGGAGCCCGCTAGCCATCCTGGCTTGAAGAGCTCCTTCAGGAGCCATTGACACCGGGCTCCTCCTCAAGCTCTTCCGACTCGGCCAGGCACCACGAAGCGTGGTCCTCCTCTGGACCGGCCCCACACTCCACGCACCTTACGGCCCTGGTCTCCGTGCGCGCTCTCTTAAGACTTCGCGCCTCCTCAAAACGGCGATGGCGTCCCTTCTTCACAGCGACTCCCCGATCCGCAGCCCATCCACGGCCGACCGAACTCATCTTTCGAGAACGGCTCAGCCAGCGAGTCAGTTTTCGATCGCGACTGCTCTCGGAGTGCAGTTTATCTGCTGCTCGCGTTGGTGGCGCCAGTCACCCTTGTTACACTTCTGCTTCCAAGTGGTGTAAAGCTTCGTAAGAGCCGCTGATATGGTGACCTAGATGGCTGACGAGTTCGATCCCGCTGCAATGGTGCAACGCTTTCAAGAGAGGGCGGCCGCCGTGCGGCGGAGAGCACTTCCCCCCGTAGAGGGTGCCGAGCGCAAGCGCTTGATCCAGCAGGCTCAAGAGGACTATATGGACTTCGCCATCATAGGTGACGCCGAACCATCGCTCGAGGGTGGCATCCTCACGTTGCGTGTTGATTTGAGAGCAGGCAAGAATAGCGAAGGCACGTAGCTCACCCTCCGTAGCTCATTTTCGTGTCCTCCATCCTTAGAACAGGGCTGTCCGGCGAGCTGAGCTCACCCGCATTCACAATCTCGCCTACAAAGAGCGTGTGGCTCCCCAGCACCAGGCTGTGGCGGACATGGCAATCCAGGTACGCCACCGCACTTTCCAGCACTGGACATCCTGACTGCGCCTCAAAGACAGCAAAGCCATTAAGTTTCCCATCTGCGTATTCTGCGGGCTTTACAAACTTGCGTACGACCGGACTCTGGCTTCGCTCGAGGATGGAGACGGCAAATGCCCCGGCTTGCTGGACAAGCTCGCAGGTGAAAGCATCGCTCTCCACACTTACTGCAACGAGCTTTGGCTCTTTGCAAACCTGCATTGCCCAGTTCAAAGTCATCATGTTGCGCCTTTCACCTGCTCTGCTTCCAAGGAGGTACAACCCAGAAGGCATCCTCCAAAGCACCCGCCGGCGCAAGCGCCCATAGGAGAGCTGGGCGCTCTCATCACCAGCCACTCCCAAGGGAAACGGGCCGATCTCTGTACCGCTCGAAGCTCTCAGCTGGCCATACCTCCGATTGGCTTGCCCGAAGAGACCCTCGGGCTCAACTGCGCACTCCAAAGCTTGCTAGCACCACCTTGGACCGAGCAAGTAGAGCAGTGCCTTTATCTAGCAGGGAAATCACCGGGCCCATCTCGCCGATGTGATTTCCCTCGGCAAGGGCATAGCAGCGGGTCGCTGCCTCGAACAGGAGCCTGTAGGCTTGATCCAGGTCTGTGGTCAAAGCTGAGTCAGGGGTCGGGAGCTCACCATGGGCCTTACGGACGTCATCACCAAGCACCAGACACCCCGTGGCAGCAGACTTGCCCCCGTAGTGCATCAAGGTCTTTATGTGGGCAACATCGGCATCCAGCTGGGATGTGGATCCCACCACACCAGCTCCCTTCGACCACGAGGCCACCTGATCCGCCTGGCTGCCGCTAAAACTGCCGACCGAGCACGCCGAGAGCATGAGCGCCGCAGCCGCCATGACCCACAGCCTTGTCCTGGCTGGGTGGAATGCCCAACAGGTACGCAAAGATGACCTGCTCACCCACTCTCACCGCTTGATGCACCTGGATACGATAAAGCTTTCCCTTGCTGAAGTGAAGGATCGAGCTGGCGCAGGAAGACACTGCAGCGCTCAGCTTCGTCCAACTCACCAATCGAAGCCGCAACCCTGCCCAAGCCCTCCAGCGAGCGAAGGAACCCCCGGTTTGACGGCTCGCTC
>JAMCQF010000226.1 GCA_023379605.1 Actinomycetota bacterium
TGGCGCCCATTTTCCACCGTGGAGCGATGGAGGATATACACCTAGGCGGTTTTCTCGTGGGAGCGACGCACTTCATGCTTCATCGCTTCGATGCGGCGACCATGATGAAGATGGTCCAGAGTCACAGGATCACCCATGCCTTTATCGTGCCGTCGATGATCTGGGCAGTGCTATCGCTGCCTGATCGAGGCAGCTATGACTTGAGCTCCATGGTCGCGTGGATGACGGCATCGGCTCCTTTCCCAGAAGAGTACCGTGATCGCTTGGAGGCCGATACGACCCTGCTCAAGGATCGGGTCTTCAATGTATACGGAACCACCGAATCACTTATCAACGCCTACCTTCCCCCCGAGATCGCAAGGCAGCATCCAGGATCGGTGGGCTGGCCGGCTGTTGGCACTCAGGTCAGCATCGTAGATGGGGATCACAACGAGGTGCCTGTGGGAGAGGTTGGCGAGATAGCGCTTTCATCAGCGAGCATGGCTTGTGGCTACCTTGGTCATCCCGAGGCATGGGCAGAGGCCACCTTTGAGAGAGAGGGCCGACTATGGTACCTAAGCGGAGATCTCGGTCGGATTGACAAAGACCGCTGCTTGTATATTGTGGACCGGTCCAAGGACATGGTCATCTCAGGCGGAGAGAACGTGTACTCCATAGAGGTGGAGCTCACCTTGGTGCACCATAGCGCGGTTGCAGAGGCTGCTGTGGTGGGTATTCCCGATGAGCGCTGGGGCGAGATGGTAGCTGCCATGGTCGTTCCCCGCCAAGGAGCTGTCCTCACGGCAGAGGAGCTAATAGAGTACTGCTCTGAGCGCCTGGCAGGCTACAAGAGGCCTCGGCTTATAGTGTTTGCCGAAGCGCTTCCGCGAAATTCAATGGGTAAGATACAAAAGCGGCGTGTAGTAGAGATGGTCCGGGCAATCGGGGAGGCGTCGCAAGAACCCGGTCGCGCCGGACCAAGCGGAGAGGCGTCGCCAGGGCAATCCCCCATGGTGGCGAGCTCTTGATCCCCCGCGCTCTCGACGCCAATCAGCTCTCTGACCTCGTGGCAGTGGCCAGGGGGCGCAAGCCAGCGGATGTCGTGGTAAGAGGTGGGCGGTTGGTGAACGTGTACTGCGAAGAGGTCTACGAAGCCGACGTGGCCATCTCATGCGGGCGGATAGCCTACGTGGGCTCTCAGCTGGATACCACAGGAGAAACTACAGAGGTCATCGATGCTGCAGGTGCATATATACTACCAGGATATATAGAGCCGCACTGCCATCCCTGGGCCCTGTACAACCCTGACAGCTTGGCTCGCTACGTCCTGCCCTGGGGCAACACGGCATATGTTGGGGAGCTTTTGAACCTGCAACTGATTTTAGAGCCTTCTCAGGTTCTCCAAGTCTACAGCGATCTAGATCGATCGCCTGTAAGATGGTTCTGGGCAGTTAGGGTAGCGGGCCAAAGTCGCCAGGATCTCATGTCTAGCTTTCCCTTGGAAGGCATCGAGCAGCTGCTTGCTGCTCCTGGGGTGGTTGAGATCGCTGAGATAACAGCGTGGCCACAAGTTCTCGCCGGCGACATGGAGCTGCTCGAGCGCATGGCTCTGGCCAAGCGCCATGGGCTCCGGGTGGATGGACATGCAGCTGGCGCAACCGCCGAGAAGATAACTGCCCTCGCAGCCGCGGGCTTCACCGCAGACCATGAGTCGATAGATCTTGAAGAGGCCAGTGCGAAGCTGCGAAATGGCTACCACGTGATACTGCGCAACAGCTCGCTACGACCTGACTTGGATGCACTACTTCCCCTTGTCAAGGAGGGCCGCGGGTCAGCTAGGCTCTCTGTCACCTCCGACGGCTCTGGCCCTGCCTGGATACGAAGCCAGGGAATGGTGGACGGCATCGTTCGCCGCTTGGTGAGAGCGGGGGTGCCGATCCCTCGTGCGGTTTCACTTGCCTCACTAAATCCAGCTACGTACTTTGGCTTCGACGAGCATCTGGGCGGTATTGCTCCGGGGCGCTGCGCGGATCTACAGGTGCTCAACTCCTTTGATGGCGAGCCGCCAGAGGTCGTTATGGTTGGCGGCAGGGTAGTGGCACGCTCAGGAGATCTGGTCGCACCTTGGGAGCCCTGGGAGTGGCAGCGGTACCTGGACATCCCAGCAGAAGTCGATCTAAACCTCGTGGGTGATCCAGCGAGCTACGCCACTCCGACTTCTCCATATGAGAGTGTGCCGGTGATGCAGTTCATATCTGCTGGCATAGCTCGAGCTGGACAAGCCACGGCAGGGAAAAGCGGTTGGCCTGAAGGCTGTGTGCTTGCGGTGCTTTTTGCACGCGACGGGGCGCGCAAGTCTTGGGCATGGATGGCAAACTTCGCCCCTCAGTTGGAAGGACTGGCCACAAGCTATACGACCTCGGCGGATTACCTGGTGATAGGCACCGACCCGGCCGCTATGGCCATGGCAGCCAGAGAGGCCTTTTCAGGAGCTGGCGGCATTGCGGTTGTGGAGTCCGGCCGAGTTGTGGCCTCCATGGAGCTCGACATTGCAGGCTCTATGTCCTCAAGGGCTCTAGAAGATGTCCTTGGGTCCTGGGAGCGTATAGATGCTGCAGTGCGCAGAGGGGGGTACCCATTCGAGGAGCTGCTGTTTTGCCTGTGCTTTGTCACCTGCGACTTCCTTCCGGACCTCAGGTTGGTCGCTGAGGGTCTTCTCGAGGTAAAGACCAACAAGATTATCGTACCAGGTCAAATCCTACGGGACAGTCATTGAGAGCCTCAAGGCGGGCCAGTCCTGGCAGATCCCAGGGCTTGTAGCATGGTCCAGCTGCAGTCACCAGAGCAATATGTGGGTTAGGGCTGCTAGATAGCCTCCGAGTTGTAACCGGGTGAGACGAGCTGCAGTCACCAGAGCAATATGTGGGTGAGGGCTGCGCTATGAGCCAGGAGAGCGCTTTGTGCGTGCCAGTCCAAGAGCCTCGTAGATGGGGGCATCGCTGAAGCAGAAGATGTCCATGCCCGAAGTTGTCTGAAAGGCAATTGGGCACCAGGAAGGCACTGCTACTACGTCGCCATGGTTGAGGAGCGAGGTGGTGCCGCTCAGCTCAACGGCTCCACCGCCGGAGAACACCTGCCAGACTGAGGATCCGACGCTCTGAGTTCTCGCCGTTTTCGTGCCCGGTGAGAGCCGGTGCATTTCGAGCCTCATGGTTGCCAGGGCATCGCCCCCTGTGGAGGGATTGGAAAACCGAACTCCAGCATGCCCGGGCTCGAGGGTTACATCGGGGCAGGATCGCTCTAAATCCAGCTGAGAGTCCAGGGCTTCGTCGGTATGCGACCATCGGTAGGCTACGAGGGGAGAGTTGGGGACGGCAGTCGCCCGAGCGACTGGGACAAGTCCTGGATGCGCCCATAGGGCCTCACTGCGTGATCGGTAAGGGGTGCTGCGATCGGTGAGCTCGCCGGGTCCCAGCTCGAAGAACCCGGCATCCAAAGCAGCCACAAGTGGGATGTCCAGGCCGTCAAGCCAGACCATGGCCTCGTTGGCCGTATTGTGGTGCTCATGCCACGACATCGATGGGGTGAGCAGTAGGTCTCCCCGTCGCATTGCCACAGGGTCGCCATCTACTACCGTCCACACTCCCTCTCCCTCCACGACAAAGCGGAAGGCGCTCTGGCTGTGGCGGTGGGCTGGAGCGAGCTCTTTTGGCGCAAGGTACTGGATGGCAGCCCATAGGGTTGGGGTGGCAAATGGAGCGCCGCCCAAGCCAGGATTGGCCAGTGCAATGGCCCGGCGCTCGCCCCCGCGGCCTACCGGTACGAGCCGGCCTGCTCGTTCAGCCAGAGCAAGCAGCTGCGCCCACTCCCAGATGCGTGGGACAGCTGACGCCCTTGGTACATCAGGCATGAGGTCTGCCCGCTGGGTCCAAAGGGCCATGACGCCTGCCTGTGTAAAGTCAGAGTACAGCTGCTCGAGAGCTTGGTTGTCGACCACGGTCATGGACTGTTCCTTTCGATGGTCTGGGCGGTTTCAATATTTGACTGGTTTGTGACACGCGTGGCCGCGTCCATCCTCAGTCGCCTCTTGTCGATCTTGCCAACAGCCGTGACGGGCAGCTCGGGCAGTACCACGAGGCGCTCAGGCATCTTGAACCGAGCAGCGCCCTTGGTCTCCATTATCGCTTTCAGCTCGTCCAGGGTGATCGTGGTGCCAGCGCGCAGGGTCACATAAATCCATATCCGCTCCCCGAGATCGGGATCTGGCGCAGCGACCGCTGCGGCTAGTGTCACGGAGGGATGCTGGTAGGCGAAGTTCTCGACCTCTTCGGCCGAGATCTTTTCGCCTCCACGGTTGATTATGTCCTTATCCCGGCCTTCGACTACGAGGTTGCCGCTCGGGTGCAGGCGCACTATGTCGCCGCTGCGGTACCACCCTTGGGTTGTAAAGGAGCTGGCGTTGGCTTCAGGCGCCCGGTAATAGCCGCGTAGCGTATAGGGCCCCCTCGTGATGAGCATGCCTGCCCGACCTTCAGGTACCGGAGCCGTGTCCCCGTCGACTACCGCAATCTCGTCAGCGGGGGACACTGGTCGGCCCTGAGTGGCACATATTATGTCCTCGGGATCGTCCAACCTGGTCATGTTGATTAGGCCTTCGGCCATGCCGAACACCTGCTGAAGGGTGCAACCCAGGGAAGGCTTGACTTGCCGAGCGAGGTCATCTGCTATGCGTGCCCCGCCCACTTGGAGCACGAGAAGGCTTTCGAGCATCGAGGTGGTGGCTGGGGTTACAGCCTCCATCCACCGCTTTGCTATCGCAGGCACCACTGCGGTATGGGTGACACCGTTGCTCTTTATCGCCTCGAAGGCAGACGACGGCTCAGGGCTATCAACGAGCACCACAGTTCCGCCAGCGTGGAACGTGCCCAGGATGCCAGGGCAAGCGAGGGGGAAGTTATGGCTGGCTGGCAGCACGACCAGGTATACGCTGCTGGAGGTAATGCCCGTGGCCTCTGCACAGCAGCGGGCGTTGTAGAGGTAGTCGTCGTGTGTGCGGGGAATGAGCTTGGGCAATCCAGTCGTTCCGCCAGAAAGGAGAAATAGGGCAATGTCCTGTGAGCTGACCTCGCCCAGGGACGGTTCGACCAACTCAGAGCTGGCCCTGTATTGTCGGTTAGCCTCAGCAGCAAGCAGGGATGACAGGCTCGTCGCACCTGGTTGGGCGCTCCCGCCGGCGATTAGAACGTGGCGCACAGAGCTGATCTCTGCTGCAACATCGAAAGCAAGGCGCTGGTGATCGAAGCCACGGTAGTGATCTGAAGTTGCGATGGCAGAGACCTCCCCAAGAGCAGCCACATGGGAGAGCTCGTGGCGACGGTGTGCGGGAAGCGCCATCACCGGCACCATGCCGGCTCGCCAGCATGCCAGAGTGAGCATCACGAGCTCCCAGCGGTTGGGGAGTTGAACGAGGATGCGCTCCCCTCGGCACAGCCCGAGGGAGCGCAATCTACAGGCTGCGGTTGCGCTTCGGCTGGCTAGGTCCCCGTAGCTGAACCGGTGCTTTGAGTCGATGAGCGCCACCTTTGCACTATCGCGCGCTGCCCAGCTCTCTATCTCCTGAGCGAAGGTTCGACCCTGCCAGTAGCCGTTGATCCTGTAGCTCTCTGCAAGATGGTCTGGCCAGGAGACCAGCCCATCTTCTCTAATTACACCCATCGCCCGTTTTGGCCCCGTTGCCGTGCTCCTCGGCCATAGCCATGTCAGCTTGCCCTTTAAGACCTACGAGATCGGCCCGTCCCGATAAGAGCAGTGTTCGTGCACGATCAAGATCACAGCTATCTTCCACTGCCAGGACGGGCAGGTGATGGATAAGCCTTATACTCTCACATGCCCGTACTCGCTCCAGGAGGTCCCCGCCGCTGACCACGGCCACAGAAGGCTTGCACCCGGCAGTCTCGACTGCTCGCATTGCTGCTGCGAGATCACCTCTGCTGCCAGAGGCATCGATGTCTAGTGCCCATGGACCCTGTGGAGCACGGCTGTAAGTTGAGACCCGCGCCAGCTCGCTTCCCCCAGGAAGCCGCAGACGCTCACTGCTCTCGCCGAGGCGCACCAGCCGGCTGGTGGCATGGAGTGATCCAGTGTGCAGCGGGCTGCAAAGCGGGTCGCGATCTCCATAGCGGCGGGCCCACCAGCTGATGACCTGATCTACGAAGGCTTTGTCGCGCTTTAGTATCCGACCATATCCAATGGAGCGTGAGAGGAAGTGGAACGCAAACTGGGCTGGCTCAAAGGAGTCGTAATACGTGCGATAATTTTCCCACCACGCCAGGCTTGGTCGGGCTGAGGACTGGATGTGCTCAACAGATGGCCTGCGCTCAGACTCATAGGAGACAAGAGCGCTCTCAAGGTCTTTAGGATGCTCATCTAGAGCTCGTACCAGCGCGGCAGCGTCTTCCATGGCCATCTTAGTGCCTGACCCTACCGAGAAATGAGCGCTGTGTGCAGCATCTCCCAAGAGCACGACATTTCTCCAGTGCCAGCTTCGGTTGCTCACGGTGCGGAAGCTGGCCCAGCGGCTGTTGTTGGTCAGTAGCTTGCATCCATCGATCTGGGAGGAGAAGAGCTTCTCTAAGTAAACCCTGCTTACCTCGTCGCTCCGGCTTGGCGCCTGGGATAGGTCAAACTTGTCCAGCCCAGCCCGATGCCAGGAGAGCTCGTCTGTCTCGACGATGAAAGTTCCAGTATGTGAGTCGATCGGGTAGCCATGCACAGCGAAGAGGCCGTCGAGGCAAGGCTCGAAAATGAACGTCAGGCCCTCAAATCGATAGGTCGTCCCAAACCAGATATACTTGGCCGATGAAACCTCCACTGATGGATAAAGCTGCCGCGATAGCTGAGACCGGAGCCTGGATCCCACACCGTCGCACACAACTATAAGGTCCACTGATGAGAGTTGGGACAAGTCTCGCACCTCCTCGTGCGCCCGTAAGTCCACTCCCACCTCCATAGCGCGCTGCTGTAGGAGCGCCAGCAGCTCCTTTCGGGTGATGGCTGCCATGCCGTTTCCACCACAGCCAAGGCGCTCACCTTTGAGGCGGACCTCTATGCGTTCCCAATGCTCACCGAGCCTGTCCAGCTGTTGGCAGAGGCGTGAATCTGTGTTGGACAGGTTGCCCAGGGTGGCATCGGAGAACACCACTCCGAACCCGAAGAAGTCCTGGAGAGAGTTTCGCTCAAAGACCACCACTTCGCTTGCAGGGTTGGACTGTTTGAACAGCAGCGAGAAGAACAGGCCTCCCGGCCCTCCACCCACGCAGGCGACTCTCATCTCAGCTCAGCTGTCATAGGATCTCGCCGTGGTCTTTGAACGGACCTTGGGCAATGGACACGAAGGCGTCCGCTGAAGTAGCTCCGGTGACCGCATCGGGAGCCAAGGACGGCGCTGACTGCTCTGCAAGCTCACTTAAACCAGCGCCGCCTCGGGCTACCGAGAGGGCTTCTCTTACCGCCATAGGCTCATGGTGGCCCGCGAGATCTGCGAGAACTGCGAAGGCAGTGTTGGCTAGGTGGTTGGCGAGCAGGTTCACTGCAAGATCGGGTTGGTTATCGCAGAAGGCAGCTGCTATGGCCTTGTGCTCGGTTCCAGCAGCGCGGAAGGATGAACTGGCCGTAAGCTGGCGTATGCGCACGAAGCGCTCTGCTTGGGTTGCCAGCGATGCGAGGAGCCGCTTCATTGGATCTCCGCAGCCAGAAGACAACGTTAGGTGAAAGGCATGGTGAGCAAGGTGCCATTCCTCGCTCTTGGCCCTTCTTTTCTCATCTAGGTCGTCCAGCTTTGCCTCGATGAGCTCTGGTTGTATGAGCTCTCTAGGGTCTCTGGTTTGCCGGGTGAGGGTGAGGCGCACGGCCAGAGTCTCGAGCAGGATCCGATTTGCGTACAGCTCATCGAGCTCTTGGGGGTCGAATCCCTTGACGTAACCACGCTGATCAGGTTCTGCTCCGACCAAGCCTTCTTCTTGGAGCATGCGCAGTGCTTCGCGAAGCGGGGTTCTCGAGACGCCGAGCCTTTGGGCAAGCTCAGCCTGGGAAAGTATTGCTCCGGGTTGGAGCTCACCAGTCACGATCATCTGGCGAAGCCTTGCATGCACAGCGACGGCCTTACGTCTGGGAGTTGTAAGATCCCCGTCGATCCTGGCCAGTCTTGACGGAGCGCGAACCTTGGAGATCGCCCCAGGGTTGCTCATGGTCTAGAGGCCTTTGAGGATCCAGTGGGCATAGTGATCATCACCGAGGTCCCATCCGACTTTCACTGCGTTACCAAAAGGACCCGGCCGAAGTTGTCACCATGCTCCAGGTACTCATGGGCCTTCGACGCCTCCTCGAGGGGGAAAGTCCTGTCAACCACCGGGCGGAATCCCTCTTTCACCGCGCGCCACAAAGCGGCACTGCTGGCTCCGTTTCCGGTTCGAATGCCCTCAATCCGCTGGTTCTTGCTGTAGAGCTCAAGCACGTTCACCCCAGCTTTTCCACCGAGGAAGGCTCCCGAACTGACAAGGGTCCCGCACGGGGCAAGCAGCGCGAGGGAGACCTGCCATAGATCGGTGTCGCCAATGTCATCTATCACTACGTCTGCCCCGAAGCCTCCGCTGAGCTCCGCCACGACACCGACTGTGGCACTGTCAAAAGGATCGAGCACGGCGTCGAAGCCAAGCTCTGAGAGTCGCTCACGTTTCCACGCGGAGCGTGAGAGCGCTATTACGTGCGCACCGAGCCAGCGGGCGTAGGAAGCGGTGACAGAACCGAGCCCAGAGGACGCACCTTGGACGACGACCCAGCTTCCACGCCCTACTCCTGAGCGGTGTAGCTGATTGGAAGCAACAGAGCCAACGAGGGCCAGTGCGGCAGCCTCTACGGCACTGACACCCTCTGGCAGCCGCTGAAGGCTGCTCGCGGGCACGCATGAGAGCTCCGCGTAGGCCCCAGGACGATGAACCCCTATAAGCTCGAGCTCAGGGCAGGCCTCGCTCCGACCGGAAAGGCACCATCGGCACCTCCCGCAGGTCACCGTCGGGAACACCGCCACCCGATCGCCGCGAGTGAAACCGGAAACGCCGTCACCCACCTCGCTGACCACGCCTGCGTGCTCGGCGCCCAGAACGTGGGGAAGCTGGAAATGAGCATAGGGATGCCTTCCCGCTCTAGCTACCAGGTCAAGCAGCCGCCCGATGCTCACCGCCTCGACTTCCACCACGACTTCGCCTGCTGATGGCTCAGGTGCGGGCACATCTACGACCTCGAGCACCTCTGGCCCACCGAAGCGGGAGAACTGTACAGCTTTCATGGTAGCTCTGGTGTCCGATCTTCTCACCTACAGGGGTTCTCCTGGTGTCCTGGGGAACCCTTGACCGTCATTGCTGCATATTGTATTCTCTTTACAGAAGTGTGTACAGTTGTAGTTCGATATTAGCGGAGTCAATTCCCTGGTCAAGCAAGGGCATCTAGTCCGAAGAGCTGTCGACGGTCATTGGCAAAGGGGGTCGGATGGCGAGTATTAGCAGGCTCGGGCATGTCGGTATTCATGTGCGGGACCTCGAGCGTTCCAAGGAGTTCTACAGGGACCTCCTGGGTCTAGAAGTGACAGATGAGGATCCAGGTATGGGCATGGTGTTTATGAGTGCCCGTCCTCAAGTTGAGCATCATGAGCTCCTGCTCTGCGGCGGGCGCGAGCGAGTAGGTGATGATCTGGTTGTCCAGCAGATCTCTTTCAGGTGCGATTCACTTAGCGATGTCATTGAGTATTACAAGAAGTTGAAGGAAAATGCCGTGGAGATAGATATGGTTGTCTCGCATGGCAATCGGTGGGGATCTACTTCTATGATCCTGACCACAACCGCTGCGAGGTCTACTGGGGAACCGGGTTGACAGCGCGCCAGCCGTTTCTAGACGATGTGGATCTGACCGAACCGATCGAGGCGATCATGGCCAGGCTGGAGGCATCTGTTGCCGCTCATGGCGCGGATGGGTACGTGAACCAGGAGTTCCTTGCCAAGCAGGACTTGGCCCCTGCCTAGGGTTGGGTGGGCAGTAAATGCCTGCAGCTATCCTGGGAGATGATAGAGCCATAAGATAGACATAGGAGGACAGGATGCGGCTGGCAGCTTATGAGATCGACGGCACCCGCTACATGGGCGTGGTGGGCACAGAGGGAGTGTTCACGATTGGGACCCTCGATGGGTTCTACAAAGATGTTCCAGCCGGGTTGGAGGCTGCTTCGAACCCTGGCGGCAAGCCCCTTGCTCTGGGAGTCGAAGAGCTCCATCTGGTCCCGCCGGTTCCAGATGTTGCAAGGGTGATATGTGTGGGGGTGAACTACCGCCGTCACGCTGAGGAGGCGTCTGCCAAGCTTCCCAGCGTACCTAACGTATTTGCCCGTTGGGCCTCGACGCTCGTCGCAGACGGCGAGAAGGTCCCTCTGCCGCCGGGCGAGCCCCGCTTGGACTGGGAGGGCGAGCTGGCCGCGATTGTAGGATCACGGCTCTACGGTGCGAGCGAGGAGGCTGCAGGCGCGGCGATCCTCGGATATACATGTTTCAATGACCTGAGCACGAGAGAGCACCAGATGGCTGCATCTCAATGGACTCTGGGCAAGAATGCCGATGGATCAGGACCCATAGGGCCAGTGGTCGTGACGCCCGACGAGGTGGGAGATCCATACAATCTGCAGCTCACCACCAGGGTAAATGGTGAGACGATGCAGTCGGCCTCTACGGGGGACATGATCTTTCGTGCACCGAAGGTGCTAGCTTATGTCTCGGAAGTGATGAGCTTGCGTCCGGGCGACGTGCTTGCCACCGGGACCCCTGACGGTGTGGGATTTGCCCGTAAGCCGCCCATCTTTCTCGGATCTGGCGACCGGGTGGAAGTCGAGATAGAAAAGATCGGAATACTCCGTAATACCATAGCGTAGAGCGCTCAAGCACCACCGCAGCACCCTAACCTGCCATTGACAGATGGTAGTCGCGCTCGAACCCATTGGCATTATGGATGCCTAGCATCTACTGCTTTGAGGTGTGAGGGCGGGCTGTGCCGGCGGTCTGTGATAGGACAAGCTGGATGAAGGTGCCTGCAACCAGTTCCGGGTTGTCCCGAGCAGGGTCGAACCACTTGTATGTCCAGGTGGTCATGCCGAGCAATGCTTGGGCGCCTAAGCGGCTGTCTACTGCGGGAATGCAGCCAGCCGCAGAGGCTGCGCTGACAGCCTCTGCAAAGATCCGCAGGTAGCGATGCTCTTTAGCTCGGATGGAGGCCTCGTAGGTCTCGTCCAGCCGCGGACGATTGTCGAAGAAGACAATGAACAGCTCTGGCTCTTCAGCAATCATCCTCACCTGGTGGCTTATCAAAGCTGCAAGGCGCTCTTTAGGGTCATCGAGGTGTCCAAGCTCGTCCAAGCGCGCCAGAGCCAAGGTGATGGCTCTGTCGAACACCCTGTGCAACAGCTCTGCCTTTGAGCTTACATAGTGATACAAGCTGGCTTTATTCAAGCCCATCTCGGCAGCCACATCCTCTAAGGTGCCCGCGTCGTAGCCCTTTGAGCGAAACACTCCTGCGGCTGTGGTCACGATCTCCTCGAGACGTTGAACATGCTGGGGGGAGGGCTCAGTCAGCTTGGGGCGACCAGGCCGGCGAGCGGCCCTGTCGACTCGGTGGGCTTTGGACGATCGCGGCAGATCCCCCTGGGGTGTGGCGCTCATATAATTAATTCTCCCAACTAGTAGGTTGACATAAGTGCTGTTTCATCCTACAATCACGATGGTGACATGAAGAGCCCCCGGGGAGGAAGTTCTGTGGTCGACACGGTTGAAGTAAATCCTGTTATCTATGGTGAGGATGATCCCGGCATGCCTCAGGAGTTCCGGGATCTGCTTGTGCGGATGCTTGAGCACCACATGGAAAACACCACCAACCCCCATTACACCGAGCTGTTGAACAAGCTCTGGTCACGCGGCATGAGCCTGCTGCCTACGGAAAAGCTGAAGGTCACTTATGCGCGCCTTATGCAGCAGGAGGTGGAGCATGGTGTTATCACCTCCAGGATCCTTAGTGGTCTTGGTCGCGGCCCGGTCAATCAGGAGATCAAGCAGTACCTATTCCACCTTCCATGGGACACCTTTTGCGACATGGCGTTCTTCAACGCCCTGGGAGATCGCGTGGGCTGTTACATCGGTGAGACCTGGGAAGGCGTTCGGTACGCGCCCTTGATGAATGTTGCAGATAGGCTTCACAAAGATGAGATCTTTCACGCGACCTTCGGCCTCAATAACCTGAAGAGAATCTGCTCTACGCCTGATGGACTTGCGGAGGCGAACGAGAAGGTCAAGATATGGTGGCCCGCTGCCTTGGACATGTTCGGCAGCTCTGTGTCTGCTTTTTCAGATAAGTATGTGAGGTGGGGTTTGCGTGAGAAAGACAATGCCGCGCTGCGACTTAAGTTCGCAACAGAGACCCGCCCTCTACTCGAGGCAATGGGAATTGCAGTGCCGAGCGATAACGCCAATAGGCGGTTTCTATAGATCATGATGACAACCCTTATTGATGACCAAGTCCAGCAGGTGCCTCACTATTGGCGCAGGGATCTGCTCGATCAAGCCTTTTGGAACCAACCGGCAGAGACAATGTCCCGCGAGAATCTTGACGCCTTTGCCTTTAGGAAGCTTGTCTCTCTCCTCCGTTACGTTCGGGCTACAAGCAGGTTCTACCGCGAACTCTGGGAAAGGGAGCGATTCGACCCAGAAAGCGTAAAAGATCTAGCGGATTTCAAGCGCAGGGCACCAGTGACCGACAAGGCAGACTTCTTGGATTTCCAGCTGGAGGAGCCGCCGTACGGACGTACAATTTCATTGCCAGAGGAGTTTCTTGCGCATCATTCAGCCACTTCTGGCACAAGTGGCATGCCGTTTAACATACCATTTAGTGCCTATGACACCGAGCGCTATGGGGAGTCATGGATATACGGGTGGTGGGCGCTTGGCATTAGGCCTACGGACGTGTTCTACTTCGCTTTCAACTGGGGCCGCTACGCAGGATTCTGGAGTGCCTACTGGGGTGCACGTCGCCTAGGTGCTCGCGTTGTTTCGGGAGGAGGGAACACTACCTCAGAACATCTGATAGCGATAACTCGTGACAGACCAACTGTTTTGATAGCAACTCCTAGCTTTGCATTACGCCTTGCCGCGCAAGCCAAGACCGAAGGCATAGATCTAAGCTCTTCGTCTATTCGCTATACCTATCATGCCGGTGAGCCCGGTCCATGTTCTCTGGCATCGGTTCGCGATCGCTTGGATGAGGCTTACGGAGCAATCTCGGGCGAGCTGCTCGGTGTCGCAGAGCTGGACGCCATAGCTCCAGGATGCCCTGGACGACTGGGTGTGCATATGAATGAGCTGAACACAGTTTCATGGAGCCGTGATCCTCTAAACGGGTCGGAGGTAGGTGATGGAGAGGTCGGCGAGAATGTCATAACCACTTTCGTAAATAACGCCCAGCCGCTGGTTAACTACAACACTCACGACTTGGTCCGCGCCTACCGCAACAGCATTCCATGTGGCTGTGGTCGAACATGGCGCTACCTGGAAGGAGTAGTCCTCGGTCGCAGCGATCAGATGATCACGGTAAGAGGAACAAATGTATATCCGTCTGCAATAGAGAATATACTTTACAGGATTGAAGGAGCAAGTGATGCGTTCCAGCTGGTTCTCACCAGGGACACGGAAAAGGACAGCGACGAGATCACGGTGCGTATTGAGCCAGAGCCGGAGCATGATGCGGCTATTTCGGAGGCTGATCTGGCCGACAAGATAAGACAGCGCCTCGTCGAGGCTGTTGGGCTTCGCATGGCAGTCGAAGTTGTCCCCATAGGTTCGTTGCCTAGGTCCGAGTTGAAGGCCAAGCGGATACAGGATGACCGCCCCACAGGCCTCCAACGAGAGCTGGACAGAGGTTAAGGCTGCCTTATGCCTGCTTCACACCGACAGCCCACCAATAGCGGAGAGTTCCAATGACCACAGGTTCCACCAAAGCTGACCAGTTCAGAGCGGCCGACGACTTTGGAGACAAGGGTGCAAGCGAGGACCTTACGGTAAGCGCGGAAGCTCAAAAGTTGCTAGCTCTCATTCACGAGGCTCGCAGCCTTATTGCCTACATAAGCCATAGAACCCGTGTCCCTGCTGTTTACCAAGCTGTGCACATAGCGGATACAAACTTGCACTGGGCAGCCTGGCAGCTGGGCGAGGTCGCAGAGATTATGCCAGAGTTGGAAACGTTCACGGCACACGATGGAGTCGATCAGGCTAAGCAGGCCGCGGACGGCGGCTCACCGTGAGCGCAGAACGGAGCTTTTCTGTAAGCGGCGTAAGGAACGGCAGCCTCGTTTCTATACGATGGGTAGAAGGAAAACTCGACGGCGACCCGCCCACAGTTGATCTCATAGAGGAAGAGGTCGAGCTGGCATTGACCAATAGAGAAGATATGTTAGTCTACGATCATTATCTAGATGATCTGATACGAAAATGTCAGTCATATCCATTGGCTGATCCAGCGGTTACCTACTATATTGTGACACGAGTGATAGACACTATACGCGAGTGCCAATTCTCGCCCAGGAATCTCTTGGAACTTACAGACGCCAATCTAAGCGATAGATGAAGTAGAGGAGAACACATTGCGACTAGATTCAAAGGGTAAAGTCCTCTTCCAAGGAGACCTTACCGTGGGCCCCGATAGACAGCGTAACCTTACCGCCGCAATCGGAACAGAGACTGCTGGTGAAACGAGCATGCTGTTAACTTTCTTTGGACCTACGATAGGAGGTGAGGATACGGTAGTTAGAGAGGAAGGTCTGGCGCTGGATCTATCAGCAGCTCTCCTGGGTGGGGTCTCCTATGAGTGGCGACGTCCATTTGCCCTCGGAGAAACGGTGCACGCGACAGTGTCGGTAGGTGACTGCTACGCAAAAGGCAGCAATGGGTTTGCTGTGGTTGTGGCCGAGTTTACGGGCACAGATGGAGAGCTTATCCAAATCCAGACCGCCACCTTTATAGAAAGAGGTACGCTGCAGCCGTCGATGATTTCAACCCCGTTCACTTCGATGATACCTTCGCAAGGAGTTCGGGACTGCCCGGTGTCATAGTCCAGGGTCCTCTTACCGTGGCCTTGGCAGTGGACGCCATCGTCGCCCAGACTGGCTTAACCAGCCTCAGAGCGCTCGATGCGCGCTTGCGTGCTCCGGTATTTCCAGGTGAAGAGTTGAGCGTGGTGCCGACAGATTCTGGTGCTGAGGTGAGAAAAGCAGATGGGACAGTAGCAGCTACTTTGACATTCGAGCTTGCATGAAAGGCCTCCTGCTGTGTAGGTGCCTACCAAGCGGGCCTAGCATCAGCACTTACGCATCTGGGAAATCATGACGGCCTACGAGTACCTACTTGTTGACGACGAACCAGGCGGTGTTCGCCTCATCACCTTGAACCGCCCTGATAAGCTGAATTCATGGAATGACGCGATGCGCGCTGAAATGGCGCACGCAATAGAGCAAGTTGCCCGCTCCTCGGAGATCAAGGCTGTCATCATTGCAGGTAAGGGTCGTGCCTTCTCGGCAGGGGAGGACGTGAGCGAGATGGAGAGCCTGGGAGCTTCAGGTACGCGGCCGTTCCGCTCGGTCCTGCGGCATCTCCACCATGTCTTCGATACGATAGAGGAGCTCGAGGTTCCAGTGATTGCTGCGATAGATGGTGTAGCAGCGGGTGGGGGAGTGGAGCTCGCGTTGTCGTGTGATTTTCGTGTTATGGGGGCTGGTTCTCGTTTTGTGATGCCTGAGGTGAGAGTCGGGCTGATCCCAGGCTCTGGGGGTTGCTCGAGGCTTGTTAAGCATGTGGGACTGGGTCGTGCCAAGGAGCTCGTCATGCTTGGGGCTGCGATCGATGCCAAAGAGGCTCGTGAGATTGGTTTGGCAACAAGAATAGTTCCGCAAGGATCAGCTTTAGCTGGAGCCAGGGAGCTGGCTGGCGAGCTGGCTAAGCTTGCTCCGTTAGCGATTGGAATGGCAAAGATGGTCCTAAACACATGTGCTGACATAGATGCACATACGGGACGGCGGTTGGAGCGTTTGGGACAGAGCGTGCTTAAGACGACAGAAGACCACATTGAGGGAGCGCGCGCCTTTGCCACTAAGCGCCTCCCAGAATGGAAGGCGCGTTGAACGTTGAACCAAGTGCTCTTATCCAAGGGCTGCTGATATCCCCAGGGCTAGGCCAAGTGCGAGCAGGACGCCTGCTGTGAGCATACGCAGAATCCTCGTCGGTATATGGCGAAGGATCTCATTGCCAGCTGTCACAGCCAGTGCAGAAACCACGGCGAGAGCCGTGATAGCACCTGTTGCCACACTCAAGCTCGAGTGGTATCGGGCAGCTAGGTCAATGGTCACTATTTGGGTCAAATCTCCCCATTCTGCGAGGAATACGATGAGCGCGGCAAGCCCAAAGGTCTTTAACGGCGATTGGGACAAAGCTATGTCGGCCTGTTCGTCGCTGTAGTTGCGAGCGCGAAATGACACCGCTGCACCGATCAGGAAAAGCGATGCGACCAGAGCTTGCACAGCTGTGTGGGGCAAGACATCTAGGACGAGGGCTCCCAAGGTAACTGCTATAGCGACCTGCGCGCCAAAAGCTGCCATGGCACCCAGCCAGACGGCTAAAGGTCGGCCTTGAGCTGATAGCACCAGCGACACAAACATCGTCTTGTCAGGTAGCTCGGCGAGGAAGATCAAGCCGAAGGTGGCCGCAGCTACGCTCAGGATCATCGGCCAGCCCTGCTCGGGCTTACTGGCTTTACTTGAACTGGGAGCATGGGAAACCTTCCTCGGATGGAAGGCCCGTGCTGCGAGAGCCTCCGTCCGACCGTCTAGTTGGTAGGGTCGGAAGGTCTCGCTCGCCCGGCTAACCGGGCCCGGCAGCCGGATGCCATAGCACCGGTATGTCGACTGGCCGATCGGGAGCTACTCCCCTTCTAGTGTTGAGCTTACCTCGATTTTACCTTGTGGGCAATACAGGGTCGCGTGCGACCATGCAGAGGCGAGGACCGGGCCAAGGAGCTCAAGGTAGCTCAAGGCGCTCAAGGCGCTCAAGTGCGAGGCGGAGCTCGCGTGCTTGTCGGAAAGATCTAACGTCAAAGCGTTGACAGGTGTCATGGCCGTCTATATACTGGCCCCGGTATCCAACGGGAGCTGTTGAAGGAGGTGTTCGCAGTGTCACATGCCAAACGAAGAAGCGAGCCTCCGAGTCCCAGCCTCGGCCGTTAGGTCGCCCGGACCAGAGTCCTTTGCGGCTCGCTTTAACTAGGGCATTATCTGCCCCAGACTTTTAGGGTTCGTCTTATTTCGACGTCTCCATAGCTAGATCGCTGTGGCGGCACGATCAGCGCAATGCTCTCAGGCCTAGCGGCGTCCAACGGCGCGGCAAGGCTCGAAATCCTCGTACCGCAAGGAGGTACCTTTCATGTCTACACGTAATCTTAATGCATCGCGCCCTGTCGAAGGAAGGGCCCATCGCACCAGCGGTTTTCCTCAGTGGCTGATCAGCGCGACGAGGGTGCTTGTAGAGATAGCTCCAGATGTGATCGGGCTTGTCTGTCTGGTGCTCTCTACCTGACCGGAGTGCTCCTTCCAAGAAGCCACCAGATCGCAGACCTGAGCGGATTGTTGGCCTGACCAGACGGTTCCTTATGAGGAGCCGTCTGATCCCAGGCCGGGCTCATCGATAAATGTGTGTCAACGACTGAACCTATTGACAAGGAGGTGAAGATATGCCTGTAAAGGATGTGATTTCTACACCCTTTTCAGAAGACGAGATTCATGTTCGCGGAGCTCTCGGCACCTTACGCGAGCGGCACCTGGTGGAGTCGAGAGCACCCAGCTGGTTGATGAGGATCTTTGCCTTCCTAGTCATCTTGGGTCCGGGCATCATCGTCATGATTGGCGACAACGACGCGGGTGGAGTGACCACTTATGCTCAGGCCGGGCAGGCTTTCGGATACAGCCTTCTGTGGCTGTTCCCCATACTGCTCGTGGTGCTCTACGTCGCCCAGGAGATGGTCGGGCGGCTCGGCGCTGTCACGGGCGTGGGACATGGCAAGCTCCTTCGGGAGCGCTTCGGGAGGTTCTGGGCAGCTTTTAGTGTTTTCGACCTGTTCGTGCTCAACTTTTTGACGTTGCTCACCGAGTTCATCGGTATCGATCTTGGATCCCGTTACTTCGGCGTTACTGATGTGATCTCTGTGCCACTCATGGCATTAGCGCTGGTGGCCATAGTGCTCGGTCGACAGTTCTACCGCTGGGAGCGGCTGGTCTTGGCCATGATAGGGATCAGCATGGTCATGCTCGTGCTGCCGTTCATCACCGGAGACGGCAGGGCCGCCAACTGGGGGGATGCCATCCACAGCCTTGCGATCCCAGGGGTTCAAGGTGGGCTTTCCACGACAGCGATGATCTTTATCATCGCTGTCGTTGGTACGACCATCGCTCCCTGGCAGCTCTTCTTCCAGCAGGGAAGCGTGGTCGACAAGCGGATAAGCACCCGCTTTACAAACTACGAGCGCACTGACACCCTCATCGGCTCGATCTTCACGAACCTCCAGGGTGCTGCGCTCGTCATCATTGGAGCGCTGGCCTTTATCGGAACCAAGCTGGCCGGCGGACAAGCCAACGCGCTGAACATCGCGACCGGCTTTGCCCACTTTGTCGCTCCCGCTCTCGGCACGGCTTTCGCGATAGTGCTGTTGAACGCGGCGATGATCGGTGCGGCAACGGTCACGCTCTCGAGCTCGTATGCGATCGGAGAGCTGTTCGGGATAAACAGCTCGCTCAACTCCCGCTTTCGCGAGGCCAAGGGATTCTACATCTCATACATGCTGAGCGTCCTGGTTGCCGGAGCGGTAGTGCTCATCCCACACCTACCTCTTGGGATTATCAACTTGGGCGTCCAGGTGCTTGCCGGCGTGCTGCTCCCCTCGGCGCTCGGGTTCTTGGTGCTGCTTTGCAACGACAAAGAGCTCTTGGGCCCGTGGGTGAACTCGCCGTGGTTGAACGTGATCGCCACCTTGATCGTCGCCATGCTCCTGGAGCTCTCCTTGGTGCTCACCGTCGGTACGATCTGGCCGTCTGTGAACGTGGCCCTTGTGACCGCTCTTCTTGGCATTCCTGTGCTGGTCGCTACCGTCGCGGTGGGCATAGTCCAGCGCAGCAAGGCCGGTCGGTGGCGTGCGAACCCCACTGATCTCGCTTCTCGCAAGGATTGGGTGACGCCACCCGAAGTCCTCACCCGCCAGCTGCCAAGCTCCACAGGTCGCAGTCTTGTCCTTGGCGCAATGCGGGTCTACCTGGTAGTGGCGATGGTGCTCATGGTCGTGAGCATCGCGGAGTTGGCGCACTGAGGCGGTGACCCAGGTGCTCAAGCGGGCAGTGGATATTGAGGGTTAGCCTCGGGCGGTGCGATCTCTGGCGTGCTGTGAGCGGGGGCGGGTATCGAGTCTCGGGACTGCAACGGTTGCGCACCTGGGCCATAGCCCACAGGACTCTTCGTCGACGAGACGATGCCGAGAGCCCTGGTTGTGCTCGCTTGGCTCAGCCGTCGGAGCCTACTGAGCCGGTGGGGGTGGCTAAAAGGACTGGGATCAGGCGATCGGTCTTTATCTGGTATTCTGCATAAGGAGGGAATGCCTCGACGGCGCGCCCCCACCACTGCTCGCGTTCTGCGCCCGTCACCTCTCGTATGCTTACGTCAAATGGCTGCGGTCCATCCTGGATGGCGCACTCGCGTGGGTTTTCCACCAGGTTCCAATACCACTCTGGATGGCTCGGCGCCCCACCCTTGGATGCAACCAGGGCGTAGGAATCGCCCTGCTTTACCCTCATGACAGGGAACTTTCGCACCTTGCCGGTTTTACGCCCTCGCGTTGTGACGATGATGACGGGCAGCCCGGTGTCGCGCAATGTATTGGCCTCACGACCACCGGAGCACCAAGGAG
>JAMCQF010000227.1 GCA_023379605.1 Actinomycetota bacterium
GACGCGAGAGCATGTCCTGCTGGCCATTTGGAAGGAACTGCTTTCTCGTCTCGGGGCGACTCCTCTCGGCGTCGCCTGTGATGATTTACTGGTCGGTGGCTTCTGTGATTGTGGCTACCAGGCAGCAACCGCTGCTTTGGGTCTGAGGCTACTCGCCTCGAACCCTGGCAACGATCTCCCGGGAGATCGACTCAGGAACCTCCTGGTAGGCATGAAACTGCATCGAGTAGGTAGCGCGCCCCTGTGTCCTGGAACGTAGGTCGGTAGCGTAGCCGAACATGTCCGAGAGTGGTACCAGGGCGCGAATAACCTGGCTGGAACCCCTCTGGTCAGTTGACTCAACCTTAGCGCGGCGTGCATGCAGGTTACCTATTACATCTCCCATGTGCTCCTCAGGGGTCACCACCTCCACATTCATGACAGGTTCCAGCAATGTCGGCTTAGCCCGGCTTATCGCAGCTTTGACAGCCATCGATCCGGCTATCTTGAACGCCATCTCCGAAGAGTCCACGTCATGGTATGAGCCATCTACCAAGGTGACCCTTATATCCACAGTGGGGTACCCGGCCAGGACGCCGCTCGTGAGAGCCTCCTGGATGCCCGCGTCCACCGCTGGTATGTACTCCTTTGGTATTACCCCGCCAGTGATCTTGTCCACGAACTCATAGCCGCCCCCAGGACCGGTTGGCTCTATGTCCACATAGACATGGCCATACTGACCGCGGCCTCCAGTCTGGCGCACGTAGCGGCCCTCCACCTTGGACACCGGCTGGCGGATAGTCTCGCGATAGGCAACCTGTGGCTTTCCTACATGGGCGTCCACGCTGAACTCGCGTAGCATCCGGTCCACAAGCACCTCAAGGTGCAGCTCGCCCATCCCCGATATAACGGTCTGTCCGGTATCGGGGTCGGTGTGGACCCGGAATGTTGGGTCCTCCTCTGAGAGGGCGTACAGCGCCTTACCGAGCTTGTCTTGGTCGGCCTTCGTCTTTGGCTCGACGGCAACATGGATGACCGGCTCGGGGAACTCAAGGGACTCAAGCACCACGGGGTGGGCAGGATCGCAGAGAGTGTCGCCCGTTGTAGTCGATTTGAGCCCGACGGCGGCAACTATGTCACCGGTAAAGATGACCTCTTTGTCCTCGCGATGGTTGGCGTGCATCTGCAGGATCCTGCCAACGCGCTCTTTTGTGTCCTTGGTGGAGTTAAGGATCGTGCTGCCCTTTTCCAGGGTGCCGCTGTAGACTCGCAGATAGGTGAGCTTGCCCACATAGTGGTCGCTCATGATCTTGAACGCCAGTGCGGCAAAGGGCTCTAGGTCATCGGGCTTGCGCTCTATCTCCTCGTCGCCCTTGCGGTTGGTTCCTTTGGTTGCAGGGATGTCCAAGGGGCTCGGCAGGTAGTCAACCACGGCGTCTAGCAGCGGCTGGACGCCTTTATTCTTGAACGCAGAGCCGCACAGCACTGGGACTACCTCGCTGGCGATGGTGCCCCTGCGCAAGGCCTTGCGGAGCACCTCTGCGGTGATCTCCTCGTCGCCTACATAGGCCTCCATCACGGCGTCGTCGAAGTTGGACACCACGTCCACGAGCTGGTGGCGGGCCTCTTCGGCAGAGACAGCCAGCTCGGCTGGTATCTCCACTTCCTCCCAGCTCTCGCCAGTGCCGTCCTCCCATACAAGTGCCTTCATTGTGAGCAGGTCGATGCATCCCTTGAACTCGCCCTCTGCTCCTATAGGCAGCTGAACCACTGCTGGGGTGGCATCCAGCCGATCCCGTATCATCGCGACTGCGCGATCGAAATCGGCGCCTATCCGGTCCATCTTGTTGACAAAGCACATGCGTGGCACTTTGTACTTGTTGGCCTGCCTCCAGACGGTCTCGGTCTGCGGCTCGACGCCAGCAACAGCATCGAAGACGGCGACTGCGCCATCCAATACCCTCAAGGAGCGCTCCACCTCAACTGTGAAATCGACGTGTCCGGGAGTGTCGATGATGTTTATCCAGGTATCGCGCCATTTGCAGGTAGTGGCAGCAGAGGTGATGGTTATGCCTCGCTCCTGCTCTTGGACCATCCAGTCCATGGTCGCAGCACCATCATGGACTTCACCAATCTTGTAGTTCTTCCCGGTGTAATACAAGATCCGCTCTGTCGTGGTGGTCTTGCCCGCGTCGATGTGGGCCATGATCCCGATGTTTCGGGTCCTGGCCAGAGGAAACTCACGGATCGGTCGGCTATCGGCCATGGTGGATCTGCTGCTCTTTCGTCGTCAATGTGTCTTTTCCCAGCTGAGAGGCCACTGCAATATCCCGGCGCGCCAAGCCAGGACAGGGCAGCCTAGCAGTAGCCCATTGCCAGCCACTCGCTGGAAGCTACCAACGATAGTGGGCGAAAGCCTTGTTGGATTCTGCCATCTTATGGAGATCCTCCCGGCGCTTGACAGCGGCCCCTGCCCCGTTCGCAGCGTCTGTGATCTCGCCGGCCAGACGCAGCGCCATCGTCTTTTCCCGTCGCCCCCGGGCGTAGCCCACGATCCAACGTATCGCCAAAGTAGTGGCCCGGCGCGAGCGCACCTCTACAGGTACCTGGTAGGTCGCCCCACCCACACGCCGGCTGCGAACCTCCAGCTCAGGCTTGGTGTTGTCCATGGCCCTCTTTAGGATGGTGACAGGGTCGGTGTCGGTCCGCTCCCTCACGGTCTCGAGCGCATCATAGACGATGCGCTCTGCCAGGCTCCGTTTTCCCCGCTGGAGCACCTTGTTGACCAGCTGTGTGACCAGAACGGAGCGGTACAGCGGATCTGGAGCAAGCTCACGCCTTGGTGCGGCACCGTGTCTAGGCAAGTCAGGACTCCTTCTTGACCCCGTAGCGACTACGGGCCTGGGCTCGGTCACGCACTCCTGATGTGTCCAGAGCGCCTCGGATGATCTTGTAGCGGACTCCTGGAAGGTCCTTGACTCGTCCTCCGCGCACGAGCACGATGGAGTGCTCCTGTAGGTTGTGTCCCACCCCTGGGATATAGGCCGTCACCTCAGAGCCGCTGGTGAGCCGCACGCGGGCGATCTTGCGGAGCGCTGAGTTGGGCTTCTTGGGAGTGGCAGTGAACACGCGCGTGCACACTCCCCGTCGCTGAGGAGCGCCTTTCAGCGCGGGGGTCTTGGTCTTGGAGCGCTTGGACTCCCTTCCTTTGCGGACGAGCTGATTTATAGTAGGCACGCGATGTATCTCCGGGATCTTTGCAGGGTCTGGAGGTTTGCGCTCCAGAGATGGACTGGGGGCCGCCCTGCACCCAAATCCAGACGGCGCGCCCACGCTGAGGTCATGCTAGGTGTTATGCCGGCTCGATCGCAAACGGGAGCCAGCATTGGCAAGCCAGCCAAGCCCCAAGTAGGGCCAGTTGGTGGTTCGCAACGCATCAGGACGGTCACGAAACGCCCTCGCCTAGATCGCCTAGCCCCTCAGGCTCGCCGTCTGCCTCCTGTCCAGACGCCCGGACCACCCCCGGCGGTGGCAGGCTCAAGTCATTTGCTTGCAGGACATCGGGTTCGGAATCGAGCAGATCAGATGAGTCCTCCAGCTCAGAAGCGGCAACCGGACCTACGTCGCGCATCCAAGCAGCCAGATCCTGAGTCTCTCCTTCCAGATCAGATGACCAAAAGGTCATCTTCTTGGCCTCGGGGGTGAGAACCTCTATGTCGCGATAGCGACTCATTCCGGTCCCAGCAGGAATGAGCTTGCCGATGATGATGTTCTCCTTCAAACCAAACAGCTGATCCGAGCGGCCTTCTATGGCAGCTTCTGTAAGAACCCTGGTGGTCTCCTGGAAAGACGCCGCAGATAGCCAGGAGTCAGTGGCCAGAGATGCCTTTGTGATCCCCATGAGCTCAGGTCGCCCTTCAGCTGCCTTCTTGCCCTGCTGGACAAGCTCCCGATTCACCTGCGCGTAGGTCTGGCTGTCAACTCTCTCTCCGGGCAGGAACGGCGAGTCACCGGACTCGGCAACTGAGACGCGCCTTAGCATCTGGCGCACGATCAGCTCTATATGCTTATCGTGGATTGATACACCCTGATCCCTGTAGACCTTCTGTACTTCCTCTACCAAGTACTGCTGAGTCTCGCGCACACCTTTCACCTCGAGGAGCTCCTTGGGGTCCTTCGGCCCTTCTACCAAGGCATCTCCGGCTGTAACATCGTCTCCGTCCGCTACCTCCAAATGTGCGCGCGGGGAGATCTGGTATGCATCCTCCCTGCCGTCTTCACCCA
>JAMCQF010000228.1 GCA_023379605.1 Actinomycetota bacterium
TAGAAGGACGAAAGCGCGGATGAGGTTTGGTTCGCCACAGTAACGGTGGCTTCGCCGGTGGCAGGGGAGGCAGTTGCCACCTGCGCATAGGAGTCCGGGGCTCCTGGAGCAGATGCCAGACCCGCTGTGAACTGGGCCGTGGGCACCTCCAGGATCCCAGCGGCGGAGAAGCCCTGGTTAGATGTGGTGGCACTCGGAATGGTGGATAGGGACTCGCCGCTTGGAGCGGTGGCAGCGAGAGTAGCTGCGTTGAGCCAAGCGCAAGTGGTTGTGTTAACACACAGGGCCTGGGTGATCGAGCCGGGCCTGGCGCTAGACGGTGGTGCGCTCCGGGGGCGTGGAGGTGGCAGAGGAGTACGACGATGAGAGGTCTTCAGCTGCCACCTGAGACATCGAGTCGATCTCCACTGAGTCAATCGTCTCGGAAGTGCTGGACTCATTGGTTATCACGACAGGCAGAGCTGACGTAGTGGTGCCTGGAGTTGCAGCGTCTCCAGAGACGGGCGAGGGCACAAGGTCGCATTTTGGCATCTCAGGGTTGATCACTTCACCGGTAGAGCAGCTGGTGGGTGCAGCAGTGGCGATGACCACGTTTCCAACATCATCGACTGCGACGCACTTGGTAGTAGATGGACATGAGATCGACTCAAGGGAGTTGGTGCCATCGACGTTTGGCATCCAAGTCCAGCTAGGAGAAGCTGCGGTGGCGTCGGTGGTTACAGTGGAGCCGCCGTTGAAGTCAGCTGTCAGACAGATGGTGGTGGACGGGCAGTCGAGTATGTTGACAGAGGCGCTCGAAGGACCAGCAGATGAGCTCCAGGTTGGCGCGGAGGCGAAAGGGTTCGTTGTCAGGTACCTTTTTGCACCGGCTGATGCGACACACTCGGTAGTAGATGGACAAGACACTGCGTCCACGAACAAAAACCCAGCGATATTATCCACTGTCCAGGTTGGTGACGGCCCTATTGCGTTTGTGGTGGTGATGACGTCACCGGCAGAGTCGCTGGCGACGCACTCGGTGGTAGATGGACAGGAGATGGAGCTCAAGTTGTTTGAGCCATCTGCGGTTGCAGTTTTCCACGTCGGTGAGGATGCGGTGAGGTCCGTTACCGTTGTGAACTCATCTGAGGGGGAGGCGGCAGTTACCCCAACACATTCGGTGGTCGAGGGACAGTCCATCCACTCTAAGTAGTATGGGCCAGATGATGGAAAAGAAATGGATGTCCAGGTTGGTAAGGAGGCAGAAGGATTCGTTGTCAGATAAAGAGCTGTTGAGCCTGCTACGATACACTCCGTGGCGGTGGGGCATGAAACAGCATCTAAGTAGTCTCCGTTCTCAAGGGAGCCGTCAACTCCCTGCGGCAAAGACCAACTGGTGCTGTTGTAAGTCATGAAGTTGCCCTCGTCATCAACGGCCATACAAAAGTCGACTGTTGGGCAGGAGATGCCAGTGAAAGAGTTGGTGGAGGACGCGACGGCTGGGTCGATCGACTCTGGCGCTGACCAGCTAAAGGGCGGGGTCGCAGCAGCGGCCTGTGGCGGGGAAGCAAGGACTCCAAGGCTTGCACCCGCAAGCATCACTGAGACCACGGTGGAGATGGAAAGGACTAGGTGGACTATGGTCTTAAATGAGCTATGGGATGTCATGGTCCTCCCTTACCGACATGACAGCGGGAACCTAGGACCACGCGTGGGCCTAGCGGAGAATGGTCGCTCGATTTGTCTTATCGACCTGCCGAGGATGGATCTAAAGACCTAGGGAGCACACTTTTAGCTGGGGGTGTTCTAAGCAGCGGTGCATCTGGAGGGAAAAGCGGCCTAGTGCGGTAGGGCTACGGCGTTTTGTTCCAGATGAGAGACGTAGTCCTCGAGTGCTTTCCTTGGCACCCGCCGCGCTCGACCGATGTTCACGCTGCGAAGCCGACCGGCGTCCATCTCTCGGTAGATCTGGGTCCGTGACAGCCTCAGCAGGTCCATGGCTTCCTCGATCCGGTAAAGGACAGGAGCGAAGGTGCTATATGGCTCGCTGTCTCTGTCGTTTCTGCTGTGTCTGGTTCGTGCCATATGAGATGTCTCCGGGTTAGCTGCCGTTGTCTGTCTTGTATAGGTGTTGTATAGGGACAAACAGTGAGCTAATTGCGTGACAGGCGAAGGCTTCCTGCCAAGATTGCGTGACATTTTGCTGAGAACCGTTGCGACTGCGGCCATTCGCGCCGATGCACAACGGTCCGCACAGCACCCGAGCCAGGCGGTGGGCCAAGGATTGCTCTATGAGGACCCTGCACTCAGCGCGCCCTGCGAGGTCACGTCTATCACCTTGCGTACCCGGTGGCGGTAGACCTGCTCAAGCATATGAGTGCTTGTGTGCCCTAGCAGGTCGGCGAGGATCTCAATTGGCACCCCGTTATCGGAGAGCAGGCTGGCTGCGCTATGCCTTAGCTCGTAAGGGGTGAGAGGCTCTATGCCAGCTTTGGCACACAGGCAAATGAGGCGCTTTCTCAACCCGGACGGACTGAGCAGCGTTTTGGAGCTGGTGGCAAAGACGAGCTCATGAGGTTCTTTGGGAACCATACGCCTAAAAGCCTCGGCCAGGCTCGGAGGCATCTTCAAAGCTCTTTGACCTCGTCGTGTCTTGGGTGGTCCTATGACCCATCCATCAGGGGTCCACTTCCTGGCTTTGGCCACATGCAGCACCTCATTCTCGCAGTCAATGTCATCCCAGCTAAGCGCCACAGCCTCTCCGGGGCGTAGCCCTAAAAGCAGGCTGGACAGCCACAGCGCCTCGTCTTTCTCGCCAGAGAGCGCCTGTGTCAAAAGAGCGGCCTGCTCATGGGACAAGACCCTGCGCTGTCGCGCTGGCTTTGCGCAGACAGGCAGGATCGAGAGCAGGGCCACATTGGAGCTGACATATCCACGCCGCAGCGCGTGACCAAGGGCACGAGAGAGGGTTGCCTTTACCAGGCGGATCGTGTTTCGCGCCTTGCCCTGGGCTGCCATGGTGGCAAACAGCGCCTCTAGGTCCTCGACTGTGAGATCGCCAAGGGGGGTGTCCCCCAAGAAAGGGAGCAGGTACCGCCTTGTGATGTTTGCATAATCGGCCTTTGTCCTCGCG